>NZ_JADJKT010000040.1:0-300044 GCF_016705895.1 Candidatus Villigracilis affinis | reverse complement strand
ACCCAGCCTGTCATATCCGGATCGCACCGTCATCAGATCCGAGGTCGATCCATTTTTGTGCGCGGCACACCGAGCAGCGTTTCGATGATCGGGCCGCCGCCTGTATCGCCGATGGTGGCTGTACCGTATCCGCCGGGGATATACACCCGCATGCCAGCGGGATGGCTGTAGATCGAATAATCCCACCGCTACGATGCCGTAGCCTGCCCGTGCTCCACTGGCTGTGCCATAAGAACAACTGCCCGTCCCAGATTCGCATGGCGGAGTACACCGTTGCGTACGTTCCAACAGACGGTCCAGTATTCGCCTGGAAACCCGGGGCAAAGGAGAGAGATCGAGTCATGTTCGCCGCTGCACAATCGCGGCTGCGGTTCACGGTGCAACGATCTCCCCCTCCAATTGGCGGCTTACTTCTGCCGTCTTCATATCGGATCGCGTACGGTTCATCCCGTAGCATTACTGACCCCGTGGATCGAATTCCTCCTGCCCGAGCGGCACATCAATTGAACTGATCTTTTGCGTTTCAAATGGGATTGGCTCGAGCGCCACACTGATGATCTCTTGAACGCGTACCACGCGGATCTGACCATCAATGGGCAACGCTTCGCTCTCAAGCGGAAAACTGGTATCCAAACCGATGAGTGGCATCCCAGCTTCGGCGAGTGCTCCGCCCACTGTCCTTGCGGCAGAGCGGATGTTCACAACGTCCGCTCCAATTTGAACAGTCAGGTCACGCGGGTGTGAAGGCCACATTCAATGAGGTTATGATGAGGTCTCAGCAGGCGGGTCGATCAAATCTGCCGCCCCAAGGACGTAACCCGCCTCGGTCAACGCCTGCCCCACCGTAGGCGCAGAAGTTTGAAGGTTTTGCGTTCCCAGTGGCGTGGTTGGGGTCAGTTCCACCGCACGGCGCTGCAACTGGATGGGATCCACGGCGGGCGGCTGATCCATGGGAAACGAAACGCCGTTGACCAAAACGCGGTCTGCTTGTTGTGGAGTAATGCCGTTTTGCGTGAGCAAAACCAGAGGCACCGTAGATCCGGATGCAACATGTTTGCACCCGGCCGCCGTCAATGATTGTGATGGATGAAGTGGTTGACTGGCAGGCGTTCAACAACATTGCGAACAGCGCCTAGCCATCGCAGAATTTCATTTGGTAATTATAAACTACCCTCTATCATTGCAGTTTTGCCCGCCCAGCCATGGTGAAAGATTTGGTAAAACTGCCCATTGAAAAAGATTCGAAAAATAAGTAAACTAACTTTATCCTAAATACCAGAAAAGGAGATTCGATATGAGAAAAATTTTCAGTACGATCATGCTTGTGTGTATGTTCATAATAACCGCTTGTGGTGGGAACAGGCCATCCACCAACCTTAAAGTGGACATGGTGGAATTTACCTTCACCCCACCTGAATTTGTTATCCCCGCCGGGCAGGAAATTACCATCACCGCCGTCAATAATGGAGCGGTAATTCATGAATTCGTCATCATGAATTTCGGACAAACCATCGGCGACGATTTTGGCGACGAAGATGAAGGCAATATCTATTGGGAAGTTGAGGCGGAGCCCGGTAAGACCGTCACCGCAACATTCACTGCGCCCACCGAGCCAGGCGAATATCAGGTTGTGTGCGGCACGGAAGGGCATTTCATTGCGGGCATGGTCGGCAAGTTGACCGTTGTCGCGCCTTAATCGATTAAATCAAAAAACAACCGCCGAATGATGTCATCGTTCGGCGGTTGTTTTCGGACCCAATCGGCGCATGGATTTGATCACCAGCCTCGCTAATCCGCCTGTCAAACATGCGCGCGCATTGCGCCAAAAGAAAACCCGCACTGAAACGGGTCTCTTCCTCGTGGAAGGCATTCATCATGTCGGCGAAGCTATCGAAGCGGATTGGAAAATCGAATCCGTCCTGTTCGCGCCAGACGTGTTGACCAGCTCCTTTGCGCGTGAATTGATCTCCCGCCTCAAGACCACGCCGCAGCCTGTCTCTGTTTCTGTGATGGAATCGCTGGCTGATAAGGAAAACCCGCAGGGCATCATTGCTCTGGTCCACTCGCGCCACACGCAGCTATCTGAGATAAAAATATTTTCCCGTGCCGTCGCGCTCGTTTCTCCGCAGGACCCGGGCAATGTCGGCACCATCCTGCGAACCATGGACGCGGTCAATGCGGATGTGCTTTTCCTGCTCGAAGGCGGCGTGGAGCTGTATCATCCCACCGTTGTCCGCGCCAGCATGGGGACGTTGTTCTGGAAGCCGATCGTTCAAGCTCCCTTCAATGAATTTATCGAATGGTCGCACAAGGGAAAACACCAGCTCATCGGCACATCTGCCAAAGCAGATGTGGATTACAACACCTTTGTCCCTCAAGTCCCGTGGATCTTGATGTTGGGCAATGAGCAAAAAGGACTTACCAGGGAACAATCCTCGGCCTGTGATGTGACCGTCTCCCTGCCCATGAAGGGACGGGTCAGCTCTTTAAATCTCGCTGTGGCTGCTGGGGTGTTGTTGTATCAATTCAGGGGATAGGACATCATCGTTTTCTTCGATTATTCCCGGCTATAAATAATCTCGTTGGGTTCAGGATCCAGGCTGAACTGCACTGCCTTTATCGTGCTCCAGCCCAATAAATAAGCTTTACAAACACGATGCATGCCATCCATTACCCAGCCCGCAGAGGACAAAATCACCGGGTGATCGAAATTGGCTTCGTAAATTCGTTTTGCGTGATCGGCCACTTTGCGGCATGTGGGGGATTCATCGGGAGTGGTTCCAAACCAGGAAACTTCATCCAGATTTGATATGCTTTCCAAGGGCACATCTTTAATGGGCAGTTTGCCTGCTATTTCCCACAACCTGTCGACATCCCAGATTCGTTTAACGCCATCCGTGGTGTTTGTAAATGTTTGCATGCTTCTCCATTTATCCCGTTCGCATTAAGTTCTTATCGAATAGATTCCAGCAACTTGCAGGCTTCGTGCGCTTGGAAATTTCGAATGTCTTTCCATGTGAAAACTGGATAGTGTTGGATAAGTTTAACATAAAAGACGGGCGAGTATTTTCGTCCGTCTTTTATGAGCAAATTTCAAATTGATGTCTATCTGTGAGTATGATCACAGTTCAAGACTTCGGAAACAGTCTCTGCCAAAATGCGGTCAACCACAATGGAGTCGGTGGTGGGCTTGTCGATCTCGAAGCTGCTGACTGGGACTTTCGCAATATCAACCAGCCAATTCGCCGCCAGATCGGGTGAGATCTTGCCTGTGTTCAAGACCACATCGAAGGCATGAATCGAATCCCAAGGCACTTTGTAAAATTCTTCGACGAAGGCTACTCTTGTTTTGTCACTTTTTTTCACCGCTGTTTCCGCCTCTTCGAATGATAGTCCCTGCTGTTCCATGACGCGCCCAACCCGCACAGGGAAAGGGGCTTGCAAACGCACATGGATGACATCCGCAAATCCGCCGAGTACTTCGAATCCGCTTCGCCCGAGGATCACCACATGGCCGTGATGCGCGACGGCTTGTATCACCTGATCGAGCATGTTCGCCATGACATCACGTTGTTTTCCCGCTGGGCATCGAATCTCTCCCAAAACGTGGGCAGGGTCGAAAACTCTTTGTCGAATTCCACATACCCATACTGGCTGAGAATGGTACCGATAAATTTTGATCCACAAAATGATAGTCCAGAACTGGCTATCTTGCGGACGATGGCATCGCCTTCGCTGCCGAATTCTCTGGAAATGGTGATCACGGACATGATACGCCTCCATCCTCATCAAACAGGTTTCGAAAATATGGCAAGGTCAGGCTCCCCGCTCAGGTTGTTTCGAGTGGGTGACGGGCAGAGAAATGCCGCGGAACCTATTGAATTATTGCACGAACTTCAGGCTTTTTCAAGAAATGCCCCCGAAAATGATTTTCAAAAAGACCAGGTCATGTTTACTCAATATTTAAAGATATGAAATAACATCGACATACTCTCTGCGCTGATCCATTTTCAGCCAGTCTTTTAGAATTGTTATATGCCCCTGACCGCCTGTTGCAATCACTTTTTTGTTATTAAAAGAAAAGGAAGTCAACAGCTATTCGTGTTGCTGTGAAATCTTATATTGCCGTGCGATCAGAAAGAGGGGAAACATTACACTTACTGCGACAAGGAACGAAAGCAGGATATAGACCCAAACATGACGTATTCCAAGTTTTCGTGCTTCAACAGCCATAAATATACAACCCGCAAGCGCATATAATAAAATGTCGTTTGTAAACGATGCCGTGATTGGATTTGCGTAAAGTGCATTGATGCCATACACCATCATATTTTCATTTCGCGGTTGGAGGAAAAACGCAATGTTGTTTACTTGAGTTGCGATCAGTGCAACCACAGCGATTACTGCATACGCAATGCAAAGATTCTTCTCGGAGCGTTTTATACGAACCTCTTTATTTATAGAAAGATGTTTGGGCAGTGATACAGCCTTTGGTTTGTGCCGTGGATTGGCAGAAAAGGTCGAAATGGCAGTCCCCCCAAGCAGCCCGCCCTGAGTTTGTCGAAGAATCCAGTGTCCGCTTTGTTAGGCGCGTTTGTATTGTCCACCAGTGGACAGCATTTTTTCAAATATACTCAAAGCATTTTCAATTCCATTTTCTGTGCGAATCTTTTGCCCAAGTTCGGCGGCCTTTTGTTGTATTTGAGGGTTGCCAATACCAGAACGAATGGCTTCCTGTAGACGCTCCGCAGTCAGTTCCTTATATCGAATCGGTTTTGGTCCTGCTCCTAAATCAGCAATACGCTCCCCCCAATAGTGCTGGTCAAATACAAACGACACAACGCAGGATGATATTCCAGAGCGAAGACCAAAGGCAGTTGTGCCTGAACCGCCATGATGTATCACCATGGCCATTCGCGGAAAAAGCCAATCGTAAGGGGCATAATCAATTTTGAAGACATTTTCAGGTAGAGATTGATTTCCAAGACCGCCCCAGCCCATATGTAAAATTCCGCGCTGCCCAGTTTGCTTTAGGGCTTCGAGAATGATATTCGTGGTTCGCTGCGGATCTTTGATCGGCATGCTTCCGAAACCGATGAACACAGGCGGGCTGCCTGCTTCAATAAACGCCGATAAATCATCTGGTGGTTGCCAATGCGTGTCTTTTGGAAACCAATAGCCAGTCACGCGGATATGCTCATTCCAATCGGCTGGGCGCGGAACCACATGCGGACTAAACCCGTTTACGATTGGAATCCGTTGTGTTCCTAATTGTCCAAAGTAGCCTGCCATGGGTAGTGGAGATAGATTGAGGGTTTGTTTACGCCAACGATTAATTACAGTGCGAAACATTTGCCACGCCATCTGTTCGCCTAGATGGTAAGTTGCTTTGTTGTAGCCTGGCAGGGAAGTTTGGGAAATCCCATGGAGCGGAAACGCCCGGGTGCGAGCCAATGGAATTACAGCCGCCTGTGCCATGGGTACACCATATTTTTCTGCGAGGTCAAAACCATATAGACCCGCTGGTAATTGATTAATAAGGTCAGTTTCACCCAAATGAGGTGCGACAAATCGCGGGCATAGCCCTCTGCAAGAGAACCAAAAGACCGTATAAGCCCAAGCATATCCGCCCCTCCGTTTGCGACTAATGCTTGGGCGTTTCCTTGAATGGGGTGAAAATCCAGTTTGTTTTCGGCAACAAGAGAGGCAAAACTTTCAAATGTAATAAAACGAACTTGATGTCCCGCAGACTTCAACCCATTGCCGAGTGTGGCATAGGGTTGAACATCACCGCGCGAACCAAGAGCAAGAATTGTTATGTGCATAGAAGTGTTTTAAGTATAGCACCCAACGATTTCCGCCCGTGGATCGTGGCTGAGGTGGGCGTGGACGCTGCCTGGAAGCAGAAAAACTCGAAGCCAAGTCCCTCTCCAAATACGACCTGCGCATATTAAGTCCCTTCTCAAATTTCAATGTCGTATTTGGGAGGGTGTCCAAAGGACGGGTGGGGCCAGTGCACGCTTTGTTAGGTGGCATTTTATGGAGTTGGTATTCCTTCTTTAGCATTTCCTAATGCGATCTTACACCATTCTATATCACCTTTGCTTTCCAATTCTATATCTTTCTCTAAAGAGGAAATCGCCTTTGAAAATTCTCCGATCCTTGTGTATGTTACTCCTACATCGTCTAAATCCTGTTTTAGAATCTGCCAATCTAGAAAAAGACAAACCCTTGATTTGAAAATAGCATGTGCTAAACAAAGACAGGAATTACTATTAGACTTTATCGTTGATAAGTTTGAAAATCTAATCTGGATGCTGACGAAATCAGAAAACACAGATTTTTCTGTTTTAGCGTGAGAGTTTATCTGCGCCTCATTTTTATTGCTAATAGAGTCTAATAGATTATTATTCTGACCAATTAGAGATCAAAGTGAAAGGATAAGGGACACCAACTTTTTCATAAATCTGCTTACCTAATCGCCATGATCCATCTAAGGATAAATGTTGATCGTCATAATATAGCGGATATCCATTTTCATCATAAACAGAGCAATAGCCATTTGGACATAGAAATTTATTGAAATCGTAATATTCTACGTTTTGATGTTGACTTGCAAATTCTTGTAGCTTTTCATTAGAGTCAAGAATTGCCATACTAAGTGGTTTATCGGGATATTCACATATCATCCTTGGGAAGCTAATAGCTTTTTCTTGGCAGAGACGATCGTAATCTTGATGTACAGGAGCTTTCCCCAGCAAGATAATAAGTTTTCCATCATCAGCCAGTGATTGAACTGTTTCAAAAACGGTGTCCATGAATTTATCCTGATTGAAATAGGCGATCCAAGATGCTGAAATTATAATAACTTGATACTCGTCTAGGGCTTTAAATATAAGCTCTTGTGAATTGTTACACTCTTGAACACGTGTACAGTGCCGCAAAAAGGGCCGCATCAGTGTTTATCGGAGGGCATGCTCCAATTTCTAGATTTCGAAATTGAAAACCTGCTTCGTTAGCAAAAGTGCCTAATATGCCAATATAATGCGCTGCATTTGAGTCTCCCCAAAGAATTACTTTTGGAGAAATGTTTTTGTTATTTCCTATTACACAATTAGGGTCGTCAGTTTTGATTTCAGCAGCGACCCAATATTGGCAGACATAATCATAATCATAAGCCGGACGTGTTTGATCGTGTATTGTGGTTCGGATTGTTCTATACTCCTCCGAGAACCATCTTAAACCGTATCCTCTTAAGCTGATTGATGCTGCTGAACCAAGTATAATGACAACCGATGGCGCCAAAAAGTAATAGATAACTATTTCTTTTATTGTTTTTTTTGAATTTCGAGTGGGGGTTTCTATATATGCATAACTTAACCACGCGATGAATAATGTTATGAAGAAAATAATGGTTCCAGAGAGAAGGGTTATTTTAAAGTTTCCATAACGGTAAAACGCTAATATTGGCCAATGCCAAAGATACGCCGAATAGGAAATTAAACCGATCCAAGACATAGGTTTTAGCTTCAGTAAACGGTTGGGTGCTGCGTTTCCATAATGTCCTGAAAATATTAAGGCAGCAGTCCCAAGCGTAGGCAGTAACGCTCTTACCCCAGGGAAAACACTATTTTCGGATAACAGGAATAATGAACCTATTATCATAAGAAGACCTAATAAAGAAATCATAGAAACAACTACTTTAGGGATTTCCAGTTTTTCTTTTTTTATTATGAATTGTGCGAGTATTCCCCCAAGTAAAAGCTCCCCAGCGCGTGTGGGCAACATGTAGTAGGAGAATGACGGAGCATGTGAAAACAGAAATTCTCCAAGGGCATACGAGAGAATGCCTATTAATCCGAAAACAGCAAAGAAATGTATTTTGTGTTTAGAGCGAAGAAAAAGCAATAAGGCGAAAGGCCAAATGATGTAAAACTGTTCCTCTATTCCTAAAGACCATAAGTGCAATAATGGGAGTTGGTTACTAGCTGTTGCAAAATAACTTGTGTCTTGAAATAACCAAAAATATACATTAGCCATTGAAAAGGTGGACCACAATCCCGATTTTGCTACTGTTAGGGCATCTTCTGGGAGTAAGATCAATTGACTTAGTCCAATAGTGGTTACTAATACAATGATTAAGGGAGGAAAAATTCGTTTTATTCTCCGACTGTAAAATTCAGCAATGGAAAACTTATTAGCATTAACGTCTCGAATAATATTTAGAGAAATTAGATAGCCAGAGATAACAAAAAAAACATCTACTCCAATAAATCCACCTGGGAGTAAATCTTTGTTTATGTGAAACAAGATAATAACCAGAACTGCTACTGCGCGCAGCCCATCAATGTCTGCTCTATATGTACTGTGATACTGATTTGTTGTTTGATGTACCATATGGCTTCCGTAACCTCTTAAATTAATTAGATCATGTGATTTATGTTTTTTTGGCTGAAATATGATCACACCTTTTGGCTCATATTCTTGAAAGCCGGTATCCTTGCCCAAAGTGGAACATCTTGGATGGGAGATGGGATGATCGTCAGTTACTTTTTTGTTGTGGGTTTTGCCAGCCACGGCTGGGCTGAGAATATAACACTTTCTTGGTATGGCTGCAGCTCAACAAAAGGTTCTTGCCGTTGTAGTGTTCTTGTTGTTTTTGGGCATCTTTCGGGCGTTGGCGTCGTCTTTTTGAAAAATTGATAGAAAGCACCTAACGGTTTGCGTTACCTGCGCTGGGGCGGGGACGGCGAAGCCATCCAACTGGGAAAATGAAAAGGCGTAGAAAACTGCTTGAGATTGCCCAGGAATCCCAGCGTCAGGTGCATGTTTTGTTGGGCAGTGGTAAATTTTACTAAAAAAATAATCCGTAGATACTTCCAACATTATTTTGCGGACACCAGGGTTGTTACATTTAATTTAGTGGTTGTCTTTCCAGTCAGATATTGTTGATTCTTTTTCTAGCATTACCTGTCTTAGAGGATTAATTTTTTTGTCGATTGACAGTATAGCGCATGCGCATATATCAGCGTCCAAGAATTTAATACATGCCGCTTCATATCCTGGTCCTCCGCCAAGATGCCCGTACTTAATTCCTGGTTCAACCATTAAGCCTAATCCGTAAAATGGGTTTTGCCAAAATTCATCTTTGTAATTAACTTTATTTAAGTAAGAATTCAATCGCGACACCTTGTCAGATGTCATAAAAAACGCGACATCCGTTGCATTGGCTAATACTAAACCATGCCAAACCCATTCAGCATAATAACCATTTAGCGAGTCGTCAAATATTCTATGCGCCACTTTGATGCTGGATAAGTCTAATGGTTTGGCTATGTATTTTTCAACAAGTTCATCAAACGACAAACCAGATTCTATTTCAATGATTCTCTTAAGTAACCAATATCCAGGGTTGGAATACGCAAAACCTGTTCCTGGTTCAAAGAGGAGTTCATTGTTTATAGTCGTTTCAATAAACTTTTCATCAGACCATGGGAACTTTCTATTCTCTACATCATCGCGGTATTCTTGCAGGCCACCGTAATCACTTATGCCGCTTGAATGATTCATTAAGTGGCATATTTTTATTTTTCTTGAATGTATGCAGGTAGCATCTGGAATCCTTACCCCCAACGGGGAGCCCCTCGGTTCGGGCCCCTTTTTCTTCCTTTCTTTTTTTTTTTTTTTTTTTTTTTTTTTGGGTTTTTTTTTTTTTTTTTTTTTTTTTTTTTTTTTGTTCTTTCTCTCTTGTTTTTCATCTCCAACCCCCCCGGCCCCCACCCCCCCCCTTTTTTAACCAAAACCCCCAATGTTTTTTTTTTTTGGGGGGGGGGGGGGGCCCCCCTCCCATTTTCATTTCTATATAATGTCGCGAGGAACTGCCCAACTATGACGGACGTAATCCGCATAACAGACTATATATTGCGGCCTGATTGTCTAAACGTAAGCCGCCCAATAAAGAATAAATTGATTATATGCACAGACGCAAGGCAGGTCAACGTAAGAACCCCAACCTTTCAACCTTCTAACCTGAAACCTGAAACCTGAAACCTGAAACCTGAAACCTGAAAAACAAAAAAGCCCCCTCGCACAGAGAAGGCTCTTTGTTCAGATTCAATTTTCAGTTAAAGAAAGAAGCGGGCTAAAACTCGTCTTCCTCATCATCCAGCCAGTCATCATCTTCCTCGTCGGCGTCCTCGTCTTCCCACTCTTCAGATTCTTCCTCTTCGTCCCAATCATCATCCTTTGGGGCTACTCCGTCTGCGGCTGAATAGGTATTACAGCCGGTGTCCGGGTCCAGTTCAACTGCTGCGGCGGAGCAGTACCCTTCGTCCACGAACACGCAATCTATGTAGTGACACTTAATACGGGGCATTTACGCTTCCTCCTAAGATTGGGGTTGTCTGATCAGGCGCGCGACGGCAAGGATGAAAATGATGGTCATCGCGACCTGCGAAGTAACACAGAATGGGCAGATGGCTTTGAGCAATGCGATCTCAACATAGATCAGCCAGACGGTAAAAAGAAAACCAGTGAGCGACATGCCAAAGATCATCAACGTGGCATTCTGCTTGAAGAACCGATTGCTATTCTCGAAATAAAGCACGGCAAGGATCGCCAGATAACCGCCGATGCCAAATATCGCAACGGGAATTCCATTCACCTCGGAATACTTGCTGGCGTTCACCGTGTGACAATCACCGGAGCCCAGACACATGCCATCATCTCCGGTAAATTTGTAGATGGTCATGTAGATCGAAACCAACAGCCCCAGGATCACAAGCGCAACAGATGCGCGGTACAGCCATTTATCCATTTATCCTCACAAAATTATTGCTTCCACTTCCTGACCAACAGGCACGCATTTTACACCAGCGGGGATAATTAGTAAAGCATCCGCCTGTACCAGCGAGAGCAAATTCCCCGAACCCTGATGCCCCGTCAGAACCGCCGTGTGGATTCCATTTTCGGTGCGGATCCTGGCCCGCAGATAACTTTCACGGCCATCCGACTCGATGACTTCCTCGCATCTTGCCCTAACCGTGAGCCTGCCTCCGTCCAACTGGCCGCCCAGCTTCTCAAGCACGGGGCGCACAAAAACCTCAAACCCCACGAACGCTGAAACAGGGTTGCCCGGCAAACCGATGAACGGCCTGCCGCCATATTCGCCAAACGCAAGCGGCTTGCCCGGGCGCATATTCACCCGCCAAAAATCGAGCCTGCCATTTGATTCGATCACTTCCTTCACAAAGTCAAACGCGCCCACGCTCACGCCCGCCGATGAAACGATCAAGTCTACGTTCTCAGCGATTGCTTTTTTCAACAAGCCTTCCACCGATTCACGCGTATCTTTTGCCACACCCAGCCGAATCACTTCCACGCCCGCGTTTTGGATCGCCGCCGCCAGCGCATATGAATTCGAATCGTGGATCTTGCCTTCGGTCAGCGGGGCATCTACTTCGAGCAGTTCATCGCCCGAAGAGAGCAGCGCCACGCGCGGCTTTTTATGCACAGCCACTTTTGCGAAACCGAGCATGGCAAGCAAACCTAAATCCTGCGGCTTGAGCCTGCGCCCCTTTTGCAAAACGACATCCCCCGCAAGCAAGTCCATCCCCCGTGGACGGACGTTTTCGCCCGCCTTCACAATTCTTGAGAACGAAACGGTTTGCGGCGCAACCGTCCCCGCATCGCGCACATGGAAATCCGTATCTTCCACAGGGATGACGGCATCGGCGCCTTTGGGTAGTTGCGCCCCGGTCATAATGCGCGCAGCTTCACCCGCGGTGAGAGTCACCGTCGGCACTGAGCCTGCCGGGATATCAGCGACCACCTTCAAGGTTACTCCCTGAGCGGCGGCGTTCGCAGAGTCTGCTGAGCGGATGGCGAATCCATCCATCGATGAGTTGTCGAAAGGGGGGAGGTCATGCGCCGCAGAAATATCCGCGGCCAGTACGCGATTGGCGCACTCGATCAAAGGAATACTTTCCTGCGGAGTGCTTTGAAAATGTGAGAGGATGCGCTCGCGCGCTTCGGTGACAGAATACATGGCTAAAAGCCACGGCATTATAACGCGATTTGTCGGGAGTTTATACAGAACACGGACACTTTCTTCACTTTTCCCTTACCGCTAAGACCGCAAAGAAAAATCCACTCATCCCCATGAACAAACACAGGATCAAAACCGCATCCCGCCAGAACGCATCTGGGAACAATCGTAAAAGCATCTCGCCTTCAACGATCTTTACAGGAACGAAGACCGCCGTAATGGCAAACACAGTTGCAATTCCAACTGCAATCCACCCGCCGCGTTTTACACCGTGGCGCAATTTCGGAGTCCAATCTCCAGCCCGGGCAAGCAGGCTGAAAATAAAGAGCAACGCCAGCGAAAGAGTCCAAACCGATGATGCAGTTTGCATGGACCGTTTCGCGCCTTCGAGTGCGGCGATTTCCTGCTCAGTGAAAACAGGCGCGCCGTTATCGAGCCTCAGCCTTTGCAGGAATTGCGGCTTTCTGTCATTGCCTATGTATTCAACCGTTTGCGAAGCCCATTGAAACCGCTCTGACCTGCTCAATCCATTCGCCTCAGTCATGTGCGGCAGCGCATATTCCACGCGGAGGTAGGCGGGCGTGAGCAAAAGGTTGATTCCAACACCGATCAATGCAACGGGCACGAGGATCGCCGCCAGCCACGCAAGCGAGGATGAGATGAACGGGTGCGTCTCGCGCTGTTCAACGATCCGCTGGGTGCGCAGGGCGATGGTCAACGCGATGGCATTTAACAGAAAGCCGTAGATCGCGAACACTGGGTCTGCATTGAAAAGGAAAATCGAGATCGCTCCGCCTGAACTGAGTTGAAGCAGAACGGGCATGAACCATAACGAAGGCCAGTAGAACGCCAGCAGCAACGAGAGCACATCTGCGGGGTAGAAATAACGGTCGTGCATCTTCGGCAACAAAAAAGGAATCAGCATCGCCGAAATGAACGCGATGAGAATGATGTACTTGTTATCCAGTTCCGCTTTTGCCTGCCAGGTCGAGACCATCCAGCCGAGGGTCAGCAGAACGGTCAATGCAAGGCCGAGCGGAAGAATGAACGCATACCATTCACGCTGGAAAAGATTATAGATATTTGGCGCGTTCATCGAAAGCATGTTGAACGTATCTGATTGTTTTGCATATACCAGCAGGGCATCGTCGAACGGCCTGCCGAGCAGCACAACGGGCAGAATGGCAATTAAATAAACAAGCGGGATCACGCCCAAATACAACCAGTGGATTTTCTTCCGCAGCACCATCACCCCGAGGAAGGGCAGCAGAAAAACAGCCTGTGCCTTCACCGAGAACGCCGCACCAAATGTCAGCATCGAAAACAGCGGCTTTTCGGTCAACAGAAAATACAAACAAGCCAGCAAGGCGGATGTGTAAATCGAATCAGCCTGGCCCCAATAGGCACTGTTCAATACGACGGTCGGAGCGGCAAAGTAGATCGCCGCCGCAAGCATGGATAGATTCCCCTGCGGATATTTCAGCTTGACGATCTTGTAAATGAAATACGCGCCGAGCAGGTCAAAGAAAATGGGAATGAGTTTGATCGCCGTCAGCGGTGGAATGAAATCACGGGTAAGCGTAGCCAGCGCCAGCAAATAGGTGTAGGGCGGCGCATAATTGGAGAAATTTGTCCCCAATGCCTCCCCGATTCCCTTTTGACTCAATTCCTGATACCAACGCAGGTTGTACACGGCCATGTCACGATTCGAGTGGGGAATCGCCAGCACGCGAAAAACCACCGATGCAAGCATCAGTAGAATGATCGTGAGCGTTACGGCGTTCGTTTTTTGCGGCTTCATAAAGGCCTTGTTGAAATATTTACTACAGGAACTGGCATCGAACGCCAGTGCGGATGCGTTTTTCTAAATGGTGGTCGAGTAGTCTCGCAAGCTTTTCGTGAGATGTATCGAGACCACACACATCTAAAAAATAAAATGATAGACCTTCCGTGCGAGGTCAACGAACATCTCTGTCCATACCAATCCAAACGTCATGTAATACATCAGGTACATCCCCGTCGCGCCCATCAAAACAGATAAACCGATCAGGGATTTTTCCACCCAGCGTATTTCTTTGACGGCGCTGGCCAGCAGAATGAAAAGGAAGACGATGAAATCCGTTGTGTAGCGATACCCAAACTGCACCCAGCCTGTGGCGTGATACATCCAAAGCGGGATCAAAATACCGATCATCCCCGCCCAGGCAGGGATGATCAATTCATCACGGCGCTTCGCTCGAAGAATCAGCAAAAAGGCGGGCGTCGTGAGGAAGATGCTCATCCCCAACGGATTGAAGAATGTGGAGAGTTTTCCAAAATCGTGACTGATCGGCTCAAGGTAGGAACAGACCGCATTGACATCTGGCAATGGATTGACAGCCATGTTCGGCGCTCCGAAAAGCGACACGTAGATATTGCACGGCATATACCGCGGGTTGAATCCGCCGCTGCGCGCGAAAGTTTGGATCAGCGCATTGGATCCGCGCACATAGCTGTAACCAAAATCCAACGGATCGCCGAAGCGGAGTTGGTTGTATCCCAGCATGACCGCCACGCTTGCCGCCAGCATCATGCCAAAGGGGATCATCTTTTTTAAAATGGGTTGAATGGCGCGCTCACGCAAAACGACGACCAGCAGGTAGAACAAGGCCGAAAAGATCGTCGGTGGGCGGGCGAGAAAGGCAAGTCCCAGCCATAGACCGGCCAGCCAGGGTTTGTTTTGAATTGCATCCCGCGCATACAGGATCATAAATAACAAAGCCGCAACCTGAGCATTGAACCAGACCGACCCCACGCTCGAAAGCCACCAATGGACCGTGCCAAACGCGAAAAGGGCGGTCAGCCAGATCCGCGTGGACGAATTCTCCACGAGCTTGCACAGCAGGGAATACATCAACGCGGCGTTCACTGCGCCGATCAAAACCCCGAACAGCACATCACTGAATGTTTTTCCGAACAACAACACGAAGGGCAGCGATAATAGCGCAGGTGTGATTCCCCCGGGGACATACCATTTATCCTCGAAGAGGATCAGGTCGTAGGTGCTTTCTGGCAGCACGACCAGATCGGTGTGTCCGCGCAGAAAGGAATAGGCTAGGTAAACATATTGCGGCGTCTTGGATTGCTGGGTGATCTTTACGCCCGCACTCAAGCCATAAACCGCAAAAGCAGAGAGGAACACGAAAAGGACAGCATTGCGCCTTAGGATGTCTGCCAGTTTCATCCGAAAATCAGTGTACATTTAGGTTTGTCTTTTGGGAATCGATTTTTCTACCCTGGGTTGATGCGATGCGCTTCCATCACATTGGGCAGGTTTTCGATGCGGGTGAGAATGCGGCTGAGTTGGGTGAGATCCTTTACTTCAATGACGAGGCGCAAGTCGGCCATGCTGCGGTTGACGTTCACCTTCACATCGGCAATGTTGATATTTTCATCGGCAAGCAGGTTGGAAATATCACTGACCAGCCCCTGCCTGTCATAGGCTTTGATCTTGATCGGTACCGGGTAGGTTCTTTCCACGTGACCCCAGCCCACTTGCAGGAGGCGTTCGCGTTCCTTCGTTTGCAGGATCAAAATGTTCGGGCAGTCCTGCCTATGGATGGTCGCACCGCGCCCGCGGGTGATGAATCCTACCACCTGATCGCCGGGCATTGGGTTACAGCAACGCGCCATCGAGGAAAGCATGCCCTTCAATCCAACCACTTCAATTGCGTTCGTGGAAGTGGACGGCGTGGAGGATGGATTGACCTCGAAGATGTCGCTGGCTTCCTCGTGCTGTGAGAATTGTTTGATGATCTTGCTGACCGAAAGATCGCCATTGCCCAGTGAGATGAACATTTCATCGGGCGTCTTGAATTCAAGGTCACGCGCCATCTTTTCAAAGTTAATATCAACTAACCCGAGTCTTTGCAATTCCTTCTCGAGGGTATCGCGGCCTTGCGCGAGATTCTGTTCGTCTTCCTGTTTCTTGAACCAGACCTTGATCTTCGAGCGGGCGCGTTGTGTGCGCACAAGCCCAAGATTTGGATTCAACCAATCGCGGCTGGGTGCGCCCCGTTTTGCGGTGAGGATCTCCACTTGATCGCCCGTCTTCAATTCCTGATACAACGGGACAAGCTTTCCATTTACGCGCGCGCCGCGGCAACAGTGGCCGATGTCGGTGTGGACGTGATAGGCAAAGTCGATCGGGGTGCAGCCAGCGGGCAGGTCAATGATGTCACCGCGCGGCGTGAAGATGTAGACGCGGTCCTGAAACACATCGCTGCGCATGGATTCAACGAATTCGGCGGCATCCTTCACGTCCGAACGCCATTCCATCATCGTACGCAGTGAATTGATGCGCTGTTCGTAATTCTTATCGGCGTGCTTGGTGCCTTCCTTATATCGCCAGTGCGCGGCAATGCCGTATTCGGCGTTGAGGTGCATTTCACTGGTGCGAATCTGCACTTCAAGCGGACGCTTGTCATCGTAGATCACTGCCGTATGCAGGGATTGATAAAAGTTATCCTTGGGCGCCGCGATGTAATCATCGAACTCGCCGGGGATGGGTCGCCACGTAGTGTGGATGACGCCCAGAGCCGCATAACACGAGGGCATATCTGGCACGATCAAGCGCACGGCGCGCACATCGCGCACCATGTCGAAAGGCTTGCCCTTCTTTTGCATTTTCTTGAAGATCGAATAAATGTGTTTCGGCCGCCCGCTGACTTCAGCTCTGATGTTATTTTTTTCAAGCAGCTTGACGAGATTTTCTTTAATCGTCTCAAGTTGGGCTTCACGGTCTGGTCTTTTCTCGGTCAGCAGTTCTGCGATCTCTTTATATTTTTCAGGGTTGACGTAGCGAAAGCCGAGGTCTTCGAGTTCCCACTTGATCTGCCAGATGCCGAGTCGATTTGCGAGCGGGGCAAAAATATCGAGGGTTTCCTGCGCAATGCGTCGGCGTTTGTATTCGGGCATGTGGCCGAGCGTGCGCATGTTGTGCAAACGGTCAGCCAGTTTGATCAATATGACGCGTACATCATCGCCCATCGCCAGAAATGTCTTGCGTAATGTTTCTGAAACAATATCTTCCTTGCGGCCAAGCAGGGCGGGCTCGATCGGCTTTTCTTCAACGTTGTTTCCATCTTCATCTTTTTCCGGGTGCTGGTCTCCGCGCGATACACGCGGCAGATGGGTCAACTTCGTTACGCCGTCCACTAAAATTTTTATCGTATCCCCAAAATCGCGGCGAATATCCGCGAGCGTAATGGGAGTATCTTCCACGGTGTCGTGCAGCAATCCTGCCGCGATCACTTCCGGCGGCACTTTCAAATCCGATAAAATGCTGGCGACTGCGATGCAATGATTGATATACGGCTCACCCGAATTGCGTTTTTGCTCGCGATGCGCCTCCTCTGCCACCCGATACGCGCGTTGAACCAATTCACGGTCGGCGACTGTGAATTGCTCCGGTAATTGCTCGATCAATTTTTCAAGTGGAATGGCTGCGGTTGACGACTTCATGCGCTTTATTGTACTACGCGGATTTAATAAAAAACAGGACCTGCCCGCTTCCCCCTTAACCGAGGCTTGGTCCTGTTTTCTTTGAAATTTTCAGCGATTTTAGAGGGTCTTGATCAAGGCCTGCCGGCTGTTTCGCAAGCGGTCTGCGATGATCTCGGCAATGCGCTGCATCACCTTGAAGCCTGCTTCGGGGTACTTCTCTAGCAATTTGATAAAGGGTTGGGCGGGGGTAATGAGCAGTTTTGAATCTTCGTCGCACTCGGCGCTGGAGGTGTAATGATTCGGCGCAACGATGCCCGACCAGCCGAAACTTTGATAGGGGGTGGATACGAACGAAACGGTGAGGCTTTCCGGTCTCGAGGTCAGTTTGACGCGCAGAGCCACACTGCCATGGAGCAGGAAGTGCAGCTTGTCCGCTTTTTCGCCCTCGCGGAAAACGAAGTCGCCCTGCTTCATTTCAACTTCGTCCGAGATGACGGCGATCTCTTCCAAAAGCTGTTGAGGGAGATCCTGGAATAAGCCGAACTGAGATAATACGCTTGCGGTTGTCATGACTGGCCTCCATTTATGAGATTTTGCCCGAGGGCTGATAATGTCAATTTTGCGGGAGCAGGCTTGCGGTCAGGTTTGAAGCGGCAGTACGTTCATCCATATTTATGCTTATAATTGTACAGGATTTTTCGATTATGACAGTCACCAATAATGTCACAAGATTTTTGGATGCGCACAAAGTGAAATATGAAGCGCACGAACTCCCGCCCGAAAAACTCGGCGCGGTGGAGGCGGCTCAGCATATGGGCGTACCGCCCGAACAGGTTTTCAAGACCATCGTTGTCACGCGTGAAAAAAAGAAACCGCTGTTGACGGTGATCCCCGGTCCACGCGTGGTGGATCTGAAAAAGCTGGCCGCATTTTTGAACGAAAAAAAAGTATTCCTGCCCACCGAGCGCGAAGCCGAGGCGCTGACAGGGTTGCAGGCGGGCGGCATCTCTCCGCTGGCGTTGATCAACAAGGGCTTTCAAGTGGTGATCGATTCTGCCGCCCAAAGCCATGAAAAAATTTATATCTCCGGCGGCCAGCGCGGGTTGGATATTCAACTGCCCGTTACCGATCTTGTGAAGTTAACGAATGCAAAGTTTGGGGATGTAAGTAGGGGCGAATAGAAAAAGTTTTTTAACGCGAAGACGCGAAGTCGCCAGGTTTTAAATTGCCTTTGCGTCTTCGCGCCTTTGTGTTAAAGGTACTGGAAAAAAAATTAATATTTCCCGTAATTCACAGGTTCGCTCAACGCGCTGACCACTTTCAATTGCTCGCGTTTTTCAGCGCCGAGTTTCTGCCAATATTCTTCGCGGTCTTTTACGCCAAACACCCATTCATCCAAATAGGCTTTAACCGAATCCTGCGACTCGCTGATCTTGTCCCATGCGAGGTAGAACTCGTTGTCGCGGTCATAGTAGCCTTGTGAATACGACGGGTGACTCGCGAACGGGACATGGCAAACTGCATCCACAATATTGGCGGGGATCATCGTACGGTTCGGGTCAGACCTGATGACGGATTCATCCACGATCTCTTCGGCAGTGAGGATGACTTTTTTTGCGGCGAAGGCGGCTTCCTTCTGTTCGCCGATGATGCCCCACAAATGGGCATTGCCGTTCTTATCCGCGCGCTGCACGTGGACAATGGCTACATCTGGATTGAGCGCAGGCACAACGATGACATCCTTGCCGCCGTACGGGTCGGGAATGCGTTTGATCTGCGGGTTCGATTTTTCGAGGTCGGTTGCGCCGGTCTGGTTCATGGGGAGAAATGGCAGGCCTGCTGCGCCCGCTTGCAGGCGGGTGATCATGCCGAAGTGGGAATACTCTTCCCATTCCAATTCACCTTTTTCAAGAGCCGAACGCACAATACGCAGCGACCCAACCCCCGGGTTGCCCATATACGAAAAGATGACTTTCTTCGCACATCCCGCCGCCACCATTTGATCGTAGATCAGGTCAGGTGTGGCGCGGGCGAGGATGAGATTCTTCCTGCCCTGACGGATGATCTCATGTCCCGCCGCAAATGGGATGAGGTGCGTGAATCCCGCTGCATAAACAATATCTCCATCTTTAACAAAGTCGGCGACTGCCTGCTTGAGTGTGGTGAGTTTGGTCATGTTATTTTTTCTTTACCTCTTGTTTTTGCTGTTTTTTATTTTTTGCGTTCTCGCGCCATTTTTTGAAACTTGCGAACCGCCCTGCAGAGGGTGGGGGAGCCATTCCACGCCTGAAATACCAGCCGAACCCAAACATCAGGAGCGAGATAAAGAGATAGTCAAAATCCACCTGGTCGGCAATGTCGGAAGCTACGAAGAGCACAAAAGCTCCGCCGCCGATCACATAGAAGAACATTCCCACGCGGTAGATGAGGGGTTCATCGTCCATAGGAGTATTCTACCAAATGCTGCTTCGGTTGATCGCAGAAAGGAAGGTGCGCTTGAAGGGATACAACACGGGTCCGCCGGGAATGGCTTCTTTCAGCTTTTTACGGACGGTTTCAGTAAATGCTTCCTTTTGTTCGCCCAATTTTTCAAGATAAGGAACCAGCGCCGTGCCGCGAATCCATTCCAGGATCGCATCCGAGTTTTCCAGTACGTGCGGATAGACCTTTTCAAAAACGACGATATCTTGCGCGCCGCATTTGAATAATACTTCTGTGTATCCTTCTATCGTAAGGACAGGGGATTGGCGGTTGAATCCGCCCAATGCGGTTTGGAAGGGTTCTTCTTTTGCGGTCTCGCGGATGAACTGATGGGAAATATGAAAATGATTGGATGGGACCTGTACAGCGATCTGCCCATCCTTTTTTAATTTGTAGAATAAATTGGGTATCAATTCTTCATGGTTTTCAGACCATTGCAGGGCGGCGTTGCTGAAGATCAGGTCCCAAGTGCCTGTCAATTCGGTCTGGTTACCGTGCTCAAAGCGAAGCAATGAATTGGCGTGTTGTTTTGCCTTTGCAAGCATTTCCAGCGAGGAGTCGAGGCCAAGGACGTTGCTTTCAGGCAAAGCTTCTGCCAGATGTTTTGTGAGTTCTCCGGTGCCGCAGCCGAGGTCAACGACTTGCAGGCTGGGGCGGATATTGACCAGTTTCAAAAGGTCGAAAAAAGGTGCCGACCTTTCTGTTTGGAATTTATGATATTGTTTGGGGTCCCAGGGCATGATGGATACCTATAATTGAAAACCCCTTTCTCGAAAAGTTGAGAAAGGGGTTTGTGATTACACTTCTTACTTAACGAGTGTGCGGATTTGTTCGTGCATATAAAGCGGGAGATAGTAGTGACCGCCAGCATTTTTGCCGCTGGAGCCAGAACCCTTCCAACCGCCGAAGGGTTGGAAGCCAGGCCATGCGCCTGTGGTCGCGCCCTGCGGACGATTTGCGTATGTGACGCCCGCTTCGATCTTGTCGAAGAACCATTCGGTTTCTTCGGGAGAGCCGTAGAAGCCTGCGGTGAGACCGTAGTTGACATCGTTGGCGATGCTCATGGCTTCGTCCATGTTCTTGACTCTGCCGATGGTGGTGATGGGCAGGAACATTTCATGCTTCCACAAGCGGTGTGAGAAGGGCAGGTCAACGACGAAGGTGCTTTCGCAGTAATAGCCTTTATCGAACATGCCGCCTGTCTTCACGTTGCCGCCGACGAGGAACTTGCCGCCGCCTTGATTGATCTCTTCACAGAAATCCTTGAAATCATTGTAGGACGATTTGTTGACAACGGGGCCGTTGTAGGTGTTGCGGTCGGTGGGGTCACCGATGACGAGTTTGGAAGCGGTTTCCTTCAAACGGCCGACCAGGTCGTCGTAAACAGAATCCTCTACCAGTACGCGCGAAGCGGCGGAGCATTTCTGTCCCTGCAAGCCAAAGGCCGAGCGGATAATGCCGATGGTGGCGCGTTCCAGATCCGCATTCTTCGAAACGACCACGGGATTCTTTCCGCCGAGTTCCAAAATGATCGGGCGCACATAATTGCGCTTGCCGAAATCCTGGAACATTTTCATGCCTACATCGAAGGAACCGGTGAAGGTCACACCGTCCACTTCGGAGCTATCCACAAGTGCCTGGCCAAGTGTGGAGCCGGGACCCGTGACGAAATTGACCACGCCATCGGGGATGCCCGCATCGCGGAAGCAATCCACCAACAGACGCACGATCCACGCGGTGTCGGTGGCGGGTTTGATGACGAGGGTGTTGCCCGCTACAAGTGCAGCGCCTGCAGGTCCGCCAGTTAAGGCGAACGGGAAGTTGAAGGGAGAAACGACAAGCCACACGCCGTAAGGTCGAAGCACAGAGACATTGCGGGCATCGTAGCCAACGAGCGGATCCTTGCCCATTTCAACGATGTAGCCATCGTTCTTTTCCATTTGATAGCAGGAGTAGTAAATAAGATCGGCTGTTTCCTGCACATCACCCAGAGATTCCATGCGGTTCTTGCCGACCTCAAGCGCCATCGCCGCGCCCAGATCGAAAATACGCTCTTCAATGAGGGAAGCCGCTTTTCGGAGCAGCTCCACGCGCTTTTGCCATGGGGTGTGGCTCCACATTGGGAAAGCCTTGCGCGCGGCGGTCAGGGCATCCTGCGCATGTTTGGAGTTACCCTTCTGCATTTTCGCCAGCACCCAATCTGTGTTGACGGGGGAATGGTCGTCGAACTTTTCATCGGCTTTTACTTCCTTGCCGTCAATAAGCATGGTGTATTCCTGCCCCATGTTCTTCTTGAGTTTCTCGACGGCTTTATCGAAGCCGGCATGTAACTCTTCAGGGGGGTTGAACATGGTTGCGTATGTAAGTTTAAAATCTGCCATAAGGATCCTCCGAGTGTGGTTTGATAGTCAACGGTTTTGAGTTGACTGACTGTGACCATCATTGAACAGCCAGTCAACGAATGAACTAATGTTAGTATAGCGCAGGCCGATGCAATCGTCAAAGCAAAGGCTATTTTCGGGTGCGGCTAAGAATTTCATGAGATTTTGTAAGAAGGTGCGGAATTGGGCTATCATAATGAAAATACAAACAGGAGACATTTATTTATGAGACCACACTTCCCAGATTGGATTCAAAGACGCGGTTCGTTCCTGACCGTTGTGCTGGTTGCCATTTTTGTGGCATCAGCCTGCGCCCCGGCAGCGGCGACCAACCCGCCCCCGGCGGCAGAGGCGCCTGCTGCTACTTCTGCACCTGCAGCGGAAGTTGTGCCCACTGCCACAGGCGAAGTCGCCGCCCCTGCGCCAACGCAGGCGGTTGCGGAAGTATTGCCCGTCGCCACCTCCCGCGGACCCAACCTCGAAGCCACTGACCCCACTACTGTCAATTTGGCGGCTGGCGAGCTGCAGTTGGTGGAATTCTTCCGCTTCACCTGAGGTACCTGCCGATCCATGGCGCCCATGGTTCATGGGCTCGAAGCAGAGTACTTTGGCAAGATCAAATTTTCATATCTCGACGCTGATGACCCCCGCACTGACGGATTCCAGCGCGCGCTCGGTTTCTACTACCAGCCCGAACTTTATTTGTTGGATGCAGACGGAAACGTCTTGAAGAAATTCATCGGCTTGGTATCTCGTGAAGAACTGACCGCAGAGTTCGAGAAATATATCCAATAGGTTTTGATTTACGAAGACTGAAGCAGGTTCGACATTTAATGTCGAACCTGCTTTTTTATAAACTCACGAATTTTCCCTAAATTTTTTAATGCTATAATTTTTTTGTCTCGCAAGATGTTTGTCTTGCGCTTTTTTGTCCAGAATAGAGGCGATATGCGACCTGAAAAACATGTCTTATCCACATTATTTATTTTAGCGATGACGTTCCTGTTCAGTGCCTGCAATCTGGGAGTGGTGAATCCCAATGTGGAACTAGACCCAACTCTTTCAAGTGAGATTCCCGTCATTCCAGCAGAGACCTTCTCGCCTGTGCCCACCTTTACAGCGACGCCCATTCCAACGGTCGTCCCTACCTTTACCGTAACGCTTTTCAACAGCATCATGCCTACGATCACATCCACCCCGCAGTGGACGGGCTGTCCTGGCATTGTCGTCACTGTGGACGATACCAAAAAGGGAGATATCCTGCACATCCTGCGCTGTGACGATGGGCTGGAATATCAGCTTGGTCCGCTTGCAAAAGGTGTCTTTGCCATTGGCCCGAACAATAAATTTCTCATCTACGTTTCACTGGATGGATTCGTCTACGCAGCAAGGATTGGGGATCGATATCTGAATACTTTGTATAACCTCGGGCGTGAGCATGTCTTTACTGTATTCAATAAAAAGGTCGCTCCCAATTTTCAGATCTCATTCACTGGCGATGGCCCGATCTACAGGCTTGTCATCCTCGAAAAGAATTACGACCAAAAACGGATGTATGAATTGCCGATAGGGCTTACCCAGTAAATGGATATCTTGATTCGGGTCTTTGTTTTTCTCACTGGGTTTGTTGTTGTCTGCCTGACCGTTTTTTCAGCCCTCTCCACCTTTGTTCTGACACGCGCTGCGCGTAGTCAGTTGAATCGGGTTGTCTTTGGGATCATGCGCAGGATATTTGAATTCATCCTGAAGTTTTTTCCAACCTATGAGCAGCGTGACCAGATCATGGCATACTATTCGCCGCTGAGTTTGATGATGTTGGTGCCGACTTGGTATTTCCTCATCATGTCTGGTTATGCCGCGATGTACTGGTCACTTGGCGTGGGGATTTGTACGCAGATCTCCGCTTTAGCGGCTCCTCGGTTTTTACGCTTGGTTTTGCCACATCAGATAGCCCCATCGTCACTTTTCTATCCTTTTCCGAAGCACTGCTCGGCCTGGTGCTGGTGGCATTGTTGATGGCTTACCTGCCAACCATGTATTCCGCTTTCTCGCGGCGCGAACAGGCCGTGAACATGCTCGAAGTGCGCGCGGGGAATCCACCCAACCCCTACGATATGCTTTCACGCTTCCATCGTATTCATGGGCTGGATAAACTTGCCGAGCAATGGAAAATTTGGGAAATCTGGTTTGCGGATGTGGAGGAGAGTCATACTACATTGCCTGCGCTGGTTTTCTTCCGCTCGCCGCGCTCCGATAATTCGTGGGTCACCTCTGCGGGCGCTGTACTCGATACCGCTGCACTGACCCTGTCCTCGATCGATATTCCAAATGAAATGTCCGCCGCGTTGTGCATCCGTGCGGGGTTCATTGCATTTCGGCGCATCGCTGACTATTTCGATATTTCGCATCCGCAGAATCCCACCTATCCTGAAACACCCATCAGCATTACCCGCGAAGAATATGATGAGGTCATCCGTAAGCTTGAAGCGGCGGGGATTCCCATCAAACCCGACCATGAAAAAGCATGGAAGGATTTCGCAGGCTGGCGTGTTAACTATGATCGTGTGCTTTTGGTTTTATGTACCCTCGTCATGGCTCCACAAACTCCCTGGTCCAGTGATCGTGCGCCGAAATTCAAATTACCGCCGTTGTTTATCCCGAAAAAGAAACACAAACATTAAACCGGGCGGCGTCCCCCGGCCCTTCCCCCGGGCCCCCGGTTAAAGCGGACTGGCATTAGCCAGTCCGCTTAGATTACTTTTCACTGCTTATGGATTACTGTTACCCCTCATACTTCTTCGCATCCGTGATCGCCTTACTCACATTCACGAACGGCAACAGGATCAAGCCCATGATGAAGAAAAAGATCAAAGACAGGATCGCGTAGCGCAAATTCCCGAAGATCTGATTGGCAAGACCGAACACCAGCGGACCGATCCAGGAGGTGCCTCGTTCGCTGATCTCATAGAAGGAGAAGAATTCTGCTTCCTTGCCGTTGGGGATCATCTGCGCAAAGAGACTGCGGCTGATGGCTTGTGACCCGCCCATCACGATCGCGATGAAAACGCCAAGGACGAAGAACTGCGCGGTCGCGGTCGGACCTTTTAATCCGCCGTAGGCATAGATCACCACGCCAGCCCAGATCACCAGGCTGACAACCACCGATTGCTTCGCGCCGATCCAGCCTGCCAGCTTGCCCCAGAACAAGGCTCCAAAGAATGCCACGAACTGGATCATCAAAATAACGGCGATCAATGTCGATTGTTCAAGTTCCAGCCCACCCTGAATCAGAGGCGCGGCGGCAAATGTCGAAGCGACGGCGATCACTGTCTGAATTCCATCGTTGTAGAGAAAATACGCGAGCAGGAATTTCAGGGTCTCGGGGAAATGCTTCACTTCGCTGAAGGTTTTGCGAAGCTGTTTGAAACCGATGCTTACATAAGTATCGCCCGCAGGCAATTGCCGCGCTGCATGGCGCGGACGCAGCCTGCTCCATGTAATGAGAGAAAACCCAAGCCACCAAATGCCAGCCGATGCAAGATTGATTCGCACCGCCAGGTCACCGGGCACGCCAAGGTCTTCGGCAAATGTAAAGAAGGCCAGGTTGAGTGCCAGCAAAATACCGCCGCCCATGTAGCCCATCGCCCAGCCATAGGAAGACACGCGGTCGGTTTCATCCGGACTGGCAATATCCGGCAGGTACGCGTTATAGAAAACGATTGCCGCGCCAAAAGCAAGATTGGCAACAATAAAAAGCAGACCGCCCAGCCACCACAATCCGCCAGTCACCAGGAACATCAATAATGTTGCAACCGCGCCGATGGTCGCAAACACCTGCATCATGCGTTTTCGCAAATGCGAATAATCCGCGATCGCTCCGAGGATGGGCAGAAATAAAACCTGCATTCCAACAGAAAACGAAATACAGTAGGGGAGAAATGAATCAGGTGCGACTGGGATTCCCAAAAATGAAACATTGGTTGTGCCTGCCGCTTCCGCCGCAGTGCGTGCCAGCGAGGCCACATACGGCCCAAGAAATACGGTTCCGATGGTCGTGCTGAAAGCCGAGTTTGCCCAGTCATACATTGCCCAGCCGAAAATTTCCCTCCTGTCGTTTACCATAACATTTTCTTTTGCCATAACTCCTCCGTGAGTTAAAAAAGGATGCAAGCAAGAACACAGGCGAGTATAAGGAGTTTCGGTTTCAATGTAAAGAAATATATGTGGATGAAACCCCGTCTCCTGCTTGACCTCGAACCTGCTACGGGCTAAAATGCTGTTCCTACTCTGGAGCATTTACCCATGTTTGAAACCCTCACTGGACGACTCAACCAAATATTCGACAACTTGCGCCGCCGCGGCAAACTCTCCGAAGCGGACGTGGATGCCGCGATGAAGGAAGTGCGCCTCGCGCTCATCGAAGCGGACGTGCATTTCAGCGTTGTCAAAACCTTTATTGCCCGCGTACGCGAACGCGCAGTCGGCGCGGAAGTTTCGAAGGCCCTGAATCCCGGTCAGCAGGTGATCAAGATCGTCAACGAAGAATTGATCGCATCACTGGGCGAACCTGTCGGATTGAATCTCACTGGCCCGAAGCCGCGCGTCATTATGATGGTCGGTTTGCAGGGTGCTGGTAAAACGACCGCCTCCGGCAAACTCGCGCGCTTGATGAAAGCAAAAGGCGAGCGTGTCTTGCTTGTGGCAGGTGACCCGTACCGCCCTGCGGCTGTTCAGCAATTGCAGCAGCTTGGCGAACGCCTGGATGTGGAGGTGGAAGCCGACCTTTCGCTCACGCCGCCGCAGCTCGCGAAGCGCGCCGTAGACAAAGCTGAAAAAGGTGGATTTGGCCTCGTGATCGTGGATACAGCCGGTCGGTCACAGATGGATGCGGATCTGATGGATGAGTTGAAAGCCATCGCCGCGAACATCAACCCAGTGGATATCCTGCTCGTGGTCGATTCCATGATCGGTCAGGAGGCCTTGAACATTGCACAAGGCTTCAAGGATGCGATCAACCTTACCGGCCTCATCCTCACAAAAATGGATGGCGACTCACGCGGCGGTGCTGCGATCTCCATCCGCTCGGTGACAGGTGTGCCGATCAAATTCATCGGTACGGGTGAAAAGCTCGACGCGCTCGAAGTGTATGATCCTTCGCGTTTGTCTTCTCGCATCCTTGGCATGGGCGACATGATCGGTCTCATCGAAAAAGCGGAAGCTGCGTTCGATGGCCAGGACATGGAAAAGCAAGCCCAGAAAATGATGAAGGGTGGTTTCTCGCTGGAAGACTGGCTCGACCAAATGAAACAGATGAAGAAGATGGGTCCGCTTTCGCAGATCATGGAGATGCTGCCCGGGCAAATGGGGCAGGCCGCGCGCGGCATTGACCCAACTGTGGTTGAAAAATCATTCAAACAATCGGAAGCCATCATCAACTCAATGACGTTGAAAGAGCGCCGCAACCCCGATATTTTGAACGCCTCGCGCCGCCGAAGAATTGCGGCTGGCTCCGGCATGGAAGTGCAGGACGTGAACCGCCTTATCAAGCAATTCCGCGAAGCGCAGAAGATGATGAAGATGTTCCAAAAGACAGGCGGCAAGGGGTTGGGGAAATTGTTTGGGTAGATCGTTTAATTGAAAATGTAGGGACACAGCGCCGCTGTGTCCCTTTTTATTTAAGCGATCAGACGAATTTCTTTATTAATCGAGAAATCAATCTGCAAAACCCCCCCCCCCCCCCCCCCCCCCCGCCCCCCGCCCCCGGGCCCACCCCCCCACCCCCCCGGCCCCCTTCCCCCCGTGGTTTTAATGGATTGCTTGATCTAATTGTTAATCTACAAAAGTCCGCAACCCGAATAAGGTGGGTTCAACACTACTTCTTCGGCAGACATCTTTGCGGTTCCTGGCCTGTGCCGGTGAAGCCTTGGACTTCGCGACAGACGTTATCCACGCCGAAGAGAGCCTTGAGCGGATAGAACTTGTCGCCGCGCACTGGGGAACCTGCTTGTTCTTCGGTGAAGCGGTCTACGTAATCGAGGTCGGCAATGCTTCGTGGGCCTGCATCTGCAAGGACGCCGTACATGAACTTGTTTTCAGCGACCCACAATTTGAATGCGAATTGCACAGTGGCATATCTGCCTGCGTTGATGCGGACCCACGCCAGATCAGAATCGTTGACCGACCCGAGGCCGCTATCGAAGATGATTTCATCGTAGCCATCGCCGGGCAGGGGAGCATCTGATTTTTCGGGGGAGAGGCCGCCGGTGTCGCGATTGCTGTCCTTGGCGACCACCACGCCATCTGTGGACCATTCAGCATTGTAGGGCGGTCTGGCGGCGATGACGTAGTCACCGTGACCGTCGGCATCCAGATCCAATTCGACGGCGTAGTTGATTCCGATTTCGTTGTTCGGATTCTTGCCGACGAGTTCAATGGAGACGTAATAGAATTTTTCGTCGTGACTCAGGTTGTAGCTGACGATGTCCACATCGGGGATGTAGGTCATCTCCTGGGTGAAGGGACGTTCGAAGAGATTGATGTTGTATGAGTCGCCGTAGGGTGCGCGGTTTTCGGCGGCGGTATCCACGGAAACCACATCGTGGACGAGGTCACCTGCTTTGATGTTCGTGGATGGGGTGAGGGAATGGAAAACGGCGATGGTCGGCGTGGGCGGAATCACTGTCGGGGAGGGAATTTCTGTTTCGGTGGGGACAGTTGTCGGCGTGGCAGAAGCGGACGCCGCAGGCGTTTCCGTTGGCTGAACGGGAACAGGCGTGGCTTGCTGGGTTGCAGAACCAGGCATGTTACAGGCCAGCACGGACAAAATAAGAATGAAACTGAAGATGGCGGTGGGATTCTTGGTTTTCATGTCTCTCTCCTCGTAGTCCATTTTATCTCTCCCTTGCCAGACGGGCAATCTTCGGGCACAATAGTTCCTGCACTGACTGAAGTCGGTACTACAAAAACATAGAGGAACCATGGACTATTCATCCGCTGAATTAATGATCATTAACGCTGCGCGTTTGCTGCGCGATGGCGATGTTGTTTTTGTTGGGGTGGGGCAGCCGAATTTGGCTTGTAATTTGGCCAAGCGCACGCACGCGCCGAATCTGGTGATGGTGTACGAAGCGGGCGTGATCGGCGCGGAGCCTGCCCGTTTGCCGCTTTCCATCGGTGACCCGACCCTCGTGAGCGGTTCGGTTTCGGTGGTGAGCATGTATGATATTTTTGCGAATTATCTCCAGCGCGGCAATGTGGATGTGGGTTTCATGGGCGGTGCGCAAATTGACAAGCACGGAAATATCAATGCCACGGTGATCGGCGGATACGACCATCCGAAAGTGCGTTTGCCTGGTTCGGGCGGTTCGCAGGAGATTGCAGCTTGGGCGAATCGCTGTTACATCATGACCCCGCATCAAAAACGCCGCTTCCCTGAAAAAGTGGAATTCATGACCTCGGCTGGATTCATCGGCGGAAAAGGTGACCGCGAAAAGGCGGGCTTGCGCGGCAAAGGCATGGTTGGCGTGGTGACGGATATCGGTATGCTCGAACCCGATGAAACAGGCGAAATGATTCTGACCGCGCTGCACCCAGGCAAGACCGTTGAAGATGCCAAAGCCAACACAGGCTGGGATTTGAAAGTCGCGGTGGAAGTTCGTGTCACTGAACCTGTGACCGAAAACGAATTAAGAATCCTGCGCGAAGAACTCGACCCGACGGGAATTTATTTAAAGGGCGGTGGGTAGTAAATACTCTGCCTCACATCCAGCAGGTATAATCGGCGAAATGAAATCTTTGAAAATCAAACTGCCAGTTGGGCAGGTGTTATTTCAGGCTGTCCTCTGGCTGTTGGTATTTTGTGTGGCAATCGAGGCTTTTGCGAGAACCTCCACTGGCAGGAATTTTTTCCAATATGAATCGTACGGCAGTTCGCATCCGCATTTTGACCCGCAGGTGATTCGCATCAAGGCCCGCGAAGTTCAGGACGGGCAGATCGATTGCATCATCCTCGGCGATTCGCAGGTACTTTACGGAATCGATCCGACAATCGTGGAGCAGGCCTATTTTGACTCGACGGGGAACACGATTCACTGTCAAAACTTTGGGCTGGGCGGGCTAAAGCCGATCACAGCCTACCCTTTGGCAAAACTGCTCATCAAAAACTTCCATCCAGCCGTCATTGTTTTTGGGACAGACCTGTTCGATTACACCGCTGTGCAGGCGGGGTCAGATGCGAGTATCATGTCCTCGCCATGGGTGAAATATCAATTGGATGATTTTTCGGCCGATGGCTGGCTCATCGAAAACTCGAATTCCTATCGTTCCTACCTCGGTGCAGATCGGTATCTGCTCAACGGCGAAGAGAACGCGAATCACATCGAAGTCAACGGCCATTCCCTGAAATTCTCCGAAAAAACGAACATGTCCCAGCAGGAGCAGGTGGATTACTTCGATAGTCTGCTGGATCGACCTGAAATTACAGGCGAACAACTCGATGGCTTGCATGAATTGCTGGCCCTGAACAGCGCGGAGACAAAAATCGTCCTGTTCGAAACGCCTGTTGACCCCATCTTTTTCACCTTCCAAAAATTCGCCTACAACCGCAAGGTCTATCCCGATTTCCGCAACATGCTGGAAAATGAAGCTGCCTTCGTCAACACCGATTTGTGGCTGACACAGGAGTCCATTCAGATCCCAACGGATGGCTGGTACGATATTGTCCATTTCAACAAAGTTGGGAGTGAATATTTCAGCGGCCTGCTTGGCGAGCATTTGGGCGGCATTACGTTTATGAGGTAACTGATGTTGTGTAGTGTCGTTCTGAGCGGAGCGACACTTGCGCTGCACGCCAGTGCAGTGAGAACCTCTACGATTGTCCAAGAGACCCTTCGCTGCGCTCAGGGTGACATAATCAATGATTCAAATGACTGACCTTTTTTCAAAACTCTCCATCACCTCCAACGGCTTTTTTTCTTTGTCCTGCTCACGCTTGGGATCTATTATCTCGTCCCCAAAAAAGCGCAGAATTACGTCCTGCTCATCGCCTCGTATCTGTTTTGCTTCACCTGGGATTGGACTTTTGCGACCATCCTCTTTGCTTCGTCCATTGTCAATTATTGGGTCGCGCTGAAACTGGATAAAGCGGAAGACATCGCCAAGACCCGCTGGGTTTGGATTGGCGTTGCCGCGAATCTGGGCGTTTTGCTGTTTTACAAATACTTCGACCAGACCTCGGTCTATTTTTTCAAAGCCTTGTTACGGATCGGCCTGACAAACGAATTGCTCATCCTTGACCTGCTTCAGCCGATCGGCATTTCGTTTTACACCCTGCAGGCCATTTCGTATTTGGTGGATGTGTATCGCAAGCAAATCCCTGCAAACCATAGTTTTGTGGAAGTCTCGCTGTATCTCGGCTATTTTCCCAAACTGCTGGCGGGTCCCATCGAACGGGCGCAAAATTTCTTCAAGCAATTGCAAGCCGACGTTGAAATTGGAAACGACCAGCTTGTTGAAAGTTTTATCAAGATCTTCGTCGGTCTCGTCCGCAAATTGGTGATCTCTGAAACCATCGTGCGGATGATTCCGCTGGGCGTATTTGCGGCTCCGCAAAAGTATTCCATGCCCGATCTGCTTTTTTGGTGGCTGACTTTTGCCTTCGTCATCTACAATGACTTTGCAGGCTACACCAGCATCGCAAGAGGAGTCAGCGGATTGTTTGGGATTCAGCTTTCGCCGAACTTTGAACAGCCGTTTTTCTCCACCAGCTATATTGACTTTTGGAATCGCTGGCATATTTCCCTTTCCAATTGGCTGCGCGATTATATTTACCTGCCCGTCAGCCGCGCCATGCTGCGCCGCAATCCCAGCGGACGATATTGGCCCAACCTGGTCATCCCGCCGCTTGTAACGATGATCGTCAGCGGCATCTGGCATGGGGCGGCTCCGCATTTCATTTTGTGGGGTGCGCTCAACGGTTTGTTGCAGGGATACGAGCGTGTGCAGAAAATGTTTGCGAAGAAAACGTCTATTCCGCTTCCGCGCTGGAGACAGATTTCCAACATCGTGGTCACATTGCTGATTCTGATTCTGATCAATGCCCCTTTCAAAATGGATTTCACCCAGACGCTGGCATTTTGGAGCGGCCTGTTCAGATGGGGTATCATTCAGACGCTGTCCATTCATCAGATCATCAAACCCATTCTGGCGATCGGCCTGTCCTTTTTCATTGATGTGATGCAGTTGCCAGCCAAAGACGAATTGGGCCTGCTGCGCCTGTCAAAGCCTGCGAAGGTGTTCTTGCTTACGGTTGGGCTTCTGCTTTTGTTCCTGTCCACACGGCAGGCGGCGGTGGCACCATTTATTTATCAGGAGTTTTAACATGGAAGAAAACGAGATCAGATCCAAATTAAGAAAATTCATCTGCACCGAGATCATGAACGATGCAGAATATCCGCTTAAGTATGATGAGCCGCTCATCACCAGCGGGTTGATCGATTCCTTTTCGCTCGCGCAGGTTGGGGTGTTCGTCGAGATCGAGTTTCAAATCTACATCCCCGACCCCGAGTTGACGGTTGACAACATGAACACCATCGACGCCATGGCTGCCAGAATCAAGGAGAAAATGGGATGATCCAAAACCCTGAAGAGGCAGTCAGTCTTGTAGAGGTGGTCCGCTTTTATGCGGATCGAATCGGGAATGAACTGGCCTACATGTACCTTGTTGACGGGGAGGATCAAGAAGCGCCTCTGACCTTCGCCGAGCTTGATCGCCAGTCTCGGGCATTTGCCGCCACTTTGCAGCAGCACACCAAGCCCGGGCGACCGCGCGCTTTTGTTGTATCCATCGGGGCTGGAATTCATCGTCGCATTTTTCGGCTGTTTGTATGCAGGCGTCGTGGCTGTGCCGACCATCGTCCCGCACCTGAAACGCGCCACGCCCAGATTTAGATCCATGCTCAGCGATGCGGATGCCGTGGTGGCCTGCACGCAGATGGAATTGTTCGATAAGCTCAAGCTGTTATTTGATGAATATCCCGAGTTCCACGAATTGAACTGGGTGGTCAATGAAAAAGTCGAGCCAGGTATTGAGAAACACTGGAAGGAAGTTGAAAACAAAGCCGATGATCTGGCTTTCTTTCAATACACCTCTGGCTCCACCAGCACGCCAAAAGGTGTGATGATCACACACCTCAACCTGACGGAAACTGTCCGTGATTTGCAGCGGGGATCGGCCTTCGATGACAAAAGCATACTTGCTTCCTGGCTGCCGATCTTTCATGATCTTGGTCTGATCTTCGGTTTGCTGATGCCCGTATATTTGGGCAGGCCCAGCTACTTCATGGCCCCGATCGCATTCCTGGAAAGACCTTATCGATGGTTAAGAGCCATCTCAAAACACAAGGCCACTCATTCCGCTGCTCCGAATTTTGCTTACGATCTTTGTGTACAAAAGGTGACGAATGAGGAAAAAGAAACTCTTGACCTTGGTAGTTTGAAGATTATCGGCAATGCCGCGGAACCTGTCAGGTTTGAAACCATGCAGATGTTCAGCGATGCCTTTAAACCTTGTGGCTTTGATTTTAATCTTTTCGCCCCTGCGTATGGACTGGCAGAGGCTACTGTAAAGGTAAGTGGCAGGTTGCATGGTCAAAAGATATCTTATTGCATACTGGATTCGGATGCGCTTGCAAAACACAAGCTTGTGTTCCTTCCAGAAGAAAACCAAAAAAGCTTTATTAGTGTAGGTTGTGGATGGACTTCGATTGGTGCGGATATTCGGATCGTGAATCCGCAAACGAAAGAGCTGTGTGCGCAGGATGAAGTTGGCGAGATTTGGGTGCAAAGCACCAGCGTGGCGCAGGGATATTGGAAACGCCCCGAGGAAACCGAAAAGACATTTCAGGCTTTTATTGCACCAACCAATGATGGTCCTTTCATGCGGACGGGTGACCTTGGGTTTATCTATAACGACCAACTTCACATTACTGGCCGTATCAAGGACATGGTCATTATTCAGGGGCGCAACTTCTATCCGCAGGATATTGAATTGACGATGGAGAAATGTCACGACGCTTTACGTCCCAGCTTTGGCGCGGCGTTTGCGGTGGAATCGAATCAGGTGGATCATCTTGTTGTGGTGCATGAAGTAAAACGCGAATACCGAAAGAGCAACGACTTCGAAGGTATTGCCAATGCCATTCGCATGGCAGTGGCTAAAAATCACGGTCTGCGGGTGCAGGCGGTTGTATTGATCATGCCTTCAACGATCCAAAAGACCACAAGTGGAAAGATTCAAAGAAGTGCAACGAGGGAATCCTTCCTGAAGGGTAATCTTGAAGTTTTGTATGAATGGCGCGCGCCTGGGATTTTTTAGCTGACGTAGTAATGGCTTCAGCCGTTCTTGTGCGGCGACTGAAGTTGCCAATACGGGAAACAAAAGAACTCGGAACTTTCAAGGTTCCGAGTTCTTTTGTTTATTGTGCCGATTTTGCACAGCGGATGCCGACGTAGGCTCCGTAATATTCAGGGACCAATTTCACCCGTGTATCCACGCGGACGTTTCCGCTGTTGCCGCCGAAGAGATTCCATGCGCCTCCACGTGCGATGCGTTCTTTGGTGGAGTCGGGGTCTTCGCGGCCGTCGGTGGCATCGTACGGGTACAGGTCGTACAGTGTGTTTGTCCATTCCATAACGTTGCCAGCCATTCCATATACACCGTAGACACTTTTCCCCAGCTCATGCTGCATTACTGGCGTAGTATCACCTACACAGCCTGCGATGTTCGCGAGATCGCAATCAGGTTTTTCATCGCCCCATGGGTAGAGGCGTTCATCCTCTGCGCCGCGGGCGGCTTTTTCCCATTCAGCTTCGGTGGGCAGGCGCGCGCCTCTCCATTCGCAATAAGCTTTTGCCATTTTCCAATCCACATAGATGACGGGGTATTCCTTGAAGACCGGGTTGGCGAAATAGGTGTTTCGGGTGGCGGTTCCCAGCTGCTGCGGTTTTCTACATTCCACAGCATAGACGCAGGCGTCGTACATTTCATTGGTCACTTCGAACTTGTCGATGTAGAACGCTGCGAGCTCAACTTCGTTGGCAGGTTTCGATCCGACGTCACCGCTGTCATTGCTGCCCATGGTGAATTTCCCGGCGGGGATATAGATCATCGGGATGTTGCGATCGTCTCTTATTTCAGACGGGATGGCTGTTTCTGTCGGAGCGAGAGTTTCCGTTGGGACGGCTGTGACCTCAAGCGTTGCTGTTGGAGGAATGGCTGTGTTCGTGGCAGATGGTACGGCGGTCGGTTGTGAGGTTTGCGTTGGTGCGGCGAGGAAGGGCAGGCCTGTGCCGCCATTGCTGGCATAAATTAATACGCCGATGATGGTGATGACTACGATTGCGCCTAATCCGCCGAGCACTGCAAAAAGGGCGGGAAATGCTTTTTTCGTTTGACCCGTTGACAGGTCGGGTTGAGACGCGTAGTTCTCCATCTTCCCCGTCATTTGTCTGCGGAGTTGTTCGGCTTTGATGGATGTCGCGCTTACTTCCCTTCCCGCCACCAGATTCTGCAATTCGAGGACGAAGGTATGCACATCAGGGTAGCGGTCTTTGGGATCCTTGGCCAGGACTTTAAGCAGGACGGATTCCACGTCCTTTGGCAGATCTGGGATGTATGATTTTGGAAGCGGCAGGGATTCGGTGGCTTGCTTGAGCAGCACACCGGCGGGGGTGTCGGCTGTGAAGGGTCTGCGGCCTGTGATCATTTCGTAGAGCACGACGCCCAGTGAATAGAGGTCAGACTGCGGAATGGCTTCGCCTGTCCATTGCTCGGGGGCCATGTAATCGGGTGTGCCGAGACCTGTTCCGGAGCTGGTGAGATGTGTTGCGTCTTTTTCCTTGTCACCGAAAAGTTTGACCAGACCGAAATCCGTCAGCATGGGCTGGCCTTTTTCGGTCATCAGGATGTTGGAGGGTTTGACATCGCGATTGATGATGTTGCGGTCGTGGACGTATTCGAGGGCATGGGCGATGGGGAGGATCAATTCCACCGCGGTTCTCCAGGCGATGGGTTTTCCCAGCCGTTCGCGGAGCGTGCCGCCGGGCAGGTAAACCATGACAAGATATGGTGAGCCTTCATGTTCGCCGTAATCAATCACGCCGACGATGTTGGGGTGCGAAAGCCTGCCCAGTGACTTGGCTTCGCGCTCGAACCGTTTGAGCAGCATGTTCATATCGTCGGCGGGGAAAGCGTCGCGGCGGATCACTTTTATCGCAACTTCACGCTCAAGGTGGGTGTCATAAGCCTTGTAGACGGTGGCCATACCGCCTTCCCCAAGCAGCTCAAGGATTTGATAGCGCCCAAATGTTTGACCGATCAGCAACGACATGGAGTTTTCCTTAAAGATAAATGTTGGCTGGTTTTGCTCGTTATCTTGTAAAGCAATTCAATTATAAGCGACATCATTTAGAAGTACTACGATTCGAGGACTTTTGTGAAAACGGATGCCATGATTAAATAAAAACTCGGGGTTCCGAGGAATCCCGAGTTCACTAAATCTATGAGGCTATTTTGTCAGCGCGCAGCGGATACCGACATAAGCGCCGAAGTAGACCGCATCCAGTTTGTAGCGCGTGTCGATGCGGATGTTTCCACCTGTGCCGCCGAAAATATGCCAGGACCCGCCGCGAACTGCGCGGAAGCCTGAGGCATCGGGGTCTTCGCGGCCATCTGTGGCGCTGTATGGATAGAACTCGGACAGGCTGCTGGTCCATTCCCAGACGTTGCCAGACATGCCGTAGATTCCATAAGGGCTTTGTCCGCCATCGTATCGATTGACAGGCGCGGTATCGCCGACACACCCGGAGTGGTTGGCAAAATTGCAGCTAAAGTCGTTGCCCCACGGATAGGCGCGTTCGTCCTCTGTGCCGCGGGCGGCTTTTTCCCATTCGGCTTCGGTGGGCAGGCGGGCATCTCTCCACTCGCAATAGGTTTTGGCCATGGTCCAGTTGACATAGAGAACGGGATAATTCGCGAAGGATGGATTGTTGTAATAGGAAGACCGCGTGGCAGACCCTGGCTTTTCGGGCAGTTTGCACACGCCCGCAGATACGCATGCGGAATACATGTCGTTCGTGACTTCGTATTTATCCATGTAAAAGGTTTCGACGTAGATTTTGCTGGCGGGGCGTTCTTCTGTGTTGCCATCGTCATTGCCCATGGTGAATTCGCCGGCAGGGACGAGGCGCATGGGAATATTCTTCTCGTCTTTGATCTCAACAGGCAGAGAGACTTCGGTGGCTACTGGCGCTTCGGTTGGCTCGCTGGTGGGCTCGGTTGTCTCGGCGGGGAGGGTCGCTTCGGCGATTTCGGTGGCGGCTTCGGTTGAAATGGTCACTTCCTGTGTGGCGGTGGGGTTTGTTCCGCCGAAAAAGTGAAGCCTGGAATTTAACATCCAGCAGGCTCCGCAGGCGCCGATCAATACGAGGGTGCCGAGAGCGGCAATGAGCAGGGAAGAGGATTTCTTTTTCGGGCTGTTAGGCAGAGGGTTGGCAGGAGGCGTAGCCTTTTTATCCGACCGAACGATCGTTGGTATTGGAGCTTCCTGTTTTTGCTCGGCTTGGATGTTTGGAGTTTTCGCGGCTTCGACTGGAATTTGATCGAGTTTTGGTTTTTCGATCTTGCCCGTCATTTGCTCGCGAAGTTGTTTTGTTTTGATACCGGTTGCGGTGACTTCCCGTCCATCCAGTAAATTTTGTAATTCATTGGCGAAGGCGTGCATGTCGGCGTAGCGGTCGCTGGGTTTTCTGGCGAGTACCTTCATCAGCACCGATTCGACGCTTTGCGGCAGGTCTGGGATGTATTCCTTCGGGAACGGCAGCGGATCGTTGATCTGTTTGAGCAGAATGCCCGCCGGGGTATCGGAGGTGTAGGGCCTGTAGCCGGTGATCATTTCGTAGAGCACGACGCCCAGCGAATACTGGTCGGATGCGGCGGTGGCTTCTCCGATCCATTGCTCGGGAGCCATGTAATCAGGTGTGCCCAGCCCCGCGCCGGATGCGGTCAGATGTGTTGCGCCTTCTTTTTCGAAGATCTTGACCAACCCAAAATCGGTCAGCATGGGCTGGCCTTTTTCGGTCAACAGGATGTTGGATGGTTTGACATCGCGATTGATGATGTTGTGTTCGTGGGTATATTCGAGCGCGCGGGCTACGGGAATGATAAAGCGGACCGCGTCCCGCCAGTACATGGGCTTGCCGAGGCGTTCCTTGAGCGTGCCGCCGGGCAGGTAAACCATCACCAGGTACGGCAATCCTTCGAATTCGCCGTAATCGATCACGCCGACGATGTTGGGCTGAGAAAGCCCGGCCAGCGATTTGGCTTCACGCTCAAAGCGTTTGAGGATCATATCCAATTGATCGGGCGGGACAGCTTCAGGCCGAATGAACTTGATGGCCACATCACGTTCGAGGCGTGCATCGTGTGCTTTGAACACCGTTGCCATGCCGCCCTCACCGATGAGTTCGAGAATTTGATAGCGCCCTAAATTTTTTCCGATCAGCCCTGACATAGGTTTTTCCCTTTTCGTGCGGGCTGGTTTGTCAGCCGCAGAGGTTGTTTGAGATGGTGGAACCAGCCCATTGCGCGTTGGCCTTGCTTATTTCATTATATGTCTAATTTATCAGGCAAGTCAATTTGCGCCCATTAAGAATCCATGCCAAAATATCCTGGATTTTGGCTGGATGGCATCGGGTAAAATAATGTCATGATTGAGAGTTTGTTCGGGAGAGATTTCGAGTGAAGTTTTTCCAGTTCCTGTTCCGTGTGGGATTTAGCCTGTTCACTGCATTTGTCGTCACATTTTCCTCGGCGATAATTTTCTTTGGATACTCAGGATATGAGACGGTTCTGGACCGTATTTTCCTCGTCTCTGTGCCCACGCTGGCAATTGCTTTTTTATTATTTGAGGCATTCCCAACCCTTTGGCATTGGCTGCGGCAGAGACAAATCGCTGTGCTTTTCGCGCTGGGTGTGCTGGCAATCATTGGCGGGGCGGCGGTTGTGCTGCCGATCGCAGTTTCTACCGTTTATTATCTTGGGTGGCTGGCTTTTGCGCTCGCGTTGTATGCCCTGATGCTGCCCGTTGCTCCCTTTATCGAGCGGATGCCCAGCCGTTTTTGGCATTATTTCCTTGGTTTTTTATTGACCCTCATTTTTGTATACGGCGCGGTTGGTTTTCTGGCCGATGCGCTTGGGTCGATCTTCAATATGCTGGTATTTACCGTTGTCTTAACAATTATCGGCAGTGTGTTTGGATATTATCTCGTCCGTCGCGCGATGAACTCGCTGCGTGGCGGATTTTTACGCCAGCCCCTAAATTTGCTTCTCGCGCTTGTGCTCCCTATTTTTCTGCTGGCGATCATTTTCGTAGGGCTGCAATTTCCGCCCATGCTTCTTCGGGAACATCTCATGCTGCCGATGGAATGGTTCGGTTTGTTTCTCTCAGGCGCACTGACCGCGGGAGTCTGGGGATTTGGCGCGCTCGAACAATTCGAGGTACGCGGGTTTCATGAGCGGCTGGCGAAAACCAAATTTTTCGAATTCATCAAATCGAATCTGCCTGGCGTCTATGCGGGTGGAATGTTTTTCTTGATCAACCTCGTCATTGCGCGTGCATTGAATCACCCTGCGCTGAGTGTGAATACCGTCCTTTTTGAATCGGATGCGGGACCGTGGCTGTTCATCCTCGGCAGCCCCACAGGTGATGCGCTGAACCGTTCCGTGCATCCGCTGGCGTTGACGACGATCCGTTCACTGGTGCGTTTTTTCGCCATTTTCATGGGTGACCATTGGAATCTTGCACCGATTCTTGTAGTCTCAGCGTTAAGTGGTTTGTGCGTTTTTATGGCATGGATATTCGTGAAGCGTGCGACCGAAAAAAGCAGTTACGCTTTTATCTTTGCCGTGATGCTGGGATCCACAGCCGCGCATCTGTTCTTTGGCTCGCTCACCGATACGTATATATTTGGCGCGACTTCGTTGATCTTCTTCTTTCTGTTGATCCAGGCCAAAGAGACTCGGTTTGGGGTGCTGGTCCCTGCGGGTGTGCTTGTGTTTGGAATTACGGTCACAAATATTGCGCAAGGCGTGATCGGATTGTTCTTCAATAAATTTGGGTTTTGGCGGCTGGTGCGATATTGCGTCATGGTATTTGCCGTTGGCGTTGTGCTGACCGCCTTCACCAGCATGGTCTATCCCCGCTGGCAGACCTTCTTCTTCGTCCCTGCCGACCTGGCCTTCGAGACGAATTTTGTCAAACCTGTCTATGAGTCGCCGACAGAGCGTTTGATCGAGCGTTTCAAGCTTGTCAGTCGTACAATGGTTTTATACGGCGTTACAGGCCCCAAACCTGTAGAAGTCATTGCGAACAAAGACCCCCGTCCCACCATTGACCTCAAGACTTTCGACGCTCCCAATAACGCCTATGCCTCTTATAAGGGATTTGCCAACATCCCGCTCGTTCTATGGTTGGCTCTGCTTGCAGGGGCGCTCCTGATTTTTATGAAATCAATACGTTCATCCGTGCATATTCCGCTTATGCTTGGCTTGTTGGGCAGCCTGGCTTTCAATTTCATTTTGCACATGAATTATGGCACGGAGCTGTTTCTCTACGCACTCTATTGGACGTATCTGCTGGTCTTTTTCCTCGCGCTCGCGTTCGCAGATTTTGCTGGCAAAACATGGTTTGAGTCCATTTTGACGGTCTTTGTGCTGGCGCTGATGGCGAATAATATCTGGTTCATTTTTGTTATTTTGCGCGGACTGGCTCCGTTTTTTGCCTCAGTCTAGGCAGGCAGCTTGCAGCAAAGCCGCAAAGATTTTTCATGGGTTTGTCAGGGTAGATCACATACAATGAAAGCATCTTCTGTTCATCACATTCTCTTTGACCTGGGTGGGACCCTCATGCATTCGCGCGGAGATTGGACGCCCATTTTGGAACGCGCCGATCAAGCTCTCGCCGACTCTCTGAATCAACATGCTATCGTGCTGGATACGCGGGTCTTTCGCGCACGCCTGCACGAATATTACGACCAGCGCGACAAGGATTTTCAGGAGACCACATATCACTTCGTTTTGCGCGAACTGCTCAAGGATTTGGGATATGTCGATGTCGCCGAACCAGTTCTCAGGTCCGCGTTGGATGCGTTGTATTCTGTTACGCAATCCAATTGGATGCTTGAGGACGATGCGCTCGATACCATCCAGAAACTTCGATCCAATCAATATCGACTTGGCATCTTTTCTAATGCGGGCGATGATCGCGATGTTCAGGAACTCATCGAGGATTTCGGCATCCGTTCGTATTTTGATTTCGTGCTCACGTCCGCTTCGAGTTTCTATCGCAAGCCGCATCCGCGCGCGTTTGAGATCGCGCTGGCGCAATGGAGCATTTCACCCGAAGAGGCTGTGATGGTCGGCGATAGTTTGGAAGCCGATATTCAAGGGGCGAAGAACTTGAGTATGAAATCGATCTGGATCACACGCCGCGCACAATTTAAAGCGGATGAAATTCAGCGCTTCAAACCTGACTTTAGTGTGCGCAGTCTCAAGGAGCTTTTGCCCACCCTTGAGCGGATTTCCATTACCCGCATTTGAAACCGTCCATCCCTGACAGAGTACAATTCCCTGATGCAAAATAAATTCCTTCCCTATATCGCGCTTGCGGTGGGTATCAGTGCGCTCAGCCTTTCGGCCATGTTCGTGCGCTGGGCCGATGCGCCCGGGGCTGTCACTGGTTTTTACCGCCTGTTATTTTCCACGATCTTTTTGGCGCCATTATTCGTTCGTCAGCAAAAAACGCTGGAGCCCATTGATAAAAGATATTATATTTTTCCTCTTCTGGGGGGGCTGTTCACTGCCTTCGATTTTGCTTTTTGGAATTCATCCCTGAAATTTACAACCGCCGCCAATGCGACCCTGCTTGGAAACACCTCTCCGCTGTGGGTGGCATTGTTCGCGTTCTTTGTGCTTCGCGAAAGACTGCGCGGCACATTTTGGATCGGGCTCGTGATTGCCTTGACGGGTGCGGTGCTCGTGATGGGGAGTGATTTCTTGAATCATCCCACCCTCGGCCTGGGCGATGTGATGGCCAGCACCGCCGCGATCTTCTACGCTTCTTATCAACTCATCACCCAGCGCGGACGAAAATACATTGATCCGCTTCGCTATACCTGGCTGGTCGGTGTCAGCGCGGTCATTGGCATGTTCATCATGAATCTGGTGCTCGGAAATCAATTGACGGATTATCCCGCCAGGACTTGGGGTATTTTTCTTGCCACAGCCGTCGTTTCGCAGATGATCGGGTATCTGGCGATCACATACGCACTGGGGCATTTGCCTGCTTCGATCGTTTCGCCAACCTTGGTGGGCCAGCCCATTTTGACTGCGGTATTGGCCATTCCATTGCTGGGCGAGATACCGAATACCACTCAGTGGGTGGGCGGTGCGATTGCGCTCGTGGGTATTTATCTCGTCAATCAATCGCATTTACAGGCACAGGAAGAACTTCCCAACGCATAGTTGGCCTTGAAAATAAACCTGTCCGCTTATATACTGGTGCTGTAAAGCGTGTAACCATCAATATCCAAGGAGAACATCATGCAACTGGATGCCATTATCGAAGTCGCCATTGGACTCGTTTTCGTCTGGCTGGTCATCAGCATTGCCACCATGGAAGCCCAAAACAGGATCGGCACATTTTTGGGCTGGCGTGCCAACTTTCTTGAAAAATCCATTCACAGCATGTTGAAGGATAAGACGCTGGTGGATCGATTTTATGCCCACCCGCTTGTCAGCGAGTTGGCACTCAAAGACAAGAATGGCGATATTGTCAGGGATCGAAAAGGGAATCAGATGCGCACGGATTACATTCCCAACCAGGTGTTTGCCACGGCGGCTTTCGAAGTGATTATGAATGCGGGCAAGGGTGAGAAGGATGTTGCTGTCGAAACGCTATCGATCCCTGAGATGACCGCCAACTTCAAGTCCATGATGGCGAAGAACGAAGTGCTGCCTTACGTTTTTCCGAACATGGAGAAAAGCATGGAAAACATCCAGCGGAATACGCACGAGTTCGAAGGCAAGATGGCTGAGTATCGCAGCAATGTGGAAGGCTGGTTCAACAATGTCATGTCGCAATCCAGCAGCTGGTACAAGATCCGCGCGCAATGGCTTGCGTTTTGGATCGGCCTCTGGCTGGCTGTCTTTCTCAATATCGATACCATCTTCATTGCTCAAAAGCTCTGGCAGGAACCTACGGCGCGAGCCGTGATCGTGGCGCAGGCTCAAGCCGCAGCGCAGACTGAGGCGCCTGTCGATGAAATTTCATTTGCTACTGTAAAAGACCTGAACTTCCCGATCGGGTGGACAACAACGCCTTTGGAGTCGGGCTCCTGCGGTCTTTTGGGTGTGAGGGATTATCGCTTAGTGATCCGCTCTGCAGGGAAATGTCTTTCGGTAACAAGCTTGCCCGCCCTTAACAATGGCTGGGGAATCATTGTCAAATTGTTCGGGTACCTTCTCACGGCCTTTGCCGCTGCCCAGGGCGCACCATTCTGGTTTGACATCCTCCGCAAACTGGTTGGAGTAAAACAACAAACTACGACCACAACCACAACTACGTCCAAGTAGCGATGAGCGGGGCACTGTATCCGAATCTGTCCCGTCAAACCTGTAAAATTGATAAATCACAAATTCGTTTCGATGTGAAAGTGTGGCTTGTATTCCGTGTAAACTACGGGAAAAATAAAAGACAAGCCAGCTATGGTTAATTGGAGGATTCTATGGAAATCAAGATCACTGCGATGAAGGGACGTGTTCCGGTGCAGGTCATGCACCTGCACGGCGACCTGAATTCGTCTACGTATGAGGCGTTTCAAAGCAAGGCGAATGAATTGATCAAGAATGGCACTCAATATATTCTTATCGACCTGACGCATACTCCCTTTATCAGCAGTGCAGGGTTGCGTGCCATTCATTCCATTTACAATCAGCTTCGCGCTGCAAAACCTGATCGGAATGACGAAGAGATCCGCAAGGGAATTAGCGCTGGCACTTATCGCTCCCCATATATAAAACTGCTGAACCTGTCTTCGGATGCCGAAAAGGCCTTTTCCCTTGGAGGTTTCGACATGTATATCGAAACTCACACCGATCTGTTGAAGGCTGTGTCATCCTTTTAGCCTCTCCTTGTAAAGAGAAAGAGACTGGCGATCACCCATCATGGTGGTCGCCAGTCTCTTTAATTCACCTTCGATCCCTTATCCCATCCTCAAAATTGGGCGAGTCAGGCAGGTGGGGCCGCCCGTGCCTTTGTAGGAAATATCCTTGCCGTCGAAGGTCCACACCTGTGCGCCTGCTTCTTCGAGTCGTTTTTGCGTGACGGGATTGCCGTTCAACATCACACACTGGCGTGGACCCACCGCCAGCACGTTACAGCCGAGACTATCGTATTCATCGTTGGGCACTTCCACGAATTGAAAGCCGCGCTCCAACAGCCATTCGCGGAAGGGCACAGGCATCAGGCGCGAATGCACGACAGCCAGATCCTTATCCACGATGCTGATGAAAGACAGCAGATGCAAACAATCCTGCGGCCCCGTCCAGTAGGGGAGTTGCACGGGGTAAATTTCATCCACCGAATCGCCGAGCAGTTCGCGCAATTGACGTAATCCCTCCGCATTCGTTCGGAAACCCTGACCGACTGCCAGCGTGCGCTCATCCACCCAGAGCACATCGCCGCCTTCCAACTTTCCACTTCCCTGAATCCGCCCGATGACGGGCACACCCAATTCCTGCAAATATTTTTCAGCGGCATCGGCTTCGGGTTTGCGCGCTTCCTTGCCCATGCTGCACAGGATCGCACCGCGATTCGAAATCACCAACGGGTCGTGGGTGTAGATCGAATCGAGGCTGGTGCTTTCATCCTTTGGCGCATAATGAATCTCGAAATCGAATTGCTCCAGAATGCCGCTAAAACGCTCGTATTCTGCCAGCGAATTTTCGAAATCAGGGCAGCCGAAATACACAAGTTTCTCCCATTGCGCTTCGAGATTCGCCTGCGAAATGAATGCCTCATGCGGATGTTTCAACACCATCCGTCGGATCGGCGCGTACATGGATTGACAGCCAAATGATTTCATTTGAATTCTCCTCCGCACCATTGTGCGACCATGTTCGCCACAACTTTCGTCGCGGTCACCACTTCTTCGAGCGGCACAAACTCATTGACCGCATGCGCCATGCCCACGTCACCGGGGCCGTAATGCGTGGCCGCAATCTTTGCATGATTGGTGAACAGGCGCATGTCTGAGCCGTAGGTCACACCGCGCAGAGTCGGCGCTGAACCTGTCACATGTTCGTGGGCCGCAGTCAGTTGCTGAATCAACGGATGATCGAGCGGGGTTTCACCTGATTCGAATTGACCCTCGAACCATTCCACGCGCGGCGGATTTTGACTCAACCACGCATCAGACTCGGCCGCAGCCTGAATCGCCGCTTCGAACATTTTTCGCGCCGTTTCATTCGACTCTCCAGGGAACACGCCCATGCGTCCCTCTGCCACCACTTCTTCGGGGACGGTGGAATGCCATTCGCCGCCGCGCACTGTGCCGATGTTGATCGGCGCAATGTTGTGCGGATCTTCAAACAGCGGATGCTTGAAATTCGCGTGGCGTTCGACATCGAGTTTGTTGATGGCATTCAACAGCAGCGCGAATTTTTCGATGGCGCTTACGCCGTAGGCCTTCATCGCCGCATGGATCGAACGCCCGGGCACGGTCAATCGAAACGTCAACGCGCCAGATTGCACGGGAGAAATTTCAAGGCGCGTGGGTTCGAGCAGGATCACGGCGTCAGCCGTGTAGCCTTTGACGATGGTCGTCAATGTGCCAATGCCGCCTGATTCTTCGCCGATGACGCTTTCGATCAACACATCGCGCGCAGGTTGATAGCCGAGGCGCTGCAAAACGTCCACGGCAAAGATGCCTGCGCACAAACCCGATTTCATGTCGCATGAGCCGCGCCCGAACATTTTTCCTTCGCGGATGACGCCGCTCCACGGCGAATCCACCCAAAGGGAGAGATCGCCCACTGGAACCACATCCACGTGTCCGTTAAGAATGATCGATTTTCCTTCGCCAGTGTGAGTCCCGGGCCAGCGTCCGATCACGTTGACACGATCCGTCGGTGAGAAGCCGTCATCGCCAAAGGCAGGGTGATCTTTCAGGTCATCGAAATTCGAGGGGACAATTTCCACTTCAAGCCCCAACGCCCGCAATTTTTGCGCGACAAGGTTTTGAACCTCATGTTCGTGATTCGGCAGGCTGGCGGTTTGCACCATCTTTTGCAGGAAAGCGATCAATTCCTCGCGGGCGGATTCAACAGCTTCTGAAATTTCGGCGGGTGATTTTTTCATTGGGTTTCCTTGTGGTCGGATTGACTACATTATAATCACCCCATGACCGACCTCTTTGACCATGCCATGCAGGAACGCATGAAATCTGAAGCGCCGCTTGCCGCACGGATGCGCCCGCGTACGCTGGATGAATACATTGGGCAGGAACATATTGTTGGTGAGGGGAAGTTGTTGCAGCGCGCCATCAAAGCCGATAAACTTTTTTCGTCCATTATTTTGTGGGGGCCGCCAGGCACAGGCAAGACCACGTTGGCACAAGTCATTGCGAATAGCACCAAGAGTCACTTTGTGACCATCTCGGCCATTCTGGCAGGCAAGGCTGATCTGCGCGTTGTGATCGATGAAGCGCTCGAACGCCGCCGCCTGCACAACGAGCGCACGATCCTTTTTGTGGATGAAGTGCATCGTTGGAACAAGGCCCAGCAGGATGCCCTCCTGCCGCATGTTGAAAATGGAACCTTCACGTTGATCGGCGCAACCACGGAGAATCCATACTTTGAGGTCATCAAAGCGTTGATCTCGCGTTCGCGCGTTTTTCAATTGCGGAATTTGAACCAGACCGAAACGGGGATTCTGCTCGACCGCGCCCTCTCTGACAAGGAACGCGGCTATGGAAACAAGCGCGTCATTCTGGACCCTGATGCCCGTTCCCACTTAATCGAAGTTTCCAGCGGCGACGCACGCAACGCCTTAAATGCCATCGAGCTTGCAGTTGAATCCACGTCGCCCGATCAGGATGGCAACATTCACATCACCCTGGATGTGGCACAGGAATCCATTCAACGCCGCGCGGTTTTGTATGATAAAGATGGCGATGCGCATTACGACACCATCTCCGCTTTTATCAAATCGGTGCGCGGAAGTGACCCTGATGCCGCTCTGTATTGGCTGGCAAAGATGATCTACGCAGGTGAAGACCCGAAGTTCATCATCCGCCGTCTGATCATTTTAGCGGGTGAAGATATCGGCCTCGCTGACCCGATGGGGCTGGTCGTGGCTTCTTCTGCGGCTCAGGCTTTTGATTTCATCGGCCTGCCTGAGGGAATCTACCCAATTGCCGAGGCCACGTTGTATCTTGCCACTGCGCCGAAATCCAACAGCGCGGGTGCATATTTCAAAGCAATGAAAAAGATCGAAGAAGAGGGGCAGGTCTCCGTTCCTCGTCATCTCGCGGACGGGAATCGTGATGCCGCCGCGATGGGACATGGCAAGGATTACGTCTATCCCCACGAAAGCGATGGGCATTTCGTCCCGCAGCAATATTTGCCGAAACGTTTGCTTGGCACATACTTTTATTCGCCTTCGCAGGAGGGCTATGAGGCGCAAGTCACTGCACGGTTGGAGATGTGGCGCGAAGCCCAGCGCAAGGCGCTGAATATTGAGCGCAGGGAGGACGTCCCTGACATGACCGAGGAAGAGATCAAGGAAATGAAGCGGAAGATCAAGTAAGCATGGACGAGATTCGCCCCTGGCTTTACATTGGGAGATATCGAGATACACTGGATAAAGCGTACCTCGATTTCAAGTCGATCCAATCCATTCTTCAGCTTGCCGAGCCAATTCAATATCCAGATATCAATTCCCTGTTTTTGTCTGTGGATGATCTGGATGGCACACCCCATCCACTGATCAGGCAGGGAGTGGATTTTATTCTGGCGGAAAAGGAAAAAGGACACAGGGTGCTTGTGTCCTGTGGAGCGGGCATCAACCGTTCGACCGTCTTTTGCATGGCGGCATTGAAAGAGGTGGAAGGTTTAAGTTTGTTGGATGCGGTCAAGGATATTAAACGCAGACATCCTGATGCGATGCCCAACCAATACGTCTGGGAATCGTTTTGTGAATACTATAATGAACCGACTCCTTATCTCGATGTCATGAGATTATTAATTCAAAAATTCTGATTGGAACCCAAATGCCCCTCTTACTTCTCATCCGTCACGGCGAAAACGAATACGTCAAAACTGGAAAATTGGCAGGACGTCTGCCCGGAGTGCATCTCAATGAACGTGGGCAGAAGCAGGCCCAGGCGTTGGGCGATGCGCTGAAGGATGTGCCGATCAAGGCCATTTATTCAAGTCCGCTTGAAAGGGCGATGGAGACGGCTGCACCGATCGCATCCGCTCGAAAATTGGATATCCTTCAAGAGCCTGACCTGATGGACACGCACATCGGGAAGTGGCAGGGGAAATCATGGCGCGTGCTCAGCCTGACAAAAGCGTGGAAGATCGTGCAAAATGCGCCGTCAAGATTTCGTTTTCCTGAAGGCGAGTCGTTTCCCGAGGCACAATTGCGGCTTGCAAACGTGCTGGAACGGGTTGTTCAAACGCATAAGAAGCCGCAGGATATCGTCGCGGTTGTGTTCCATGCCGACCCGATCAAACTGGCCGTTGCTCATTTTCTCGGAATGCCGCTCGATCACTTTCAGCGGCTGGCCTGCGATACAGGTTCGATGACCGTTTTGCACGTGGGCGAATCGGGTGCGCATCTTGTGAAGTTGAATCAACGTCCGCCTTTTGATTTTCTTCCTTCTGATAAGAAAAAATAAAAGCGGCTGATATCATGGCAAATCTGGTGTAGAAAATGGCAACCATACTGGAAACCGAAAGACTTCTTCTCAGGCATCAAGTGATCGAAGATCTCGATGACTTATGGGCACTTTATTGTGACCCTGAGATCACGAAATACATTCCCGATGCGCCGCGTTCCCGCGAAGAGGCGCAGGAGGAATTGGAATGGCACATGCACGGCCATCCCAAACATCCCGAGCTTGGATTGTGGGCAACCATTCACAAGGAAACGGGAAAATTCATTGGCCGCTGCGGCTTGCTCCCGTGGACGATCGATGATGTAAACGAAGTTGAGGTGGCTTACACCATCGCGCGGAATTACTGGGGACAGGGATTGGGCTCGGAAGCAGCCCAGGCGATCCTGAAATATGGCTTCGAGAAATTACATTTATCACGCATGGTTTGCTTGATCGACCCTGAGAACAAAGCCTCTCAAAAAGTTGCGGAAAAGATGGGTATGGCCTGGGAGAAAACAGTGAATGGCTATGAGGGAGATCATATTCCCTTTTGGATTTATTCGATAAACAGATAGCACGAGAAAGGGTCACGCAATTGCGTGACCCTTTTGTTTACTTCCACAACTTCGATAGCTCATTCAGCGATCTGTAATACGGCTCGATGCTTGGAATGAAATGTGCCTCATTCTTCGCGTGCGGACCCACGCCCGACTGTCCCCACACAACAGCCTGACCGCCGGGGGCGAATCTGGCACTGGTACCGGGCAGTTTCTTCCCAATACGCGCTTCCTGACCACCCGAAGCCTGCTTGACTGCTTCGATGAGCGCTTTTAGCGCCGGGTTATTTGGGTCGCAGGCCACGCCGTTTTCCATGACAGAGAATTTTGCTTCCAATCCATTTTCGGCACAATAACTTTCGACCTTCAACCTTAAACCTTCCACATCATCCTGTGGAATGGGGCGGATCTCCACGCCCAGAATCCCTTCCGCCGCGGTGACGTTGTACACGCCCGGTGTGCCGACATTGATGAAGGGGAACTTGGCTTGTGACTGCCATCCGTCAGGTGATTTCAATGTGAGATGCTTTGCAAATATTTCATTCAACGCAGAGCGCGCGGCGATGAGTTTCTCGCTCAAGTCGCCTGTGCCCGCCACGCCGCTGTGACCTTTCGCACCGTGTGCGATCACGTCAAAACGCATCACGCCGCGATTCTCCACGCAGATCTCACCGAAGAGTTCGTTTCCTTTTTCGCCTGTCCGCTCGCCTGCGATGAACAGCGATGGGGTGAGATTCAATTCCTTCAAAACGTGCGGTGTGCCCCATGCTTCAGCTTCGCCGTTCTCTTCGTTGCCGATCAGCAGTAACGCTATGTTGGGGCGCAGTGAAGCTTCGACCTTCCACATATCCTTCATCCAAACGAGATAGGTCGCAACCACGGTCTTCATATCCGCTGCGCCGCGGCCGTGCAGATAATCGCCTTCAATGCGCGGAATGAACTGTGAATCATCAGGCTCGGGTTCGACCACGTCAAAGTGACCTGTGAGCAAGATCGGATTCTCTTTTGATGCGCCAGGAAAGGTTGCATAAACAGCAGGATATTTTCCATCGAAGAATTTCACATCCAGACCTGCATTTCGTAAATAATCATCGATCAACGATCCTGCACGATGGACTTCGTCATATCGTTCGTCGGGGCAGGCAGTGACGGATGGAATGCGGATCAATTGTTGAGCGAGGTCGAGGATCTCGCTCGTTTTGTCTGGATAGGAAATTTCAACCACAGCCTGCGGGCGCGGGCGGAATAGAATGGGTGTGGTTTGGCGCTCCGCGTGGCGCGCGGCGTCACGTCCACGCTGGAGGAATTCGGCGATTTTGCCTGATTCCTCGCCGAGCAACCCATATTCCGAGGCGATCCGTTCCACATCGCTTTTCACCTGCGCTTCGCGTTCGAAATGTATTTCCTTCAAAATATCCAAAGGCACTTCGTTGCCGTCGCCCAATTCGCCCTGCAAACGGGCGCGGAATTTTTCGGCTGTGTTTCGTCCGCCTTCAGACATTTCAACGAGCGGGGTCAAATCTTTCCACATGTTCAATGCCTCGGCCAGCGGCTTGACCTCGGAGAGAGTCCACTTAAGGAAATCGCGCATGGAGATCGGTTTGGCTGTGAGCGGATTTTCGATCTCGGCGCGCAGGCTGAATTTTGCGGCGAGGTTTTCGTTATTGCGCGCGCGGACGATGTCTTCGCGGTCGTAACGGAAACTGCGCGCAAATTGCGGGTCTGAATAAATACGCAGGAGTAAAAGATGTTTGAGCGTGAGGTTGGCGATGTCAATATCAAGGCTGTGCCCGCCATCATCCACGCGGACTTCAACGCGTCCCATCGGCAGGTTGATGCGTGCCATGAGGTTCTGTTTTTCGATCTGTAGCGCCATCTCTTCGGGTGGAGTCGCCTGGCCCACAGCGAACAGGCCACGGGTATAGAGATGCGTCAATTCGTCGCTGGTGGTGGAGATCAATCGTTCAACAGGTTCCGCAAACGAACGCGCGCGCACGGGAGTCCAGTTGTTGTTACCGAAGCGCACGCCGCGCCGTACGAGGTCATAAGAATTTTGAAGATAATCAGAGTACGAGCGATAGAGATCGGGGAGATCCAACTCGCGCGGATTCGGGAAGGTCAGATTGCGGATCGAATCATGCTCGGTGAGGACAACAACCGCGCGTCCATCCTTAACCTGGGCCTGCATCGGCGTCGACGCAGCAGTGGCGATAAAGAGAGAAGCGAAGGCGCGCAAGAGGCGCGTGGCCGTGATGTAAAACTCAGATTTGAATTCATCGAGATGTGTGTCGCCGCGTTCACTGGCAGAAAGATGCATGAAGTCCCACGCGAAAAGCGGATCAGGCAAAGAGAGGTTGCTGTGAATGCCTGCGGTTGCGAGGGTATCGCCGTACAAGTCAACGCATTTTTCGAGATAGCGGCGTTTGGCAATGCTCCAATTTCCAGGCAAAGAATCGTGGCTGATATCGGTAAGGAATAGAAGATTGCCGTGCCAATAATGCAGGCGTTCACCAAAGTTGCTGCCCGCGCGATGCAGCGAGTTGATGAGCGAGGCTTCCATCAGACGCGCTTCGTAGATCGTGCCGCGTGGACTGTAATATGGGCGCGTGGCCCATTCGATCATCCAGTGAAAGACTTCGAGCTGGCTGAATTGCGCCTGCCACGGCGCGATGCATTCGGCGCGCAGATAATCCACAAAGGATTGCTGGCTGGGGCCAGCGCCCACGGTGAGCAATGGCCGCAGTTCTTCATCGAGCAGATTCCATTCCTGCTCGAAGCCGTTGAGTCCGCTTTGCGGTTTTTCTTTTGCAGCCTGTTCGAGTGCGAGGTGGTATTTTTCGGGAAATTTTTGAGGGGACATAAGCGATTCCTAAATATTAGTGAGAGTGAAAGTTCCGTAACTCGTCAGAAAAATGAAAGAGGAAAGAAGAAAGAAAAGGATTTACCCATCTTTCCTCTTTCCTCTTTTTTGCAGTTATTTCTTCAAACTCTCCAACCCCTCAACCAATCGCTTGAATGCGCCTTCGGTTCTTTCGGCGGGAGTGGCGTAGGAGAAGCGGATCCAGTCGTTGCCGAAGGGGGAGAAGAATGCGCCGGGGACGATGGCTACGCCGTGATTTTCGGCGAGATATTGTCCGAGCGGCTCACTATCAGCCCAGCCCTTGGCTTTGATGAATTCACCGACATTCATGAAGGCGTAATAGCCTTTGCCGATGATGTGCTGAAAACCCTGTTCTGCGATCAGCTTCTTCAAAACCACGCGGCTGGCATTGGTCGGTTCGATGATGGTCTTCGCGGCTTCGGTAAATCCCATTTCGTAGGCGGCCATGGCGACTGCCAAAGAATAGAATGAAGGAATAACTCCGTGTGAAGCGCGCGCGGTGATGAATTTGATGACGGCTTCATCAGCGATCAGGTGGCAGTTGCGGACGTTCGATCCGCCCAGCGATTTGGTGATGCCATCGAGGAACATGATGCGCTTGCGTTCTTCGGGGGTGAAGAATTTGAGGAAGGAATTCAAGTCCATCGGTGATTCGTCGGTGACGTAGTGATACATCCAATCGAAGAGCACGAAGGCCACGCCCGCTTCCAATGCGGCTTTGGCGAGCGAGACCTGCTTTTCAATGGCGATGGTCAGACCTGTGGGATTATCGGGATTGGTGATGACGATGCCCGCGATCTTTCTACCCTTGGATTCGGCGAACTTGACGCTCTCGCGAATGGCATCTTCCGAATAAGCCCACCCTTGGGCTGGGTCGCCGGGAGCCCAAAGCACGTTCGCCCCGACGCCGTACGGTCCCCAGTTGTAGGAGATCCACGGAACGCGGGATACCATGATGAGATCGCCCTGACGTCCATGCCCGAGTGAGAGCATCGCGCCGTAGGCCTTGACCAATGCATCACGTCCGCCTGCGGTGCCGAGTACGTTTGCGGGACCCCAACCCGAAGAGGAATCCAATTTCCAATATTGCTCAATGACTGCCTTGCGATATGCGTCGGTGCCGAAAGGCATATCGTAAGCCGTACCATGCTCCAGTTGAAGTTGAAGCGCGCGTTCCAAAATCGCTTTGGGTGTGCCAGGCAGTGACGCGCCTCCGTCGCCTTGTGACGCGTCGAATATTTTCGCGCCTGCGTTCTTTTCCACATAGACCTTCAACGATTTGTTGATGAGGAACATGCGTGAAGGCGGAATATCGGCCATCTGCTTAAGGTGATCGCTGACCGGAATGAGATTCTTCTCGTCAACGGCAAGGACGGGTGTGGCGTTTGAAATGGACATGATAGCTTCTCCTTTGTGAGATTAAGAAAAACGCCCCGATTTTCTCGGGGCGTTTGGTGTACCTAGTGAGTATGAACTTGTTGCTGTTCACCTGACAACCACCAATGCCCCGTCCCTGTATTATTGGTACGAGTGGTATTGGTAGTGGTGTCAACTACAAGTTGGCTGAACATTGCGCGCAAGGATACCACCGCAAAAGGCATGCGTCAAGAAATTACGGCAAGTTGAAAGCCCTGACGAGAAAGACGGCCATCTCGGCACGCGTGACAGAATTCTCCGGACAATAGTTTCCATCGCCGCACCCGCTGGTAACACCGTCGCGGGCGAGTTGCTCGATCCAGGGAGCCGCAAAGGAGCCAATAGGCACATCGCTGAAGACAGTACCTGTTGCCGCCGGGGGCATGTAGGTGCTGCCATACTTGCCACGCAGCAGGAAGATCGCCATTTGAGCCCTTGTGATGGTTGCATCTGGACAGTAGTTTCCATCGCCGCAGCCTCCAGTGACGCCCTCTGCTGCAAGTTGCTCGATCCAATCTGCTGCAAACGAGTCGGCGGGTACGTCCCCGAAGACTGTTCCACTTGCCGATGGGGGTGTGTAGGTACTACCATGGAGTCCGCGTAAGATGAAGATCGCCATCTGCGCACGAGTGACGGTGGCATCAGGACAATAATTTGGCGGCGAGGTTGAACATCCGCTTGTAACCCCTGCGTCATACAATCTTTCGATGTAGTCATTTGCCCAATGCGAGACTGGGACATCTCCGAAAACCCAGGTTGTGAGTGTCACCTGATCGATGAAGACTTCATAAGGCGTTTCAGTTGAATTCCCGTCCAACTGCACGGCAACCGCCAATTTATCTGAGACGCCAGATTCGAATGCTGGGGCGATCAAGGGAATATTTAGTTGTTGTTCCAGTCCATCAACAGAAAAATAACTGTAGTGCACCTGACCATTGAGTATGTCACCATTCAAAACCAGCGGGTGCCATCGTTCGCCATCAATAAGGTAGCTGTTACCAAAATCCATCCATCTGCAAGGGTCCGCTGGATCCCAATAAAGCCAATTAGGTGCCCCCGCATCACATGAATTATTCACATTGTTCCATTGCATTGCCCATTCATACCGTACGCCTTGATCCCATTTGCTCATTGAGAATTCAATCGCTTGAACAATGGACGGACCTCCCGCGTTGTTATAGGTCGATGTAGGTCTGTACTGAAATTGCAAACTCAATGAAAAGAAATGGCTGGACGGTTCGGGATTTAGATTTCTGTAGCAATGGATATTTGAGTTTGGATCTCCCCCGGTGATGGCACAACGCAATGACTTGCCATCGAGTGATGGATCTGAAACATTATTCAATTCCCAGGTTGGAGATCCCTGGCCATCGACATCAATATAACCTTCCCACATGGACGCTTCTTCATCTAACCCTGACTGAATAGAAGAAGGTCCATCCGGCAGGGGAAGAGAATAATTAGTTTGACGGGTATCTGTTTGTATTTCAGACGGGGTGGTTGCCATGGCAAGCATGCTCATGGTTAGAGCCATCAATACAATGACTCGGATAAAAATATTCGATGTATTCATGGCGTTTAATCCTTTCTGAGATCTTTACCTTGCTCGCATTAATAATGACATAAATCATTATACTGACCTCACTATTAATTTCAACTTAAGTGCCCCCGAGTTCTCGGGGGCACTCTGTTCTTCTAATTGATAGTATTTTTTTCTAGGGCAGGCTGAATGCCCTGACCAAAAATACTGCCATTTGGTCGCGGGTGACATCAGCATCTGGACAGTAGTTTCCGTCGCCGCATCCGCTGGTGATACCTTCGTTGGCGAGTTGTTCGATCCAATCGGCGGCAAAAGAGCCGACGGGCACATCGGTGAAGATGCCCGTTGCCACGGGCGGAACGTAGCTGGCACCATGTTCGCCCTTCAACAGGAAGATCGCCATTTGTGCGCGGGTGACATTGGCATCGGGGCAGTAATTTCCGCCGCCGCATCCGCTGGTGATGCCTTCATTCGCAAACTGCTCGATCCATGCGGCTGCGAAGGCGTCAGCGGGTACATCGCCGAATATCGTACCCGTAGCTGTGGGCGGGATGTAGGCGCTCCCATGCATGCCACGAAGGATGAAGATGGCCATCTGTGCGCGAGTGACAGGCGCAAGCGGACAATACATCATCGGGGAGGTGCTGCATCCGCTGGTAATGCCTGCATTATAGAGTCTTTCGATGTAACTGGCCGCCCAATATGTAGATGGTACGTCGGTGAAGATGGACGTGGTTGAGCCGCGCCAGCGGTTGTAGAAAATATTGAGCAGGGAAACGAATTCGTTCGTCGCTTTTTGGCTGCCTGCCGCATTGGGGTGATCGTCAGCGGGGGAGGATGGATAATATGATGTATTCATGCCCGCTGTGAAGACATGCTCGATGGCGCCGTTGATGTAGCGGTGATGATTGTCTGGCCCGGTCAATACATTGTAGAAATCAAAGACAGCCACATTGGGCAGTGTATAACCGTTTTCCGTCAGCCAGTCGTTCATCAGCCATTCGTTGAAGGCGCGGGCATTTTCGGCGTAGGTGCCATCCTGCAAAGGCGGTGCGGTGATGACGATGAACAGTTTATCGGGACGGGATGCGAAGTATTGCAGAATTTCGTTGTACACATATTTGGCGTGTCCCACCGTCAACCAGCCGTCAGGTGATGGCGGGTCGGTTGGGCTGCCTTCCAACGCAGAATTCGGGAAACAGGATTTGAAAACGATGATCTCGTTCTCGCCGCCGGGGTCGGTCAGGTTGCGGGTGTAGGAGGAGTTTTGTCCGCTTTCGTTGAAGAGAGCGTTCATGTACGTTTCTGTATCTCCGGAACGGAACCACTCGGTCCAATTCGGGATGTCTGTTCGGTCGCCAATGGCATTTGGCCCCCAGCCATAGTTGGTGCCGCTGACAAAATAATTGTTCTGCTCCAGCGTAATGCCGAGGTTTCCGTACCCGTCCGCCAGCCAATTCTCACCCGTGGAATGATGGATGAAGATGAGCTTGACCGTTTGTGCCGGCGGAGTCGGATCGTCTGCATAGAGCGGAGCAGAGACAGGTGCCGCCAGGGTTGGAACAGCGCCTGACAAAAAGAATATAACGACAATTAGGATAGTGATTATGCGTGAAAGCGATTTTTTGGTATTCATGTCAACCCTCCCAGGTTGTATATAAACTCAACACATTTTCAATATACAACTTTTAATATGCTGTTCAATAATACCAATGTCACATCTTTTGTTTTTTCGCTTCACAAATTTGTTTGGGCTTGATTCTCAAATCAAAAAACGCCGCAGGGGAATCGCGGCGTTTTTTGATTTAGTCGTTGGTTATGGCAGGCTGAAGGCCCTTACAAGGAATACCGCCATCTCAGCGCGTGTCACTGAATTGTCCGGGCAGTAATTTCCACTGCCGCATCCGCTGGTGACGCCTTCGAGAGCCAGTTGTTCGATCCATGCATCGGCGAAGGAACCGAGCGGAACATCGCCAAAGACGGTGCCGGTCGCTGCTGGGGGTGTGTATACACTTCCATGTTCACCGCGCAGTAGGAAGATCGCCATTTGAGCGCGTGTGATGGTTGCATCGGGACAGTAGTTGCCTCCGCCGCAGCCAGCCGTTACCCCTTCGGCCGCGAGTTGTTCGATCCAATCAGCGGCAAAGGAGCCAACTGGGACATCACCAAATACGGTACCTGATGCAGTGGGTGGGACGTAGGTGCTCCCATGAATGCCGCGCAGAATGAAGATCGCCATTTGTGCCCGCGTTACCGTGGAGTCTGGACAATACATCAGTGGAGAAGTGCTGCATCCACCTGTGATGCCTGCGTTATACAATCGTTCGATGAATTCCCGTGCCCAATATGTGGATGGTACATCCTCGAACAATGAGCCTGACGATGTGAGCCCGTGCGGACCCGAGCCAGTAGATGGAGTAATCGTGTGGCAAACCTGACACTGGTCTATGGGGCCGTTTTTGCCCTGCAAGATATTGAATTTGATCGCATCGTTCTCTTCACGACTTGGAGCAACTGCATGCGTGCTGTCATGACAGGCTTCGCAGTACAAGCCTCCGTGTTCGGTTGAGAAGCGATAGAGCGGATGATTTTGATCGTATTGTCCGCTGTCGTGGCAGGTGTCACAGCGTGGTTCGTTCAGCCAAGGATCGGGATTATTTTTCACGGTGGACATCCCGCCGTGGCAATCAATGCAGGTCATTCCTTCTTGTGACATCGTGTCGCGTAGACATTTTGTTTGCGGCCCCGGGTGGCAGTTGTAACAGCCATCCAGAGTGTCTGGAGATTCATCTTCATGTTTGTCGTGCATTGCATTGGATAGATTTGGCACTCCCGATTGCCCCGGTGCGCCGAGCGCGTTGGAGGCATGGCATTTTGCGCATAATACCGGGCGGTTTGCCATTAAGTTCGTGCCTTCCTCTTCGTCATGCAACTGCAAAATGTTGGTTTCAACTTTTCCAGTTGGGTTGTCAGGACTACCTTCCCCGCCATCACTGTGGCATTTGTCACAGCGCATTTCCGATGAAACGGGTGTGACTACCCGGGTTCGGGCCAGTTCCGCCCCTGTGACTGAATCTTTTACGATGACCGTGGCAAGCTGATAAGGCTGGCTTGTGGTGGGGGCGCTGTCGCTGAACTCGGTGACCGGGATACCCTCTGCAACATAATGGTCCCCGCTGAAATCCATCGTTCCTGACAGACCTTTCCCTTTCAGGCCAACATTGGGCGGTAAACTAACGCCGAACAGATCCTGCGAATAGGACCAGAAATTGGTTTTGCCAACCGAGTATGTGTTGTCTTCGTAGAAATATTCCACGGTAACGCCGCTTGTGACCAGGGTGGGCGGGTCACCGGCTTTGATCACTTGAACCCACAAGGTATTGTATGGGGGCAATACCGCGAGATCTGCAAAGTCACGGTTGTAACAATGCATTCCCAGGTCATTCCAGGCCAGGATTTTATACGTCCCCTCCGCGGCATCCACGCTCTCGCGAGTCAGTAACCCTGCTCCGGCCCCGAGCAAAGCGGCGACCAACAGAGCCAGCCCTATGCGAATCAAGAAGCCTTTTGTTTTCATGCTTATCTCCTTATCTTGGCGAAATACATGTATTTTATATACAGTCGTTGCTGTGCATAAAAAGTTACGCCTTGTCAATAATTATGACACATTTCTCCGAATTTTGTTCTCGAGTGGACTCTGAATCTCTGTGATGGCAAAATGACCAAATTTACGCCCTCTTGACAATGAAGATGCTACACGTATATACTGATTTTTGAGCATCGTATCCATCCGCATTTTCAATCAGTTATCGGGGAGTTTTCATATGGAAAACATCAGTGGGTTAGCGTCAGAGATCGTAGTTGCGTTTGTAATTGCTCTGGCAACAGGTGCATTTACTTTCATGGGGTTTTGGCGACAAGCAAAAGCAGACCTCGAACAGGAATACTTGAAACGTTTCAACGATAAGAAGTGGGGTGTTTATACGGAGTTTGCAAAACTGTTGCAGGCCCCTCCCCAAGATATTTTCGAAGATGGTCGCAGACAAGCGGCGGAAACGGCTATTGCCTCGCAGATCGTGTTGATCGGTTCAGATGAGGTCGTGCGCGCATTCCGCGATTGGCGTGAAAGTGCAACTGTGCATGGAAAAGCCCAGCGTGTGACAGACGAAAAGCTTTTTTTGCTTGTCGCAAATATGCGCCGTGATTTGGGGATCAAATACAGCAATCTGGAGGTTGACGATTTGTTGGGGGTGTTGAATCCCTCATTGGGGGATGGGTAAATACCATGTCCGCTGATACCCGTATTTCAAGACAGGCAAAATACTCGATTCTCGGAACTGCCATATTTGTAGGGGCTCTATTTAGCGTGTCCTTTCTCAATGAAATAAAACTTGTCTGGCAGTTGATCATTTCCTGGGGGTATGTTTATATTTTGCGTGCGGCCGAAGCAGTGTACGTTTCCCCGGAAGCCAGCCGCGCCAGTTTGATGATTTTTGCCAATGTAACTGTTTTTGTCGTCATATTTTTCATCGTGTTATTTTGGATATCTCCATTTACATTGCCAGTGCGCGGCTTGACGCAGATACAAAACGCGTTTGCCGGCTTGGTCCGTTATACATTGGCTGGGAGAAGCTTGCATGGTCCGGCGATCTTCGTAAAGGAGGGGGAGCCTAGGGTTGAAGAAAACGAATTGAACAGTTTCAAAGCAGGCGTGGCTTTGGTGGATCTATACAGCGCCATTGTTTTGGAACAACAGACCGGATCCATTGACGCTTTACGGCAGGAGGTACATTTTGAAGCTGAATCTGAAGATGCTGAAACTCAAAGCCCCCGCAAGCTTGGGGTGTGGAAGCAGGTTGCGGCTAAGTTGGGAATCGCCGGTAACGATGTCAATGTCACCATCGTGAAGGCATTTGGTCCAGGCGTGGTTTTCACCAAGTCTGGAGAAAAGATCGTGGGTTGGGTGGATCTGAGAAAGCAAAGCAGAGCCGTACAAGGAGTAAAAGCCTGCACCCGGGATGGCATTGAGGTTACGACTAATGTGAATGTAACCTTCACCCTCGGGCAGGCTGAGGATATTTTGCAAGTCACGCGGACTGATGAGGGCTGGCGGGCTTTGCAGTTATCCGGGCCTTCTGTAAGTAATCAAGTTGTGAAATTTCAGCCCGTGGAATTTATCAGCGATCAGGACGCAAAAGAACTTGAGCATGCCTACGCCGAAAACGAATTCGAGTGGAACGATACTGACACTCGCGTCTCGAAGACTGGAGCGGCCTCCCAGTTTATTTTCGATAAAGAGCGGGTGTTCTCTGCCGTGTATTCCCGCGCGCGCAATGTCTCCGATGAGTTTCGACTGATCGATTGGACGGAACTGCCCGGACATGTGGCCGCCGATATTTTTCGGGATTTGCTGGTACATGAAAATTACGATGACCTTTACAAGCCAGACGACCCGAATGATTTTCCGTTGGGTGAATTCAAAAAGAAATTTGGGAAAGTAGTTACCAACCTGGGTGTGTTGGGCTACCAGGTTGTGATGCTGAAGGATGAAACCCCGATCAAGGATGCGCAGGACGTGAATGAGGTCGACTTGAAATTTTCCCGGCCTATGAAATTTAAAGGCGCCGCAGTCCTCAGAGACCGTGGAATTAAGATCCTTGGTGCCGGGTTTGGTGACCTTGTCCCTGTCAATGAAGACGTGCGTGCTCAACTTCTTGAAAACTGGCGTGCCCATTGGCAGCAGGAGGCCCAAAAGACCCTGGCCAGTCATGAGCTGCATGCCATGCGTATCCATAACCATGAACGTTCGCGGACCCAGCAGGATATGATCTACTCCCTGTCAAGGATCTTCCAGGAGAATCACTATACTGAAGAGGCTCTGGCGCTCCGCCTGTATCAGGCTTTGGAATCGGCAGCAGTCAACCCAGCCACGCAACGATTGCTCCCTGCTGATACGGTTCAGATGCTTTCCAATCTGCGGCACTGGCTCCTGCCAGAAAACAAAAAGACGGATGAATCGAATCCCATTATTGGCGAAGAAGGTGCGCCATGATGATCTTTCGTACCGGTAAAACTCTACTCTTGAGGATTCTTCAAAACTTCCTGTCTGGAGACTTGTTCTGGGCTCGGCTCCGCGGATTGTTCCTGCTTTTTGTGACAGCGGCCGCCTCCATTCTTATCGCGGCCTGGTTTGTGGTTGAGAAACTCACGCTTTGGCGAATTTGGAATGATATTGGCTTCCCACTTGTGGTGATCGCCTTGTTCATTCTTTTGATCGCTTATATCCTTGTCGAAAGATACGAAGAAAAGGCAAAGCCTTTAAAAATACTTTGGTATACGGCAGTGTTTTTTATTGTAGTGGGGCCGCTTTCTTGGGTTGAGTTTACCTATATACAGCCGTTTCTGAACGGCGAGTCCATTTTCCGCTACTTGATCCTCCCTCTGGCGGCATTAATCAGCGCATTTTTGTCAGGGGCGCGATACATTCAGGATATCCACAACATCGGGAGTTATGCACTAGCGGTCTTGTATCTACTCTCGTCCTTTTGCGGAATCAGGTATCCGAAGATCAAAGTGTCGGATAAGTACGTTGCCGGGGTGGGAAAAAATCGTCTGGATCGGATTGGCGGCCCCGGCTACATTTCCATTGGACCCGGAAACGCAATTTTGACGGAAAGGTTGCATGGGCCAGCCGGGGTGTATTCTGCGGGTAAATTCTTTATTTCCCGCTTTGAATCGATCGTGAGTGCCCTCAACCTTGATGATCAGCATGGACTTATCCCGGCAGTATCGGCAGTGACCAAGGACGGGATCATGGTAACGGTAAAAGATGTGCGGTTTCGTTACCGTGTGTGGTCTGACCATCGTGAGACCAATACCGCAGCCGGGCGCAGCCTGACCAACCCATATCCGTTCACTGTTCGGGCGATTCGCAGCTTAACATATAATCGCACCGTATCTACAACGGGACCGAATACTTGGCACGAGATGGTAAAGGGTGTCATTTCTGGAGCGATTTCCGAGTATATTGCAAAACACCAGTTAGACCAGATTACCGCACCCCGATATACCGATGGTAATGCGCGTAAGGAGATCAGTGATCAATTGGGAACCCTAGCCACCCGCGAAAAATTAAAAGATGCAGGCGCCCAGCTTTTATGGTGTGATATCGGGCACTTCGAAGTGGATAATAAGGCTGTTTCTGATCAACGCATTGATACGTGGAAGGCTGGTTGGATAGGCAATGCCGATGTTACACGCGCCTATGGTGAGGCGCAGCGCAATGCCTATCAGGAGATCGGCCATGCCGAGGCACAGGCTGAAATATTGATGAGCATTGTCCATGCCTTTGACGATATTGATCTGGCGAAAGATGAAAAAGACCGCAGTATTCGCAACATTGTTTTGGTACGCACTGCCCAGGTATTGGAGGCGCTTTCAACCACAACAGGTGAGCAAACTCCCGACAAAGACGTGAAAAAGGATGGAAAGAAACCATGATGACGACCGAAGCAAAATCCATCCGCTGGTTGAGATATGTCAGCAGATGGTTGAATAAATTTAATAAGAGCTCATTGAGCGACCCCTCCGCGCTTTTGCTGGATAGATTGAAGAGGGAATGTGATAGGCAGGAAATGAAGAAAGCCTGGGGTATTATCGAAGACCTTAACCGCTTGAGTCAGGCTTCTGAAGGTTTGGAGCCTGCTGAAATTTGTTTGCAGTGCGGGTTGAGTGTTGCGGAGATGGGGAACTTCAAGGAGGCTCAAAGACTCTTCGGCGAGGCATCCACCAAATATACAAACTCATTACACCATCAGGCTGTTGCCTTGTGGATGAAAGGTTGCATGGATTGGCTGTTGCCCAACAAGGAAGTGGAAGCCATCAACTCATGGCGCGATGCAGAAAAACGATTTAAGGGGATCCGCGATAAAGAGAGCCAAAAGGGAAGGCTGGATTGGTATGACGTGCGCTGCAAAGAAATGCACGAGGCGCTTCATCAGGCCGCTGAAAAATATCAAATTCCGCCGTTGCCAGCCGAAACACCCGAAAACAAATCCATGTTAACAGAGACGGCCACGAATAACGGAGAAGATGCGGAACAGCAAATGCATTCTGACCGCATCGGGCTTTTTTCCATCCGTGAATCCATCAACGCAGGTGACATTGGGCCGAGCGGTATTTTGGAAACGCCGATCGATGGCATGGTGGAAGTGGAACAGGTCTTCATCGAAGACAAACCATTTCGGATCTTGTCCATTGATGGTCACAGCTTTTTTCGAAGCTCAACCCACAGGACGGCGGTCATCAAGGTTTCCGGTGACAGCATGAATCTGGCCAACATCGAAAACGGTGATTATGTGTTGCTTCGGTTTTTGCCAAAGAACACCAGGGAAGTAACCGAGCCTGAAGAGGATGGAGATATTTCGCCGCCAGCAGGCTATAAAAGCGGAGATATTGTCGCTGCTGAGATCATCAGCGATGAGGATGAAGGAATCACCTTGAAAAGAATCCTGGTTCGAAACGGCAGGATCATTCTCCAACCGCAAAGCTTAAACCCAAAGCATATCGAGCGTGAATTCAATGCCTCGGATGAGCGGCTCTTTATTTGCGGCGTCGTGCAGGCCATCTTCAAACCATTATGACCTTGTCTCGTAAATTGACCCTCGAATTTCATTGTCATACCCATGCTTCAAAAGATTCGCTTACCCGCCCCGAAGATTTGGTGCGGGCGGCGCGGCGCAAGGGATTGGACCGCCTGGTTATCACCGACCATAATTCCATTGCAGGCGCGCGTGCGGCTCATGCACTGGACCCGGAACTGGTCATCGTGGGTGAGGAGATCATGACGACGAAAGGGGAGATTCTCGCCGCCTTTGTGTTGGAGGAAATTCCTCCTTTCTTAACTCCGCAGGAAACGATTAAGCGCTTGAAGGATCAAGGGGCATTCATCAGCGTATCTCACCCGTTTGACGAGTTGCGCGCGGGCGGTTGGCAGGAAAATGACTTGCTGGAGATCATTCCATTTGTGGATGCCATTGAAGTGTATAACTCACGCTGTATGCTGCCGCGATTTAATCGAAGAGCGCAAGAGTTTGCCGAAAAACATGGGCTGGCTGGCACGGTCGGCTCGGATGCGCATGCGGCTTTCGAGGTGGGGCGATCTGTCATTTTGCTGGACCCGTTCACAGGTCCGAATGAGATGCGGAATGTGATTCGCGGAGCAAAATTTCAGGTGAAATGGTCGCCTTGGTGGTTTCATCTTACGTCGAGAGTTGCATCGATACGGAAGAAATTTAAATCTTGACATGCTGTTTTAGGCATGATAATCTTGCGCTCAGCAGGCCCGAATCGCCTTTGAAAGCGGAAAGGTGAACGGGCTTCAATTTTTTTCTCAGCAGGAGTAAAGAAAGATGTCTGAGCGTTTTGTTGGAACCGTCAAGTGGTTCAATTCGACCAAGGGCTACGGCTTTATTGGTCGGGATGGTGGTGAGGATGTGTTCGTACATTTCACTGCCATTCAGAGCGATGGCTACCGCAAGTTGGAGGCCGAACAGAAGGTGGAATTCTCCATCGAGGATGGCCCCAAAGGCTTGCAGGCGGCGAATGTAGTTCCGCTCTCGTAAGACTAAGCCTGACGGCTCAAGTTTTGCGAACAGGCAGGGTTGCCGTGAGGCAGCCCTGTTTTTATTTTAATGACATTTGTTACTGTCCTGCTTTTCAAGATGGGAATACAATCTCAAGTGCCAAAGCCGTAACTTTTTTGGGGAAAAAGCGACTTGATACAAGGAGGCTTACTTGTCATTTATAAACATTTTCAAAACTGATGCAACGAGGCGTGTGGCACTTTCGGCGGGGCATGTTGTGCCTGATTCTTCCCGCTGTGTGCAATGCGGTATTTGTACCTACAATTGTCCGATTGGGATCGATGTTCGCGCGCATGCCTGGATGGGAGAGGCGATCAAGCACAGCGAATGCTTGACCTGTGGGGAATGCGTGGCTCGTTGTCCGCGTGGGGTGCTGCGTTTTGAGCGCACCGACTTGTTTACGGACGGTGCCAAATGAGATATATCGTGATCGGTTCAGGGGTTGCCGGGGTGGCTGCGATCGAAGCGATCCGTTCAAATGGGAAAGCTGGCGAGATCGTAATGGTGGGCGATGACCCGCACGGATTCTATTCGCGCCCCGGGCTGGCTTACTTTCTGACGGGCGAATTGCACGACAAAGCTTTGTTTCCCCGCACGCGCGAAGATTATGCGCGGCTCAATTTCAAATTTCAAAAGGGACGCGTGACCAAACTGCTTCCAACAGAAAAGGCCATTGCCCTGGATGGAAAAACGTATCTTTCTTACGATAAGCTGCTCATCGCTGTCGGGGCACAGGCCACGCCTTTGGCTGTTCCTGGCGCCAATCTTGAAGGCGTGGTCAAGCTCGACCATTTGGAAGATGCGCGCAGAATCCTGAAATTTGCCAGACGCGGAAAAACCGCTGTGGTGGTGGGCGGCGGCATCACAGCGCTTGAATTGGCGGAGGGGCTGTTATCACGCGGGGTGAAAGTGCATTACCTTTTGCGCGGAGATCGATACTGGAGTAATGTGCTTGATGAATATGAATCGCGCATTATTGAGCGCCGTTTGCAGGAGGAAGGTGTTACTCTGCACTTCCATACGGAACTAGCCGAGATCACGGGGAAAAGCCGTGTGAATGGACTCCGCTTAAAGGATGGGCGCACGATGCGCTGTGACATCCTTGCTTATGCCATCGGAATTAAACCACGCGCGGAACTGGCTCGAGATGCGGGTCTTTCAGTTGACCGCGGCATTTTAACGAACGAATATTTACAAACCAACGATGAAAATATTTTTGCCGCTGGCGATGTGGCACAGGTCTTTGACCCAGCCACAGGCAGGTCGGTGATCGACAGTTTGTGGCACCTTGCGCGAGATCAAGGTCATACGGCGGGTTTGAATATGACTGGTGAACGGCAAACCTATGTCCGCAATACTCCCTTCAATGTAACGCGCCTTGCAGGCCTGACCACCACAATCATCGGGTCAGTGGGGCAGGGACACGATGAAGACATCGTCGGCATTGCGCGCGGTGACAGTGAAACGTTTCGGCAATTGCCCGATGCCATTGTGGCGCAAAGCGGATTCGACGTAAACCGTGTCCGCTTGATGGTTGGGGAAAAGACTTTGCTTGGTGCGGTGGTGATGGGTGATCAAACCATTTCCACTCCTTTGCAAAGGATCGTTCGGGATGGAATGGATATTACGTCCATGCGCGATAAATTACTGGCGCGCGATGCAAAGATCGCAGATGTGGTGGTGGATTTTTGGTCCAAATATAAAGCAAATTAAAAAAACAACCTGGATTTGCGGTAAAAATTTTTATAGCCTCAAGGCAGTAACTTGAGTTAAATACATTTTTCGGGAGGGCCGAGGATGCTTCGAAGTAACAAGGAACTCTGGCTGGCGTTTGTGTTTTGTGTGTTGATCACGGGTTTGTATGGGGCGGTGGTAGTTTGGACACGGGAAATCCCCGCGGCGGGGGAATTGTTCGGCCATTCCATTGGCATTGTAGGTTTTGTGCTGATGTTGATGACAGAGATTCTCTACAGCCTGCGAAAACGAAGCAGGAGTGCGGCGCTTGGACGAATGTCTACATGGCTGCAATTCCATATTTTCACTGGATTGGTGGGGCCATTTATGGTTTTGCTGCACACTTCATGGAAATTTAACGGTCTCGCGGGCGCGACCACGCTGCTGACGGTCATCATCGTATTCAGCGGTTTTATCGGCCGTTATATCTACACTCGTATTCCACGCACCATGGATGGGCTTGAAATAGAAGGTACGCTGTCACAGGAGGCGCTCAAACAGGCGCGGCGGCTGATGTCTCTTTGGCATACGGTGCACATTCCTATCGGTATGGCGTTGTTCATTTCCGCATTTATTCATGTCGGCGCGGCACTTTATTATGCCACGTTTCTGCGATAGGAGGGGATCATGCAAAGTAATAATCGTCTCGGATGTTTTACAGGAACGGGGATTTTCGCCGCTCTGATAACCATTGTTGTATTTTTCGGGTTTGAGTTTTTTAGCGGAAATCAAATGTTCACCGCTGGCGCACTAAATGCCGTGGCAGATGAAGAAGTGTTGGGCGGTGTTAATTCGCATGCACAGATCACGGAATGTTCGGCTTGCCATGCCGAGCCGTGGAGCGCCGAGAAAATGGCAGATCGCTGTGCGAAGTGTCACACGGATATCGCCGCGCAGATGTTCGATGTGGCACAACTACACGGCGCGATCATGCAAAAGAATAACACGCTGGCCTGTCGTGATTGTCACCCTGAACATCGTGGCGCAACGGCTTCATTGACCGAGATGGGGGAGAACACCTTCCCGCATGAGGCGCTGGGATATTCATTGGAAGGGCATCAGCAAAAGGCGACGGGCGAGGCGTTCGTCTGCAAGGATTGCCATGGTGAGGATGTGACAACCTTCGCATCTGACTCCTGCGACAACTGCCACCGTCAAATGGATATTGTCTTCACCCAAACACATGTCCTGTCTTTCGGGACGGATTGTCTGGCCTGCCATGATGGCATCGACCGTTACGGCGACAACTTCAATCATAATCAATTCCCGTTTCAATTAACTGGCGAACATGCCGAAGCCAACTGCACAGCGTGTCATCTCGATGCCCGCAGCATCGTGGATCTGCAGTCTGCGCCGCAGGATTGTTTCTCCTGTCATCGCGGAGACGATCCGCATGCGGGCACCTATGGTAATGAATGTGGTGTCTGCCATTCATCAGAAGGCTGGCTTCCCGCGAAATTTGACCATAATTTATCCGCCTTTAAACTAGAAGGTGAACACAATGAGGTAGCCTGCGAAAAGTGCCATGTGAATAACGTCTTCAAGGGTACGCCCAGCGACTGTTACTCCTGTCATCAGCAGGATGACGAGCACAATGGCCGTTTTGGAACCCAGTGTGAAACCTGTCATACACCGAAGAACTGGGAGAGCGCAAACTTTGACCATAACCTAACCGCCTTCAAGTTGGACGGTGGACATAGGGAAGTGCGTTGCGAACGCTGTCATGTGAATAATGTGTTCAAGGGTACGCCGACTGATTGTTATTCCTGCCATCAACAGGATGACGAGCACAACGGTAAGTTCGGCACAGATTGCGCATCCTGCCATAACACGAGTGACTGGGACGACGCAACCTTTGACCACAGCCGCACCAACTTCCCGTTGACGGGCGGGCATTCAGGAGTGGATTGCGAGCAATGCCATAAAGGTGACTCATTTACGGGTTTATCGAATGAGTGTGTGTCATGCCATGCCGACCCAACTTTCCATGCAGGCGTGTTTGGAAACAATTGCGCCACTTGCCATACCATCTTTGCATGGACACCTGCCGGATTTAATATTCAACACCCCGAGCCAATTGCTGAGGAAGGCGGGAATGGTGTGTTCCATGGCGGCGCTTCCTGTCGTCAATGTCATCCTTCCACTGTGCAGGAGGCCACATGTACAGCCTGTCACGATGGAAATGATTTTGAAGGCGGTGAAGGCGACGACGACGATTAATGTAAAAAAGCCCTGCAAAATTTGCAGGGCTTTTTTGATTCTATTTTTTCTTTGGTGAGTCCGGCACGTATTCGCGTGGTTCCAACATCCCCCAGCGGCTTGCGCCGAGATAAAGAATATCGAGCACGAGGTCTTCATAGCGAATGCCTTCAGCTTTGGCTTGCAAGCACAGGTCGCTGTAATCGGGGGTTAGGCCAGGCAGGGTGTTGATCTCCATGACGCGCGGATTGCCATCTTCATCGAGGCGGATGTCAGTACGGGAGACGTCCAATGTGTTCAGGAGTTGGTGCGCGCGCAAGGCATAATACTTCAATTTCTTTTCCAACTCAGGTTCGATCTCTGCGGGGCAGAAATAACCGGGGGATCCATCTGCGCCCACGTCTTTTGATTTCGCTTCAAGACCATAAACCCACGGAGTCACGGAACGGGTGCTGTCCAATTCGAGGACGGGGAAACGATGGAAGCCATCTTTTTCATACCATTCGGGGTGGCGGGAATATAGTTTTGAATCGGCTCGGCCTAAAATACCAACGGTGAATTCGCGGCCGGGCAAAAAGGTTTCCACAAGCGCAGGTTGTTGATAGACATTGACAATATATTGGGCGCGCTCGCGTAATTCCTTCTCGTTGTTGACGATGGCTTTCATGTCCACGCCCATGCCTGTGCCTTCGCGGGCTGGCTTGACGAAGAGCGGAAACTTCAGTTCAGGGCGCAAGGGCTCATCGCCGACATTGAATTCCTGGAATGGGGCAACGGGCAGGCGGCGGTCACGCCAGATGCGTTTGGTTAATGTTTTGTCGAGGGAAATTCCGTTCGCGAGAACGCGAGAACCCGTGTATGGGATGCCGAGCATTTCCAGCAAGGCAGGCACCTGTGCTTCACGCGCATCGCCCCCAAGACCTTCGGCGATGTTGAAGCAAATATCAGGCTGAACTTCGCGGAGGGCGTAGGGCAGGTCTCTGTCAGCCTGGATAAAGATAGTTGTGTGGCCATCAGTTTCGAGCGCGGCGCGAAGCGAGTCAATTGTCTCAATATGATCGAAATCGGCGAAGGCGTCCGGCGGCACCCCTTCGGGTTTTTGCTGATTGTCATCCTTGATGTTTGCCAGAACGGCAACCTTCCAGTAGCGCTTCATACGGCGACTGGGAGGTTTTCCTTCTTCGCGATTTGGGGTTTCAGACATCTTTTCTCCTTTGTTCATTGAAGATGTGATAATCCAGATTAGTTTGGGCAATAATAGCGCAAGCTGTGTAGATGACAAGGGTCAGAAACATTTCTTAAGGTAACAGGTTGATTGCAACTAGACAATCATTCCCCTTTCAGGTATCATTGTCGCGCTTGTACTCTTACTCACGAAGGGGTGTGGGGCGGGGAAACGGGCGAAAATTACACATATACCCGGATAACGCCCTTATCCGGGTTCTTGTCCTAATAAGAATCTTGGTGGAGGCTACCTAATGTCAGACTTGATCAAGCAAATCACAGGCGATTTGCAAAAACAAATTGAAGGTTTTAAGCCTGAGCTTAACGTCAGCGATATCGGCGTTGTGCTTGAAGCGGGTGATGGTATTGCCCGCGTGCAGGGTCTTGCGAATGTAAAAGCGCAGGAACTTGTGCAGTTTTCCAACGGCGTGATGGGCACCGCGTTCAACCTTGAAAGTGAATCGGTTGGCGTGATCATCATGGGTGAGTACGATGAGATCTCAGAAGGCATGACCGTGCGCGGTACTGGTCGTATTGCTTCCGTCCCTGTGGGCGATGCAATGATCGGCCGCGTTGTGAATGCTCTGGGCGAACCGATCGATGGCAAAGGCCCAATCGCTACGACTGGCTTTCGCCCGATCGAACGCATTGCTCCGGGTGTGGTTTATCGTCAGGATGTGGATACCCCGGTACAGACTGGTATCAAGTCCATTGATGCGATGATCCCCGTGGGGCGTGGTCAGCGTGAATTGATCATCGGCGACCGCCAGACGGGCAAGACCGCCGTTGCGATCGATGCGATCATCAACCAAAAGGGCAAGGATCTTATTTGTATCTATGTGGCAATCGGTCAGAAGAAAGCCGCTGTTGCCCGCACACTCGGTATTCTCGAACGTGCTGGTGCGATGGATCATACAATTATCGTTGTCGCTGCCGCGGATGAATCAGCTGCGTTGCAGTACATCGCTCCGTACTCCGGCACTGCCATCGGTGAAGAATTCATGGAAAGCGGCCGCGATGCTCTGATCATTTATGATGATCTTTCCAAACATGCATGGGCATACCGTCAGGTATCCTTGTTGCTGCGCCGCCCTCCTGGCCGTGAAGCTTACCCTGGTGATGTGTTCTATCTGCATTCCCGCTTGCTGGAGCGTTCCGCCCGCCTTGCCAACAAATACGTTATTGTCAAAAAGGATTTTTCAGGAGCCACGGCTTCCGAAAAGGATGGCGTGAACGGCGTGGTTTATACTGGTCCAGTCTCGAAAGATGAAGCCGAAGAAGCCCGCAAGCATATGAGTGATGCAGACAATCACAAGATCAGCAAAGTGACCGGTACAGGTGGTTCACTCACTTCCCTTCCGATCATCGAAACGCTGCTTGGTGATATTTCTGCCTATGTTCCCACGAACGTGATTTCAATTACAGATGGACAGATATTCCTTGAGAGTAACTTGTTCAATGCAGGTATTCGTCCTGCGGTGAACGTAGGTGTATCCGTATCCCGCGTGGGTGGTGACGCCCAGATCAAGGCGATGAGACAGGTTGCGGGTCGCTTGCGCCTCGATATGGCTGCTTATCGTGAATTGGCCGCATTTGCGTTGATGGCTTCCGATCTCGACAAGTCCACACAGCAACAGCTCAGCCGTGGTCAGCGCATGCAGGAAATCCTCAAGCAGCCTCAATACCAGCCCTCTGAAGTTGAGAATCAGGTCATGGTCATTTTCGCTGGCACCAACGGTTATGCCGATGGCGTTCCGCTGGAGAAGATGGCACAGTGGCAGGCTGAATTGATCCGCTTCATGGAAACTTCCTATCCCGAAATCGGCAAGGATATTGTCAACAAGAAATCCATTACCGATGACAACCGCGCTGCACTCGCCAAAGCGCTCGATGCATTCCGCGCGGGCTGGCAAGCCTAGACATCCGATTAAAGACCAAGGACTAAAGGACTAACCTATGGCTTCCGCTCGTGAGATGCGACTCAGAATAAAGAGTGTCAAGAACATTTCGCAGGTCACGCGCGCTTTGGAAACAGTGAGCGCGAGCAAGGTCCGCAAGGCAATCAATGCGGTCACTGCTACGCGTTCCTATGCAACAAAAGCATGGCAGGTTTTGAGACATGTTGCGGAGCAACCCGGCCGCGACAGCCTGCATCCGCTTTTGGCGCATCGTAAATCGGTGAATAATACACTGGTGGTTGTAGTAACAGGTGACCGCGGTCTCGCGGGTGCCTACAATTCCAATGTGATCCGCTTTACTTCCCAGCGCTTTGACTCGAATCCTGTTCCAGTAAAATATATCGCCGTCGGCCGCAAAGGCCGCGACCTGATGATCCGCCGTGGTAAGAAGGTGATTGCTGATTTCAGCAATCTTCCCGCCGCGCCAAGTTTTGCCGACGTTTCCGCCATTGGCCGCCTTGCGGTTGAAGAATTCAACAGTGGCGCTGTGGATGAGGTCTATCTCGTTTACACTGACTTCGTCAATATGGGACGTCAAATCGCGACGGTTAAGAAACTCCTGCCGCTCGACCTCGAAGGCGAAGGCCTTGTTGAAGATTTTGGAAACAAATCCACGGGCCCCGCTGCGGCGTATGAGTATGAACCTGATATGCGTGAGATCCTCGATGAGATCATTCCGCGCTTTACCGCTTTGCAGGTCTATCAGGCTGTTTTGGAATCACAGGCCAGCGAACATGCGGCTCGTATGATTGCCATGCGTAACGCCACCGATAATGCCAAAGAACTGGTCGGCGCTTTGCAACTGGCATACAATAAAGTTCGTCAGCAAGGCATCACGAACGATATCTTAGACATTGTGGGCGGCGCGGAAGCGCTGGCTGCGAAATAACTGGAGGAAATCATGGCAAAATCAACAGGCCGTGTTGTGCAAATTCTTGGTGGTGTGGTGGATGTTGAATTCTCCGAAGGAAACATCCCCGATCTTTTCGAAGCGATTACTGTAGAGCGCGAAGGAAAATCACCACTCGTTCTTGAAGTACAAAAACATTTGGGTCATAGCTGGGTGCGTACCGTATCCATGGACTCGACCGATGGTCTTCAGCGCGGAATTCCTGCTGTAGCCACTGGCGCACCGATCATGGTTCCGGTAGGACCTTCCACTCTTGGCCGTATTTTCAACGTGCTTGGCCAGCCTGTGGATGAAAAAGGCCCCGTCAATGCCGCTACTTATTATCCCATTCACCGCCCTGCGCCTTCTTTCGAAGAACAGTCTACTCGTGTGGAAGTTTTCGAAACTGGCGTAAAAGTCGTGGACTTGATCGCTCCGTTCACCAAAGGTGGTAAGACAGGCATCTTCGGCGGCGCGGGTACAGGCAAGACCGTTATCATCATGGAACTTATCCGTTCCGTTGCGACCGAACATGAAGGCAATTCTGTTTTTGCAGGCGTGGGTGAACGAACCCGTGAAGGTACGCAGTTGTATCGTGAAATGCTCGAATCCGGTGTTATGAAAGACACCGTCATGGTGTATGGCCAGATGAATGAGCCTTCCGGCGTGCGTCTTCGTGTAGCTCTTTCCGCGCTTTCAATGGCCGAATATTTCCGCGATCAGGGCAAGGATGTGTTGCTCTTCGTGGATAACATCTTCCGCTTCTCCATGTCTGGTTCCGAAGTGTCCGCGTTGCTCGGCCGTATGCCCTCCGCTGTAGGTTACCAGCCGACTCTCGCGACCGAAATGGGTGAATTACAGGAACGCATTACCTCCACCCGTACCGGTTCCATCACGTCCATGCAGGCCGTATACGTGCCCGCGGATGACTATTCCGATCCCGCTCCTGTGGCGACCTTTACCCACTTGGATGCGACCATTGCGCTCGAACGCTCCATCGTGGAAAAGGGTATTTACCCTGCCGTGGATCCGCTCGCTTCCACCTCCCGTATTCTTGATCCCAACATCGTGGGAGAGGAACACTACCGAACAGCGCGTGAAGTTCAGCGTATCTTGCAGCGTTACAAAGACTTGCAGGACATCATCGCCATTCTCGGTATCGATGAACTCTCCGAAGATGACAAACTCATCGTAGCCCGCGCCCGCAAGATCGAACGTTTCTTCTCACAGCCGTTCTATGTGGCTGAACGCTTTACAGGCATCCCCGGGCGTTATGTGCCACTTAAAGACACCGTCCGCGGTTTCCGTGAGATTCTTGATGGCAAATGCGACGACCTTCCCGAGCAGGCCTTTATGATGGCTGGTACCATCGAAGACGTGCGCGAACGCGCTGAGAAACTCGCGAACTCTTAATCAGTGTCAGGTGTTTAGGCGGCAGGCATTTGCCTGCCGCATGACACTGGAGAATTCCTATGACCATTCGTTGTGAAATTGTCTCTCAAGACCGTACTGTGTTTACAGGCGATGTGGACATTGTCGTCCTACCTGGCGCGGGCGGTGAGATGGGGGTGCTTCCCAAACACGCGCCCGTCCTCACCACCTTGAAGTATGGACTTATCAAGGTTCGCAAAGGCGGTAAAGAGGAGGTCTTTACGGTTGCAGGCGGTGTTGCTGAAGTGCAGCCCGATATCGTGACCGTCCTTGCCGATGCGGCTGAAAATGTTGATGAGATCGATGAAGCCCGCGCCGATGCTGCGCGCAAACGCGCGGAGGAAGCGCTTAAGAAGGGCGTACCAGCTGATAACGATGCCTATCTTGCCATGGAGGCTGCATTACGCAAGTCTAACCTGCGCCTGGATGCGGTACGCCGTTATCGTAAGAATTCACGTTCACCCTATTCGTCGGAACAATAAATATAGTGGCACTCTTTTCCAAAGACCTTGGCATTGATCTGGGGACCATGTTCACCCGCATTGCCGATAGCGCGCAAGTGCTGTTGGAAGAACCAACCATCGTCGCCATTGAGGTGGACGACCAGAAAATGGTTGCTGTTGGCATGGAAGCCCGCGATATGTTTGGCAAGGTCCCGGAGAGCATAGAAGTTGCCCGTCCGCTTCGCAACGGTGTGATCGCTGATTATGAGATTAGTGAGACCTTGCTTCAGTACCTGTTGCAGCGCGTAAGCGGCTCAATGCGCATTTTCCGTCCGCGTGTGATGATCTCCGTCCCATACGGCGTAACCAGCGTTGAACGGCGTGCTGTTTACGAAGCTGTGATGGAAGCGGGGAGCCGTGAAGCGTTCCTGATTCAGCAGCCCCTGGCGGCCGCCATTGGCATTGATTTGCCGATCAATTCGCCATCAGGCAATATGTTGATCAGCCTCGGCGGCGGTTGCACCGAGACGGCTGTAATGGCCATGTACGGCATTGTCGCAGCGGATACGCTCCGCGCTGGCGGCATGGATCTGGACGAAGCCATTGTCAATTATGTGCGCCGCAAATACGGCGTGGTGATCGGGCAGGCGACTGCCGAGCAATTGAAGATCCGTATTGGTGCGGCGGTGCCGCAGGATACCGAAAACAGCATGGAAGTGCAGGGACAGGATCAGGTCACAGGCCTGCCCAGACCCGTCACTTTGACCACAGGCGAAATCGTGGAAGCCTTGCAGGAACCATTGAAGCAGATCGTCGAATCAGGACGGAAAGTGCTGGAAAAGACCCCGCCTGAGCTGGTTTCCGATATTATCGACCGCGGTGTGGCTTTATGCGGCGGCGGCGCGCTCCTGCGCGGCGTAGACAAGTTGTTGACCAAGTCCTTGGGCATCCCAGCTTATCTGGTGGATAACCCGCTGACATGTGTGGTGCAAGGCGCAGTCAAGAGTTTTGGAATGTTGAATGTGATCCGCAGAAACCTGCCGCAGGTGTAAAAATGAGAATGGCTCCCCAATTGGGGAGCCATTTTTTTTATTTGCGATCTGGCTCAGGCTTTTTTTCCGATCAGCCCGATAATGATCAATGCGATGCTGAGACCGCCAACTGTACCCGAGGCGGAACCGACGGTTTCCATCATGGCTACGGGGTCGAGCGATGTGGGGGCGATGGTTAACATGAAGAAATAAAATCCAATGGCAAGAATAAGTAGAAAAACCGCAAAGCCGACCAATCTCCAATTTCTTTTTCGCATCTTTGTAAAACTCCTTTTTAATTTAATAATTTTTTACTGCCTGTTCGATTTTACCCAATCCTGCACGAACTGGTAATGGAAATTTGCCTATTCCTTCCAGCCCGCATAGACTGCAAAACGGAAGTGTTGAAAGAATGTACCAGTGTTTTTGAAACCGATTTCGCTGAGCCATGAAACCTGGTCTGAAAGCATTGCACACTTGTCGAACTTCATGCGCTTCTGCGCGGCGCGGATCTCATTCTCGTCACTGCCGAGGGCGCGCGCACCGTTGAGATGCATGTCGTCAAACAGTTGTTCCTGCCATTCGTTAATGCCTAGAATTTGTTCAGCATTGATAAACACCCCGCCAGGTAGTAGAGATTTATGGATGCGTCTGAAAAGATTGCGCTTGTCTCCGTCTGTGAGGTGATGGATCGCCAGCGATGAAATAACCGCATGGAATTTTATGGACGGTAGAGGCTCAGTCATTTGCTGAATGAAAACCTGAGGGTTGTATTCCGCGAGTCTTTGTTGCGCTTTTGCTAGCATTTCAGGCGATTCATCCAGCAGATGTAGAGAAGCAGGGCCGATTTTATTGAGCACGAACTCACTAAGCAGGCCCGTCCCCGCACCGAGATCGAGAATGGCAGGAGATGAAACCTTGATCGAGCGTGCAGCGAGTTCCGCAGCGGTGGAATAGAACAGGTCATAGCAGGGGATGAGGCGGCGGCGTGAAAGGTCGTATTCAGAGGCGTTCCAAATTTTGCTCATAGCGGGCGATTGTATCTTTAATTCACTTTTTTGAAAACAAACAGGCGGTCCGTTTCCGAACCGCCTGCATTTGTTTGTGAACAAACTTTACTGCCCTGCTTTATCTACTTCGATCTGTAGTGCCGCTTTGATGGTCTCAAAATCCAATCCCTTTTCAGCGCAATAATCTTTGACCTTTGTCAGCGGATTGGGCATGGGCATGCCCATGATCTGCTCAATAACCTCCTGACTCACGCCCCAATCCAAAATCTCCTGGAAGGATGTCTTGCCTTTGACGAGTCTTTCGGTGGATGCTTCGGTCGTGACTGTGCCTTGAGTTGCCTCTGCCTCGGGTGCTGACTCTGCCGTTTGGGCAGGATCAACCTCGGGTGAGTCTGACGCGGCGGCGGGGTTCGAGACGGTATGAGATTCCAGATAAGCCGATTGTTCTGCAGTGAGATTTCTGTTTTTGAGCAGGTCCGCCGCATTTTGTGGAAGGTACATGTCGGTGCTGATGTCGATTGGCAAACCGTTGTAGAAAGCGACGAACAATCTCACAGATGCAGTGCCAACTTCAAACTCGCTTTCAGCATAGATGGTTTCGAGTTCCTTTGCGGCGAAGGTGGCGGGATTTTCCGTTTGAATATTGAAGGCTTGGGCCAGCACAACGGCAGGGATGCCGAAATTCTTTTCTACATCGCCGAAGGTGTAAGATCCGCGGATGTCGGCGGGATTGGCCTGCCCCGCAAATTCTCCTTCGGTATAGGTGGCGGCGACTTTGGTGCTCTCGGTCTGCCACCAGCCCATGGCGGTGCTGAGGGAAATGCCGCCGAGAAGGATGATGAGAATGATCGCGGCAAGCGGTTTGGATGTGAGATTCATTTTACGGCTCCTGTGGTGAAGACGACTGTTTTTGCAACAGGGCAGATGGCTTCGGATGTGCATTCAAGGCATGAGATGCACTGATGATCGCGCACGGTCTTGACCGTATCCACGGCGATATTCATCGGGCACATGATGGAGCAGGCGCCATCAGCTTTGCAGGTGGATTCAGCGCGTTTGATCTGGAAGACACGGAAAAGGTTGGTGATGCCGAGTACTGCGCCGTATGGACAGGCATACTTGCACCATGGGCGTTCAATGAAGAGCGAGAGTACGAGCGTGGCGCCGAGGATGATCAAGCCGCCGATGGCGACTTCGGTGCTCCAGAAGTTGAAGAGGGCGAAGTAAGGGTCGTATTCGGCGAAGATGAGCGTTCCGCTGGTGGCGGTGACGTACACCACCCAGGCCAATACGATGTAACGCGCATAGCGCAGGACGGAATCGAGTTTTGCTGGGATGAAGTGGTTGTATTTCCGCTTGAAGAATTTATGACCCAGTTTGGCGACCCATTCCTGTACGGTGCCGAGCGGGCAGACCCATCCACAAAAGACGGGACCGAAAAGGAAGGCCAGCACAAAACCGATGATCATGAGAACAAAGGCCGATTCGTGGATCTTCTGCACGAAGGTTCCAACGGTGGCATATTGATAGATGGTAACCACACCGCCAAATGGACAGAGTGCATGCAGGGATGCGGTTGAAAGGAAAGGAATGCCGCCACCGTTCTCCACAAGTGTGTGGTTGACAGAGATAAGTGCAATAAGCAGGAAGAAAAACCATTGCACGATTTTTCGGATCCAAATGCTGCGAGGGCGGAAAAGGCGTTTACCAAACAATTTCATCATAATCTCCTTGTGTGCTTTATATTGAGCAAAGTGTAAATAATTTGTGTTTAGGCTTTACAAAGGAAATGTGAAGAATTGGTAAAGCGTTTGTGGCGAGTTGTGCCACGCCTGAATAATAAAAAACGCCGCGAGGGTTATCTCGCGGCGTGGTGTTTGTCAGATTATTTGTTTTTATAGATAGTATGTCATTCTCTGCAAATGTGTGGATGGGTCGATGTATTGCACCTTGACACTGGGAGGGACATTTAGGTTGATCGGAGCGTAGTTGAGAATGGCTTTGACACCCGCCTGCACGAGTTTATCCGTCACACCCTGTGCGGCTTGCGCAGGGACTGTAAGCATGGCCATTTTGATCCCTGCAGATTTCAATCGTTCGACCATTTTTTCGGTATCTTCAATAATGAAGCCGTTGATCTTTTCTCCGACCTTTTCCTTGTCGTTGTCAAAAACCATGACAATGTGAAAGCCGCGATTGGTGAAGCCCTGATAGCGGGCGAGCGCGTGCCCCATATCCCCTGCGCCGATAAGCGCCACTTCCCAAATACGGTCCACTTTGAGGATCTCACGCAATTTGTCGAGCAGGTAGGCAATAGAGTAGCCTGTACCCTGTTTGCCAAAATCGCCAAATTGTGAAATGTCCTTGCGGATCTGGGCGGCGGATATGCCTACATGTTCCCCGAGCTCCTGTGATGAAGTTGTCTTGAGTCCATTATCTGCCATGCGTTGTAATGCGCGCAGGTAAATGGGGAGGCGACCTACGATAATATCAGGTATTTTTTCAGCTTTCATGTATGCCCTCGCATTTGTGAAATTCGCCATAACTCTACCATAAAATAATGTTTTGTACAATTCCACACAAGTACCGTACAAACGAAAAAGCGACAGCTTGGTTATGGATCTGTCGCTTTTTCGTTTACTTTTGCCAGGATTGCAGTTGCTCTGATTTTGGAGCACCCTTTCGCCCGATCACTTTGTAGACGTTCACAGGCTTGGTTTTTCCCTTTACAGTGACCGCATCTGCAAACTCTGTGTCGAATTCATCTTTGATCTGTTGATAGGTGCTTTCACTGATAAGGATCGGCCAGGCGTAGGTTTTAGTGAGGTCTTGCAGGCGGGAGGCGAGGTTTGCATTGTCGCCGATTACTGTGTAGTTGATGCGCTGTGCCGAGCCAAGCAACCCTACAAATACATCGCCCGAATTGATGCCAATACCCATCTCGATCTGGGTAGGGCGGCCATCCTTTTCCCATTGCTGTTTCAATTCTTCCAGCGCAATTCGCATATCCAGTGAGGCGCGCAGGGCGCGGATGGCATGATCCTTGAATGGGACAGGTTCCCCAAAGAATGCAATGATGGCATCGCCTTCGTACTTGTCTACGGTGCCGCCGTGCTTGTAGATCACCTTCGACATGGCTTCCAGATATGGGTTGAGCAAGGCCACCACGTCTTCAGGCGCGAGCTTTTCCGAGAGCGTTGTGAATCCGCGAATATCTGAAAAGATAATGCTGATGTCAGAGCGTTTGTTGAGTGAGTTCAGGTCCTGCGTTGACATCATTTGGTCAACCATCTCGGGCGAAATGAAACGGCTGAACAGATTGCGGACGCGACGCTTCTCCAATTCCTGCGAGACTGCCTGTTCCAGTGTGGGCAGCACGATTCCCAAAAAGAGCATGACCTGCGGTACCACGAATGGCAGGATGTAACGTTGGCGCAAAAACAAAATAATCCCACCGATCGCGTAGCCGCCCATCACCAAAATCAGCAACACGATCGTCATTGTGGGGCGGTTGGAGCGTGAAATGAACGTTGCCACTAATGCTGCAGCGATGGTCATTGCCAATGCCACCCAGGGCGGCGCTTCGGTAAGGTATTGACCCGTGATCAAAGTGTCAATGGTGCTGGCCACGATCTCTACACCCGCTGTTGGGATCTGGGTCGAAAAGGGTGTGGGGTACATGTCTTGCAAAGTGACCGTCGTTGCACCGATCAAAACGATCTTGCCGCGAAATGCATCTGGATTTTCTTCAAGCGTGATTCCATCATGGACGTCTGCCGCGCGATAAGTCGTGTAAGTTTGAGACGGCCCTGCAAAATTGACCAGTACCTGCTTGCCACGCAGCGGCACAGCCTGACCGTTGAACTGGATACTCGTATCCGTGGGCTGGGTCGGTGGTTCGACATCGAGATAAAGTCTCGCAACCTCGAATGCCCAGTGATAGTAGATTTTGTCTTTATAAATGTCATATGCCTGCACACTGCGGACAATTGCATCTTCATCGCGGGTAAATGCTGTGATTCCGTTTGCATCCAGAGCATTTTTATATGCGGGTTGGGCTTGCAGCAGAGTGGAGATCGAAAAAGTGTCAACGGGGCTTTCGAATATTTGAACCACGCCGACAGCGGCAGGTGCATTTTCGAGCGCCTTGGCGAATGCCAGATCGTTTGCAGGGTCTTCATCGGGTTCGGAAAGGAAAATATCCACACCAATCACTTTGCCGCCGCCCTGATTGACCTGATTTGCGATCTCGGCAAAATATGACCTGGGCCACGGCCATTGATATCCCGTCCAATTGAAGGAGAAATCATCGATTTCCACGATCACGATATTATCGGAGGGCTCCTGTGCTCCCCGCAGACGCATCAGCACATCCCGTGTGGAATATTCGATGCGTTCAACAGGTGTGGTGATGTTGGGCAGGAGCGCCGCGATCTGGATCAGCAGCAGCGCGACGACCGTTCCCAGCAGCAAAACGAGGCGCAAATTGAATGGCTTTGGCTCATTTTCCATTTTTTGTTTTCCTCACGATTATGGAGAAACCGTCTCGCAGGAAATTGGTTGATTATAGAGAACTTCACACGTCACCCATGCTTTGTCGAACTTTATCAAAACATTGATGTCTCCAAGGGTTTCATCGAAATTGCCAACCATGAGATAGCGGGCTGCGGTCATTTCCTCTTCCACGGCCACGAATGCTCTGGCATGTAGTTCCCGTGCAAGGATCGGATCAACGTCTTCGTTTCCCTTGTTATCCAGCACAAATTGAGTTGTCTTATCGAGGGCAATGATGGCGCTTCTAAACTGGGCGTTGATCAAGCTGTCTGTAATGACGCCGCCGACACTGATCACAAGCATGCCGAACAGGAGCGGGGCGATCTTCCCGAAAAACGATATGGAAAACACCGCAGGCTCGGTGACGGGAATCTGCGCAATACCCACGATCACGGTGAAGGGCAATATCCAAACCAATGCCACTCCGAAGCGGGAGGCAAACTCGATGTCACCGTTATAGTTCAGCAGCGTACTCAACTGCGGGTCGAATTTTGAAGCGATCATCGGTGCGATCTGCAAAGGTAATGCAACGGTGAGCCATGCAAAGAACACTGCGCCCATCAACCAAAATAAAATGCCCACAAAACTGCTTTCCATGCGTGCGGTCAGCCAGCCGATGATGCCGCCGACAATTCCGCACAGGACTGCGCCTGTGATCAGCACATTCCACGGAAAATATGCATGCGCCTGACTCAGCGAGTAGCCGTCCCAACCCCAGGAGGAACCCGCAAAGGCAATTCCTGCCATGGTGCCGTAGATCATTCCGAAGATGCGCTTGCTCCGAATGATATCGGGGCGCGCGCTCATGGTGTCGATGCTTGGTAAACTTTTCATTGTCAATGAATATCCTCTATGGTCAAAATGTAATCTGTGCTTCGAAGCTCGCTTGTGCTTGTTTCGAGAATTCGCAAAAAATAAATCCCGTTCGGTGTGATGGATGCGAATTGACCTTCACCGCATCCTTGTGGAAAGCTGTTTACATTTTTTCCGTCGTTCCACAATTCCAGCGCTAGTGTATCACTGGTGCAAATCACTTGAATTACGACACCGTTACCAGTTGTCGTGAATTGTACCCAATCCTCCGTGTCTCCAGCGGGCGCAGAGACGTTTCCCTGTATCTGTATAGCCTGCGAGCCTGTTGGGGAGAAGCGTGCCACTGTCAGCGGCGCTTGCATGGAATCTCCATCCTGCATGGCTGGTGGGATGGAGATTGAGACCGCATCTACAGGAACTGCCGTTTCGCTAACGGTTCCTCCGATGACGGGCACAGCATCCAAATTTTCAGCTTGCAGGAATTTGACCGTCACCCAGCCCTTTAGATCTTCCACGCCCGCCACTTCGATTTGTGCCCATGCGCCGCTTGTATCTTTGCCCGTGATAAGCACGGCATCTTTTGGACTCAACACAGCGAGTGACTCAAAGTCTGCGCCTGGGCCGCTGCGGATATTTATATTTTCGAGGACAAGCCCGCTCACTCCCGACCCGCTGCCTGCGAGGCCTCCAACCGGCAGAATCTGCCCCGTGTCATTTACCTGCACATATTCCGCCCGTACCCAGCCATTCCCACTCGCTGACCCTGCGTAGACGATCTGATACCAGCTTCCACTTGCATCCTTGCCGATAACCTGTACCTGCTCAAAAGCGCCGACCATGCCCAGCGATGCGCTCGCAGTGGATGTCCCTGCGCGGACATTCAGTTGCGTATTTGTCGTCCCTTCAATGGGGGAGTTGGTTGGAATGGCTGTGGGTGGAAATGGGGTTTGTGTTGACTGTGGTACCGCCGTGGGCGGCAAGGTTGAGGTAACAAAATCGGGTGCTGCCGTGGGACTGCTGTTGTCAGCAATTTTCACACTGCAGCCTGCGCATACGAGCATTGCAGAGATAAAAAGGAAAATATTTCTGTGAGCCACGTTAAGGTGTCCAGAAGATCAAATAGCACGCCCTCACCTGATAAATCCCACTGCGTGCAAAAAAACAGGCGCCCCCGCGCAGACTCGAACTGCGCTCTTCGGCTCCGGAGGCCGACACTCTGTCCACTGAGCTACGGGGGCGGGCGAGAGAAATTTTACCATAGCGATTACCCCCTCTCCTTTCGAGAGAGGGTCTTACCTCAAAACGCGATCTCTCCGATCTGTTCGAAATTGATATCGAATAATTCCTCGGCTTCGGTTTCCAGTTCTGCATCAGCGGCGTCACCTGCGCGGATGCCGCGGTTGCAATACGATCTATAGGGGCAGTAATTGCATTTCGATGTGTCATCAGTTTTCGGGAAGTCTGACGCGGTCTTTATTTCATCCGAAATTTTTGTAAGTGCATCCCAATCGCGTTTGAATTGATCCGCTTTGTAAGCAAATCGAGCGGGGTCGTTGGGAAAATCTGCAAACCAGTAGATCATTTCGATCTGTTCAGGCGCAAAAGATTTTCCGCCGTTCAAATGCGCGCCAGCCTGCACGAGCAGGGCGCGATATACCCGCGTCTGCCAGCGGACATTGAGCCAGTCACTCTTCGGGCGTTTACGATAAGTCTTCCAATCGTAGATGACTACCCGGTCACCGCTCACCGCGATGAGATCATATTTTGCAACGAGACGAAACTTCCCGAGCGGTGCGGAGAGTGTGGTCTCGGCATATAACTTCGACTGATCTCTGAGACCCATCAGGTCTTTTGCGCTCAAATAATTTTCCCACCATCGTTGTAGGTTGGGTGTGTTTGCAAGTTTGCCGACCTGTTCCGCGGGGATGCCGATAAGATGCTGCTGCACAAGACGATGAAAATATTCACCTTCCTGTTGATGTTTTTCGTTTTCGAGCGCGGGCTCGGTTTCAATGGCGGGATATGCCAGATGTTGAAGATAACGCAATTCGAATCGGCGCGGACAATCGTGATAATCCTGGAGCGAGGATTGGCTGAGGGTGTTGAGTTGATCGGACATGACTATATTTTGCCACAGTTTTCAGTTATAATCGCGAACATGATTTACGATTTCAGTTCGGGCAAGTCTCCTCTTGTGATCGGTGTGCGTGGCTTCATTTTCGCAGGACCTTATCGAATCGCGCCTGTACGCTGAAAGATCTCGTCAACTCTTCAACGCCGCAGGTTGCCCTGCGGCGTTTTTTATTTCCAACAGCGTAGGGCGGCCTGCCATCCTACAATAAATGGAAAATATCATGATCCAACTTCAACTCGCAAATATCACTCTTGTCCTCGGCGCAAAACGCATTTTTGAAAATCTCAATTGGGAGATTCAAAATGGCCAGAAAATCGGTCTCATCGGCGCGAATGGCGCGGGGAAATCCTCCCTCTTCAAATTAATCGAAGGGGAACATTCCCCCGAATTGGGCGGATCGATCACCCGCGCCCGCCTCATTACAACGGGATACCTGTCACAACAACCCGAGCTTGATCTTACGCTGACGGCGCTTGATGCCGCGCTTGCGGGCAACCCGCGTGTGGCAGAAGTCCATGCTGAGTTGGAGCGCGTGGAAACCAGTTTAGGTGATGCCGATATCTATGGCAATGAGCGCAAACTTCAGCACGCGCTTGAATTGCAGCATAAACTCATCGAGGAATACCACGCCCTCGGTGGTGACTCATATCCCGCGCGCGTGCGCAGCCTTCTGCTTGGGCTGGGACTCGCTGAAAGCGAGCTGAACAAGCCTTTGTCCGTTTTGAGCGGAGGGCAGAAGAAACTGGTTGGGCTGGCGCGCCTGCTTTTGGTCCGCCCCGATATTTTGTTGTTGGATGAACCTGATAATCATCTTGACCTGCCTGGCAAGATGTTCCTTGAAAAACTCATCCGCGAATATGAAGGGACGGTTGTTTTGATCTCGCATGACCGCTATTTGCTGGATGCCGCTGTGACGCACATCGCCGAATTAGAAGATGGCAAACTGACTGTCTTCGAGGGCGATTATTCCTCCTTCATCGCAGACAAGGAAATGCGCATGGCACGGCAGGAGGAACTTTTCCGCGCGCAACAGCATGAGATCACCCGTATGCAAATTGCCATCAAACGTTTTGCCATTTGGGGCAAGATCTACGACAACGAAAAATTCGCCGCCAAAGCCAAGACCATGCAAAAACGGCTCGATAAAATGGATAAGATCGAAAAGCCTGTTCTTGATCGCAAACGCATGGAATTACGTCTCAACGGCTGGCGCGGCTCGAACAAAGTGCTCGAGCTTGCCGAGGTTTCAAAATCCTTTGGCTCGAAGCAGGTATTTTCGAATCTCAATGAAACCATCTGGCATGGCGAACGTGTAGGGCTGATCGGTCCGAACGGCGCAGGAAAGTCTGTGCTGTTGCGCATGATTCTCGGTAAAGAGATGCCCGATACGGGCGAAATCAAGATCGGCCCAAGTATTTCCATTGGGCACTATGCTCAGGAGCATGAAACTCTCGATTTCAATCAGACCGTTGTGGATGCTGTCCGCTATGCAGGTGAGATGAGCGAATCGCGGGCAACAGCGTTTCTTTTGCGTTATTTATTCACATATAAGCAGGTCTCGCAAAAGATCGGCGAACTCTCGGGCGGTGAACGAAGCCGCCTGCAATTGGCGTTGGTCGTCCTCTCTGGTGCGAATTTTCTGCTTCTTGATGAGCCTACAAACAACCTTGATATCGCCTCTGCTGAAGTTTTAGAGCAGGCGCTTGAAGATTTCGAAGGCACGGTGCTGGTTATCTCGCACGACCGTTATTTTCTCGACCGTACTGTAGAAAGATTGCTGGTCATTGAAAATGGCCAACTGGGCGAGTATCAAGGCGGATATAGCGATTACCTTGAAGTCAAGGGGAAATAGAATCGGATCATCTTTCTCCGCCCTACTTGCTCCATGCGCCGTTCTCAGCGCATGGAGCATCTTATTTGTAGAGTAGAAATAAAGCAAAAGCGCCTTCCTTCGCCCCTTTGGGGGACTTAATCTTCACCAACTCATACGATACAATCGGGCGAAACAAAAACAAAGGAGAGAGTGACATGAACCGAAGAGACTTCTTAAAAGTAGCTGGATTGGGCGTTGCCGCCTCGGCGCTCGCCGCCTGTGCGGAACCCGCCCCGGCTGCAGGGAATGCTGCCGCCGAAGACCTGCCTGTGCTCGACTGGCAGATGGCGACCAGTTGGAGCACAGGCTTGGACATTTTGTTCGGTGCGACGCAGAAATTTGCTGAGCGTGTCAAAGCATTGACGGGCGGCAAGTTCACCATCACGCCGCGTGCGGGTGGTGAGTTGGCAAAAGCCACCGAAGTACTGGACGTGGTATCGTCGGGCGCAGTGCCGATCGGTCACACGGCTTCTTATTATTACATTGGCAAAAGCTGGGTGATGGCCTTTGGCACCAGTCTGCCGTTTGGCTTGACCGCGTCTCAGCAAAATGCGTGGCTCTACAATGGCGGCGGACTTGAATTATTACAGGAGTTTTACGCAAAGAAATTCAATGTGATTCAATTCCCCGCTGGCAATACGAGCACACAAATGGGCGGTTGGTTTCGCAAAGAGATCAACACTCTCGCCGACCTGCAGGGATTGAAAATGCGCATCCCCGGACTGGGCGGACAGGTGATGTCGGCTTTGGGTGTGCAGGTGCAGAATATCCCCGGCGGCGAAATTTTCCAGGCATTGGAAACAGGCGCGATTGATGCGGCGGAATGGGTGGGTCCGTATGATGATGAAAAACTCGGCTTACACAAAGCTACAGGCTTTTATTATTTCCCGGGTTGGTGGGAGCCAGGTCCATCACTTGAATTGCAGATCAATCTGGATGAGTGGAACAAACTCCCTGCCTTGTATCAGGAAGCGATTAAAGCCGCGAGCTATGAAGCTAATGTAGCCATGGCGGCACACTACGATGCGGTCAATGGGGAAGCGTTGGAGCGTTTGCTGGCGGGTGGGGTGAAATTGTCGGCTTACAGCGATGAGATCATGCGGGCCGCGCAGGAAAAGGCTTTTGAACTCTATGATGCCAAGTCTGTGGAAGATGCCGAATTCAAGGCGATTTATGAAAAATGGATGGAATTCCGCGCCCGAATTCAAAAATGGAGTTTCACGAATGAATTTGCCTTGCTGAAATTTATGGCGGGGTAGAGATTGGTAAATAGTAAATCGTAATTCAACTGGCACAAAAGTGAAAATGCTTTTGTGCCAGTTTTGTTTTATGGCAGGCTTTTTGCAGAGAGATCGATCAGCCAGGTGACGGTTTGGGGGAAGATGATGACGATGATGAGTGCCAGCACTTGCAAAGCCATGAAGGGCAGCGCGCCTTTGTGAATATCAGAAGTGGGCACTTCTTTGGGGGCGGTGGTTTGCAGGTAAAACAACGAAAATCCTACAGGCGGGGAGATGAATGCAGTTTGCAGATTGATGGCGAAGACGATTGCCAGCCAGGCCATGTCAATACCGAGCGCGTGTGCGGCAGGGACAAAAAGTGGCATGGCAATGAAACAGATTTCGACAAACTCGAGAAAGACACCCAATAAAAAGATGGCAATATTGGCCACGATAATAAATCCCCAGAATCCGCCGGGCAGGTTGACCAGTAGCTCGGTGATGAGGCGTTGTCCGCCGAGGCCGTCGAAGACGAGGCTGAAAAAGGTGGAGCAGAACAGAATCGTGATGACGAGTGCGGTCAACCGCGCAGTGGACATGGCGGCATCTTGAATGAGTTTCATGGTGAGGCGCTTGTTCATCAACGCCAGCAGACAGGCGCCGACCGCTCCCACGCTGCCTGCTTCGGTGGGTGAGGCCAGCCCAAAGAAGATGCTTCCTAAAACGGAAAACACCAACAAGCCTGGAGGAATGATGACGCGCACGGATTTGCGGAGCAAGTCTGCCCCAGTGACGGAAAATGCTTCGGGTGGCAGAGCAGGCGCGAGGTCGGGTTTGATGCGGGTGATAATGATGACATATAATGCATACAGCGAGGATAACAACAATCCAGGGATCACTGCCCCGAGGAACAAGTCCCCAACAGGCACACCGATCTGATCACTTAATACGACCAGCACCAGACTGGGTGGGATCATTTGTGCCAGTGTACCCGAGGCGGTGATGACGCCCGTGGCGAGTTGTTTATCGTAGCCGTGACGCAGCATGGTGGGAAGGGCGAGCATGCCCATCATGATGATGGTTGCGGCGACGACGCCCGTTGTGGCGGCGAGAAGTGTGCCAACCAGGATGACCGCCAACGCGAGCCCGCCTCTGACCCTACCCATGAGCCTGCCGACTGTTTCGAGAAGTTCTTCAGCCAACCCCGACCTTTCGAAAACCGCGCCCATGAAAATAAAAAATGGAATCGCCAGCAGCGTGAAATCGGACATGGTGCCAAACCAGCGGCTTGGCAGAAGTTTGAGCAGATTGAGGTCGAATGCGCCGAGGGCATAGCCGATGCCGCCAAAGAGGATCGCCGTTGCGGCGAAAGAATATCCGACGGGATATCCGCTCATGATGAAGATAAAAAAGCCGACGAACATAACGATGGCAAGCCATTCAAAGTGGGTCATGGAAAGGTCCGTAATTGGAAAATTGTGATTAATTTTCCTGGATGACTTTTACGTTCTTGATGATCTCTGAGAAGGTTTGCATCAAAAGCATTCCAAAGCCGACGAGGATCATGCTTTTGATGGGCGCGCGCGGCAGACCGTCGGGGTCGGGGGAGAGTTCCCAGGTGCCGAATGTGCCATCGGGTAATCGTCCCCACGATTGCAGTACGGGATGTATCGTGACGTATAAGCCGATGACGCAAAACGTAATGAGGAAAAGCGAATGGCCGATCAAATCCACCCATGCTTTTATTTTTGGAGACCAGTTTGTGTAGAGAAAATCCACGCGGACGTTCTCACCGTGTTTAAGAATATAGGCAAATCCCAGCAGGAATGTGAGCGAGAATAAATACCATTGCAGTTCGATCAGCATGTTCGATGTGAACTTGATGCCGAGAAATCTGCCAAGATAACGCGCGATCACGTTATAGAAGCCGATGGCTATCGTCAGTAGAACGCAGAAGGCGGAGGCTTTGCCGAAATATTCGGTGATGTCGTCGATCCGTTGGGAGAATTTGAGGAGCGTTTGCATGGCTATCCTTTGGCGAAGATGCCAAATCATAGCATAAAAATTTGTGTATCCGAAAATCGCAGGCTTTTTTGTTGCAGGGGCTTATGCTATACTCGGTAATATATTTCACAAACCAGTTGCAAAAGGGAGTCTGCCATGCCAAAAAACATCGTATTGACCCTGACGGGCAGGGATAGGATCGGGCTTGTTGACCATGTCACCAGTTTGGTGGTGAAACGCGGCGGCAACGTGGGAGCCAGCCGCATGGCGCACCTCGGAGGGGAATTTGCCATGCTGATGCTGATTGCCTTGCCTGAAAGCGAAATAGGCGTCATTGACCAGGATTTTCAGCCGCTGCGCGGTGAGGGATATCAAGTTTCCATTGTCCAGACCGAAGATTCGAAGAAGTACGAGGGTTGGCTGCCGTATGAGATCGAAGTGACGGGTGCTGACCACGAAGGCATCATCCACGATATTGCTCATTATCTTGCTTCACGCGGGATCAATATCGAGAATATGGATACCAGCTCCAACCCCGCGCCGATGAGCGGGACGCCGCTATTCACAATGAAAGGCGTGGTCCTTGCTCCGCCGAAGTTGAATTTCCATGCCTGGAGCGATGAGCTGGAAGAGATCGGCGATAAATTGAACGTGAATGTGACTGTAGGATTGGTGAAATAAATTAAATCAGTAAAAGAGGCGGATGGCAGCCAATGCCATCCGCCTCTTTCTTTTTATCTTTTCGTTTTCCATCTACTCGTATCGAAACCTCATTACACCAACTGTGAAAAATATCGCCGCAAAACCAAGCAAAACGCCCGCCTCAGGGAGGATTTGCATGAGACCGCCGTTGCGCAAGATCAAATCCAAAAGACCTTGCATGGCCCAGGTGGTTGGCAGGATCTTGACAATGTTCTGAACCAAAGCGGGGAATAACTCCAGCGGATACCAACAGCCGCCCAGCAACGACATTACCATGCCCATCATTATGCTCAGTCCGCTGGCTTGACTTTCCGTTTTAATGAAGGTGCCCATCGTGGTCCCGATGGCGCCAGCCGCGAGGGCTGCGCTGGTGAGAAGGACGAAGAGCGCCAGCGGCTCACGGCCCCAATTCAGATCAAGCGCGAACATGCCGAACAGAATAAGCAGGGACATTTGAATTAACGCCATCACCACCTGCCCTGAGATGGTACCAAGCAAAAAGGTAGCTTTGCTGGTCGGCGTGGTGAGGATGCGGCGCAGAGTCCCTTGCTCGCGTTCGTAGGCGAATAAAGCCGAGATGCCGAAAAGCGGAATGAACACCCAGGTGATCAACTGTCCCGCAGATTGATTTGCGCGCGGGTCATACTCAACGTCGTCGGGCGTGTTGCCTTCAACGATGGTGACTCTTTCAGGTGCATCCTCTTGAATGGATTTTGCCAATTGCAGCGCTTCATTGAAGTAAGCCTGCTCATCTTCGAGGGATTCAAACGTCCCTCGGGATTTAGCTTCTTCCACAGCTGTATTTGCTGCATTGACCGCACTGCTAACCCGCCGAATGGCGGTTTGTACGGCACGCTCTGCAACTGAGGCATTCAGGTTATTGGGCTGCTGACGGAAATCCAATTGAGCGGTTCCATCTTGAATGGATTTCAAATCCAACCCAGCGGGGATAATCAAGACCACGGTTGCGCGGCGCGCATCGAATTCACTTTCGGCTTCTTCGAGCGACAATACTTCAGGATTCACCGCAGAGGACCTGTCCAATTCGGCGACGATCTCTTGTGAAATCGGGGTGTTCGCCTGGTCTACGACAACGAGGCGAATGCGATTGTCATCATCTCCTGATGGGGTTCCACCTGCCAGCAGCAACGTAAAGATTATGGGCAGAATGATGAAGAATATCAACTCCGCTGAAGTTGCAAAGCGGATAACAGCGTCCTTCCATGCGATGGCGAAAATCTTTTTCATTTCTGCACCAAATTCTTTTTGCCGAAGAGCACGACCGAGGTCAGGAACAAGATAATGCCCATCGTCAGCAGGGCAGTGATCGGCGCGAAAAGATCGGCGAGCGTCCCGCCGAGTCCCAATGTGGTAAATCCATCCAATGCCCAGGCGTTGGGCGTGATCTTGCTAAAGACCTGCACGGCGAGCGGCATTTGTTCGAGGCTGATGAAACTGCCTCCCAGAATCCCAAAGATCAACATGATGGCCGATCCAATATTGGCCACCTGCGCGGTCGTGCGTGCAAGCGCGGTGATGAGCATGCCCCAGCCCGTTGCCGCAAACACCGCGGCAAACACGAGCATGACTACACCAAAGCCATCGCCCCATTTCAGTTGAAAGAGAAGAGTTGTCGCGCCGATGAGAATGAGCATTTGCGCCGCACCCGTGAGGAAGATGCCAAACACTTTACCTCCAAGGATCTGCATGGAATTCGTTGGTGTAACCAGCATGCGCGGCAATGTGCCTTGTGCTTTTTCTGCGAGAATGGAACGCCCGCCATGGCTGACGGTGTACATCAAAAACATCAACGCCATGCCAGGCGCAAGATAAGCGAGGATGTCGAACTGCACCGCTTCGCCGTCTGCGGTGGTGGAGTTGAGTTTAATTGCCAGCGTGTCAACATTGGATGAATTTTGCAGACGCTGCCCCATTTCGATCCCAGCCTGCTCTGCTTGTTCGGGTGTGATGCGGCCGCTGAGAATCATTTGCAGAATGGAAGTTTGTGCACTTACTTGGCCTTCCTCCACGCGGCTGATGAATTCATCCACAATAGCTTTGATGATGCCCGCGCTGGTGGGACGTGATGGGTTGGCGTACACTTCGATCTGTATCGCCTCGGGCTCATTGCCATTTGCGAAATCTGCCTGGGATGGAATGATGCTATTTGTGAATCCTTCCGGGATGATGATGGCAGCGGCGGATTTGTCTTCGTCTACCGATTGACGTGCCGCTTCGGGGCTGGACCCTGAAACTGGTTCGACCAATTCGGCAAGGTCCTGCGAACTGAATAGATCCTCCAGCGCGTTTCCCAATTCCTTTTTATCTAAATTAACGATGATTACGGGAATATCAGAAATTCCGCTGCTATTCCCGCTGAAACGCCCGGTGACGAGTCCCAGCCCGAGCGTGAGCGCGAACGGTGCGGCGAGCATGAAGATCAACGCGGCGCGGTCGCGGAAGGCGAGCCGCAGGTCTTTGATACCGATGATAAATGTTTTGAGCATGAATACTCCGTTTTGACGGTGGACAATGGACCGTTTTGTTCGGTCTGTGGTTTATCGTCAATCTCGCAGTGCGCGTCCCGTCAGATGCAAAAACACAGCTTCCAGATTCGGCTCGCGGATATCAATGGAGTGGATCTTGATTCCGCGCTCGTTGGCTTTGGTCACCACAGCGGCAAGCACATCTTTTGCGGAAGGCGTGATGACTGATATCTCAGTGTTGACTACATTGGCCTCAAGCACTTCCTTGATATCTCGAAATGCCTTTGCCAACGCTTCTGGGTCGTCATTTTCGCTGATGTGCAAAATGAGGGTCTCCGTTTCGCCGACCTGTTTGGTCAGTTCTTTTTGGGTGCCGATGGCAATAAGTTGGCCGTGGTCAATGATGCCCACTCGGTCAGAAAGTTCTTCGGCCTCTTCCATGTAATGCGTGGTGTAGAGCACAGTCATGCCCTGTTTGTTCAAATCCTTCACCGTATCCAGAATCGCGCGGCGGGATTGTGGGTCAATGCCTACGGTGGGTTCGTCCATGAAGAGCAGCCTGGGTTTGTGGAGCAATCCAACGCCGATGTTGACGCGGCGTTTCATCCCGCCTGAGTAGGTTTTGACGCGGTCCTTCGCTTTGTCGGTCAGGCCGATCTGCCCCAGCACTTCATCCACGCGGCTGGCAAGGGACTTGCCGCTTAACCCGTACATTTGCCCCCAAAAGATGAGATTTTCTTTCGCGGTCAGGTCTTCATATAGGGCGAGGTCTTGCGGCACCACACCGATGATGTTGCGAACGCCCATTGGGTCTTTACTGATGGAATGCCCGCCGATGGTGGCATCTCCTGAAGTGGGCGTGTATAAAGTGGAGAGCATCGAGATGGTGGTCGTTTTCCCTGCACCGTTGGGGCCAAGCAGGCTGAAGATTTCACCCTCTGCGATCTCAAATGAAACGCCTTTTACGGCTTGAAAATCGCCGTAGTTTTTGACGAGGTTTTTTACTTCGAGAATATTAGGCATGATGCCTCCTGAAAACAAAGTAGAACAGCAAGGTAAGCTTCTTAATCGATTCTATTGTAACGTTTAAGCACTTCTCGCACTCCATCGTGCGGCAATGCCTTGGCATCCACTTCGTTGTGACCTTTCATGTCTTTCGCGGCAACCATGGCATTGATAATGGCTTCTTCGGTCGCGTATGCCGTTGCAGAGAGAATCGGGTCGATGTTGTTGTTCGATAAAGCCTGAATATCTGATACACCCATTTCACCCTCATGCGCGGCCTGTGGGTTGGCGGTGGAAAAGGCCAGAAAAATATCGCCAGAACCGTTACCGCCCAAACTGCCTGTCCGCGCCATGCCGATGGTGGCGCGTTTTGCCAGGCGTTTCAGTTGATGCGGCAGCACAGGCGCATCGGTTGCGACAATGACGATCAATGAACCGTCATCCTGCTTGAATGGATTTTCTCCGTTCGTGAATGGCGCACCGTCTTTGAAATATTGTCCCATGGGCGTTCCTGCAATCGTCAGTTGATAGCGCCTGCCGAAGTTGGCCTGCACCAGTACACCCACTGTCCAGCCGCCAAGTTTTGCAGGCAGTTTGCGTGAGGACGTGCCCGTTCCACCCTTGAATTCGTAGCACAGCATCCCCGTTCCGCCGCCCACGTTGCCTTCTTCGATCGCGCCGCCTTTTGAGGAATCCAAGGCTTGCATCACGTGCTTTTCATTTACATGAAATCCGTTCATATCGTTCAGCCAACCGTCAGCGGTTTCTGCAACCACGGGGCAGGACCACTTCTGATATAAGGCGTCGTTTTTTACCTGCCATGCCACAATGGCATCGCGCACAACACCGACGCTGTGGGTATTTGTAATCCCGATCGGGCCTTCGAGCATACCGCCTTCTTCGATCCATGCTGCGCCTGTCATCTCACCGTTTCCGTTAAACGAATGGACACCTGCGTAAACAGGGGTATGGTCTTTATTTCCGCGCGGGTGGATGATGGTCACACCTGTCCGCGCGGAGGGGCCTTCGATCACGGTGGCATACCCAACGGTCACGCCTGAAACGTCTGTGATCGCGTTATTTTCTCCTGTAACTCCCTCAAACGGAATCCCCAGATCTCTTGCTCGTGGTTTTGTCATACATTCTCCTTTGCGATTTTTACCAGTTGCCTGGTGATGCTTTCCATGATCTCGTCGGGTACGCCATCCATTGCCTGACTTTGAACGCGGGTGTCGATCTCATCGTTGACATAATCCACGACGATGAATTCGTCAGCGAGAGCGATCTCTGTTGAAAACCAATCCAGTTTGCAGATGGACGCGATGCGCTTCGTAATTTCCCGCAGCCTGCCCAGGCGATGCTGAGACTCATCCTGCGCCGTGACATGGGAGTAGATGTGTGTTTCCGTATCCCACCAGCATGGGTGGGTCTCGCCATTGGCGTAAAAGATGCGAAACCATGCGGGCGTACCATCGAGGATGCGCGGCGTGACGTGCGCCTGAATTAAATATTTTTGTTCGGGGAATTCCATGCGCGCATGCAGTATCTGTTCTATTGAATTTGCGCCGATAATGACTCCCTCGCCGCCGCCGCCATTCGAGGGCTTGATGACAAAATTTTCGCCCAGCGGCGTGAGGTCGATTTGCGGAATGACAGGTTGTTCGAGAAATGGCGCCAGCAGAATTGTGTAGGGCGTGTGCAGCCCGGCGTTAATCAACTCGAGGTGCATGGTGGCTTTGTCCTCAGACCACGCGGATACCTCGGCGGGATTGATGCGACGTACGCCAAATTCCCGTGCCCAGCGGGGAATCGGGTCAAAGATCGCCTCTCCCTGCCCGCGATGGAGCAGGGTTTTAAAGGTGGTCACACCCTTGTACAAAGCTGTGATGGATTCGAGCAGGTTGTCGGGCTTGATCTGCCAGAACGAGATGCCTTCTTCAATACAGGCTCGTTCCACCATTCCGACAAAGACATCGTCATATTCCCAATACCAGGGCAGACATAAATCGTAGCGCATAGAGAGGGAATTATAAGGGGTTGTTTCTGGCTTGTCGAAGGACATTCGACTTTTTACCTTTGGTCTTTTAACCGCATATTTCACTGGTAAAATGAGCGCATTAATTCTCGAAAAGGACAAACTAAATGAGCAAAGATACAGTGCAGGACGGTCTGGTTGTTTCGATGGACTACAAATTAACCGTGGATGGCGACGTGTTGGATTCGTCCGACCAGGCGGGTCCCTTGCAATTTCTTGTGGGCTATGGGAATATCATCCCAGGCCTTGAGAAGGAAATGATGGGGATGAAGATCGGCGACAGCAAGGATGTGGTGGTGCAGCCCGAGGATGGCTACGGTGAATTTGACGAAGAGGCCTTCATGGATGTGCCCCGCAGCGAATTCCCCGGTGATATGCAGCTTGAAGAAGGCATGGAGTTGCACGTGACGGATGAGGATGGGAATCATCAGGCCGCCTACGTTGCCAGCTTTGATAAGGAATCTGTTCGCCTTGATTTCAATCACCCGCTGGCAGGCGCGGAATTATCCTTCTATGTGAAGGTGGTTGCGCTGCGCGATCCTACGGAAGAAGAGCTGGATCATGGTCATGTTCACGAAGAGGGACACGATCACCACTAAGTCGGTTAGAAATAAAAACGCTGAAGCCTAGGCTTCAGCGTTTTTGTATGCTTCCTTTTTGCCTGCTTTTTGCATGATGATGACCTGCCTGATGCCAAACCCGATGATCACCAACCCCAATACCAAACCGCCAAAGTTTGACAGGAAATCGTTGACCAATTCCCATTGACTGCCGAACATGTAGCCCAGGCCGCCATACAACAGAATCCAAACTGATTCACCTGCGATATCGTAGGCCATGAAGTGTGAGAATTTGTATCCACTGCCGCCTGCGATCAGGTTTGTGGGAATGGCAACGGCGGTAATGAGCCAGCGTGTCAGGAAGATCGTCAAGCCTGCATGCTGTTGGAAGGAGTTCTTCGCATTGAACCAGAGGGTTGAATTCTCAAAACGTTTTTGAGCCCAGTCTTTTGCGTAATGTCCTATGCTGAAACTGAGGGTGTCTCCGGCAAGTGCGCCCACGAGCCCGATAACGGCTGTGGTGGCCCAGGGGAGAATTCCCTGCTGGCTGAAGGCGCCTGCTGCAATGACCACAACCGACGCGCCAACGGGAAATCCCAGCGCGCCGAGGAAGAGGATCAACCCGACGAGTGGCGTGCCGAAATTAATAACTTGTGTAAGAAAAAATTCAGACATGATGAACTGCTAAGGCGCTGCCGGTGGTGTGGGACCAGTTGGCGGCTGGGGAAGATTCGTTTGTACGGTCGCCTTAATCAGATCGAGGACGTATCCATCCTGATCTGGGAAATATTCCTCGTTTATATCCTTGAGGCTTTTTTCGAAATTCGAATTCGGAGAAATATCCAGTGCTTCAAAGAGGATTCTTTCAGGGACAGCGTAGGTATGTGAAATAAATTTAACGGTCATCCAATCACGGATCAGTTCGACATCGGTTTCCACTTCACCGCGGGGAGGAGGACGATGACCGTCGAATTTCCTGAAGGCACGTGCGACACGCATTCCAAAGAAAGCGGTAAACAGTACGCCGAGAATGATGAGTCCAATAACCAGCGCTTTTTGTTTTGGATTCGTATTTGCCGCCATGGATGATTAATCCTTCCACTCCAGTTCAAAACTGCCGATGAAAACCGTATCGCCTTCTTCGATGCCTGCCTCGCGCAGGGCGTTATCCACGCCGAGCCTTTCCAAAAGTTTTTGGAAGCGGCGCAGGGAACCATCGTGTTCAAAATAGGTCATCTTTGCGGAACGCTCGATGGCGACGCCTGTGACACGCCAGTTTCCGTCGTCTTCACGCGTGACCTCGAATACATTCGGGTCGACATCGGGTTTGTACACGGGCAGCGTTTCTTCCACTTCTTCAATGGGCATATCAGCCAGTTTTTGGTGCGCAGCGATCAGGATATCGCGGGTGTTCGTACGCGCCATGGCGGAGAGGGTGAATAACTCGATCTTCTTCTTTTTGAAACTGGCCTTGATGGTTTTCAATCGTTCCTGCACATCGGGCTGATCGATTTTGTTCAGAGCCACAATCTGCGGTTTCTTGGCAAGGTTGGGGTCAAAAAGCGCCAGCTCATTGTTGATCTGCGTAAAGTCTGCAAGCGGATCTTCAGACTGCCCATCAATCATATGAATGAGCACGCGTGTGCGTTGAATGTGACGTAAAAAGTCGTGGCCCAGTCCTGCGCCTTCTGCCGCGCCTTCGATCAAGCCTGGGATGTCTGCCATTACGACGGTTGTATCCTCGTCGATCTTTGCCACGCCGAGGTTGGGTTCAAGCGTGGTGAATGGATAATCACCGATCTTCGGCTTTGCATTGGTGAGCGCCGCAAGCAGGGTGGATTTTCCCGCATTAGGCAGACCGATGATTCCAATATCGGCAATAAGTTTGAGTTCGAGACGGATCATTTTTTCTTCGTGCGGTTCGCCCCGTTCCGCTGTGCGCGGCGCCTGATTACGCGATGTGGCGTAATGCTGGTTGCCGAGTCCGCCGCGGCCGCCTTTGCATACCTGAAGCTGCTGGCCCGGCGTCGTGAGGTCGCCAAGTAGATCGCCCGTTTCGGCATCATACAGGATCGTGCCGGGAGGGACATAAATGATGAGGTCCTTGCCGCCGCGCCCCGTCATTTGCGAGCCGCCCCCATTTTTCCCTGGGTCTGCGGCAAACTTCTCGTTCGGTCGAAATGCAGAAAGAGTATTAAGTGTGGCCTTCACTTCAAAAATGACATTACCGCCTCTACCGCCGTCGCCGCCATCGGGACCGCCCAGCGGGACAAATTTCTCGCGGCGGAAATGTACCATGCCATCGCCGCCCTTGCCTGATTTTACGTGGATTGTTACGTGATCTATAAACATGCTCCTATTATAACGGGTGGACTGGCTGGAACGGGTCTGGCTTGCATAAACCCTGTAAACGGACGAATTTCCTCTTTTCCCGGGAAAGTGTGGAAAAACACTGCCTAAAACTGTTATGTCCTTACAATGATATTTCGGTGTGATGTGATGATAATCAGGGACAGTAAGAGGATGCAGTTCTGTATGCCCCAACCAAGAGACGATCCATGGAAAATAAACCAGTAATTTTAGTAGTAGACGATGAACCCGCCATTCGCATGGGGCTGGCCGCCACGATCGAACGACATGGCTATGGTGTTGTGACCGCTGTGAATGGCAGTGATGCCATTGTCAAGGCGAAGAAATCTCCGCCTGTGCTGATTGTCTCGGATGTGATGATGCCCATTGTGAATGGCTTTGAAATGAAAAAGCAAATGAGCACAGACCCGCAGCTGGCGTCCATTCCCTTTATTTTTCTTACGGCGCGCACGGCCAGTGAGGACCGTGTGGCGGGCATCCGCGGAGGGGCGGATGATTATGTAACAAAACCATTCGTAACGGAGGAATTAATGGCGCGTATAGAAGCAGTTTTGCGCCGTGTTCAAACTGAACAGGCACGTGGTCGCGAGCAGGTGCAACAGGCCGCAAACGAGGAAATGGACAAACTCCGCAGGGAGATCCTGCAGAATTTTCGCCATGAATTGCGTACACCGCTCAGCAACGTGATCATGTCGCTGGAGATGGCGGTTAATACAAAATACGAAGATCCCGATGAACAGGCGGAATTTATCCATATCGCGCTTTCCAGTGTCGATCGTCTGGATGCGCTTGTTGCGGATATCATTTTGTTATCGGATCTGGATCAGCACGATCTTAACGCAACCCGACAGCTGATCGATGTTGAACATCATATTCTCGCCCCGATCCAAAAGCGGCTTCACCGCTACCCGATTAAAAGAATCAATTTCGTTTATGACATCAAGCTGGCGAACCCTGTCAAGGCGCCGCGCCGTGAATTTTCACAGGCACTTGCACACCTTGCAGACAACGCCTTCAAATTTAGCCCGGAACATGGGCAGGTGAGTCTAAAAGTCCGCTCCGGCGAGAACGGCGGCGCGACGATCACGATTCAAGACGAAGGCATTGGGATTCCAGTTGCCTTGCGCGAAAAAGTTTTCGAGCGCTTCTATCAAGTCAGCAAAGGCGACCAGCGCGAATTCCAGGGACTTGGTGTTGGGCTCACGGTTGCCCGGGCGGTTTTCTCCAGATTGGGCGGCGAAGTAAAGATTGTAGATTCTGAAAAAGGATGTTGTGTGGTGGCCACTCTGCCAGACATGCGGCCAGAAGACATTGAATATGGATGAAAAAACCGTTCCTCTCAGCAGGCTTCCTGTTGATGTGAAAGTGCATCTCGCAGGGAGAAACAAGCTGGGAGCGGATCTCGATTATCGTGCGCTATTTGAGCAGACGGGGGAGTGTGTATTCATCATTGGCCTTGATTTCAGGATCATCACTGCCAACCGCCAGGCTTTAAAGTTGCTTGGCTATGAAGAGCACCAATTAATGGGTCTTCCTGTGGAAGAGATCATGCTGCTCGAAGATTCCCAGGGACGGGAGGCGTTTCTCGAAAAGCGTTTGAATCTGTCTGAACATACCCTTCGAAAGAAGGGCGGCTCAATGCTGCCTGTTGAATTAAGCATCTCGGTGGTTCACAACGAGCATGAAATGCCCGCCTATATTCAAATGCTGGCGCGCGATATTTCAGACCGCAAACAATCCGAAGTTAATTTAAAACGGCATATGCTTTCGCTTTCCGTCATCGGCGAGGCATCGGCTGGGCTTTTCCGCTCGTCGAACATTGAGACAAAAATTCCCGAGGTATTGGAGTCGCTGGGATACGCCGTAGATGTGTTTTGCTGTGCATTATTCGATATCACATCAACCTCCATGAAGGTGCAATTTCAGTGGAAGAGTTTCGATGCTGCCAGTTTTGACGTGTTTTCAGCCCTTGAGCCTTTCCTCGATTCGATTGCCGAAAATCCAAAAAGTGTGTTTTCTGTAACCGATGTAAAACTTCAGAATCCAGAAATTTCCTCTGTATCCATTCTCGTGATTCCTGTTCAGGGCACACTGGGGTCGTGGGGATTTCTGGCTCTCTTTGATAAGGAGACCCATCTCTCCTGGCTGACCGCCGAGTTTGATACTGTGCAGACGACAGTTAACTTGATCGGCGCTGCGCTGGAACGTCTGCATTACGAGAAGACCATTCGCCTGAGCGAGATGCGCAACCGTATCATTGTTGATGCCCTGCCCGATCTGCTCTTGCGCACAGACCTGACTGGTCAAATATTGGATTACAACGCACATCCCAGCCACCCGCTGTACGCGCCGCGCGAATCGGTGGTTGGAAAAAGGCTCGACCAACTTTGGCCTGCCGATGTTGTGCGCATGATCATCGAAACGGATGACCAGGATGCCTTTCTCTCTTCTCATTGGGTGTACGGATTCAACCTGCCTAATCACGAGCAAACCTTCGAAGCGCGCCTGCATCCCATCAGCGCGGAAGAGGCATTGATCATCGTGCGCGATATTTCCGAGCAGGCGCGGCTCGACCAAATGAAATCTGATTTTATCAATCGCGCCTCGCATGAATTGCGTACCCCGTTGACCGCCGCCATTATGATGACTGAATTATTACAGCAAGGCGGCACGGAAGAGCAGGTAAGTGAATACTGGCACACGCTCACCAGTGAATTGAACCGCCAGAAAAACCTGATCAATGAATTGCTGATCGCAGGACGTTTGGAAAGCGGAAAGATGAAACTGGATGCCGTTCCTATGGACCTGCTGCCCATCCTTCATGAATCGGTACGGGCAGTCAAATCGATTGCAAGGATGCGCAATATCACCATTGAATTAAAAGTTGATTCCGAATTGTGCACGATATTCGGTGATACGGGCGGACTGTCGCAGGTCTTCATCAATCTCATCAATAACGCTGTGAAATTCTCACCCGAAGGCAGCACTGTCGATGTGGTGGCAACTCAGAGCGGCGCGGAGCGTGAAGCGCGTATTTCCATCACAGATCATGGGCTTGGTATTCCGCCCGAATCTATCCCGCATCTGTTTGAGCGTTTTTATCGCGCAAAGAACGTCACCGTCGCCGAGATCCCCGGTACGGGGATTGGGTTGTATATCGTGAAATCCATCGTGGATGAACTGGGTGGGAAGATCGATGTGGTGAGTGAGTTGAATCAGGGAACGACATTCATTGTGCGCTTGAGGCTCGCGCCCTGAAATAATAAGACAAGGCCTGTCCGAATCAAAAATGAATATGCTATACTTCGGCATTAACAAACATGTGTGACACTCTCATCGCCAGCAAGCAAGCAACCTCTGACAATATCGCCATCTTCGCAAAGAATTCAGACCGACCCCCGAACGAAGGCCAGCATATTGTTTATGTCCCCGCGCAATCTCACGCGGTGGGGAGCAGGTTGAAGTGCACCTATATTGAAATTCCGCAGGTTGAAAAGACTCACGCAGTTCTGTTATCCAAACCGTTTTGGATGTGGGGCGCGGAAATGGGCGTGAATGAACACGGGCTCGTGATCGGCAACGAAGCGGTGTATTCGAAAGTGCCTGCGAACAAAACGCCCGCCTTGCTTGGCATGGATATGCTTCGCGCCGGGCTCGAACGCGCAGTCACACCGCGTGAAGCCGTGCAGGTCATCATTGATCTGCTCGAACAATTTGGTCAGGGCGGAAACTCGGCATCGCATGGCGAAACCATGTACTATCACAATAGCTTTTTGATCGCAGATGCAAACGAGACCTGGCTGCTTGAAACAGTTGACAGGCAGTGGGCCGCAAAACAGATCACAGATGTGTATTCCATTTCCAACTGTTTTACGCTTGGCGGTCAGTTTGATATCGCCTCGACGGAGTTGGTTGAAAACGCTGTGCAAAAAGGCTGGGTGAAATCTGCCGCGCAATTCGATTATGCGGGAAATTATTCCGATTTTATTTATACCAACTTCGGTAAAGGCCGTGTCCGCCGTGCCACCACCACCTCTTTGCTTGAAACGAAAAAAGGCAATGTCACGCTCGAATCCATGATGGGCATTCTCCGCCATCACGACGATGAACATTACGACCCCCAAAACAGTGTTGCCGTCATGGACGTCTGCATGCATGCGGGGTTCGGCCCCATTCGCGGAAGCCAAAGCACTGCCTCCCTCGTTGTGCTTCTGGATGGCAACACCCCGCTCATTTACGCCACCGGCACATCCGCCCCCTGCACCAGCATTTTCAAACCGATGTGGATGGACACCGCGTCCTCTCTTAACCTTGGGCCTGCTCCCGCTTCGAAATACGACTCAGCATCGACATATTGGGCTCATGAACGTTTGCACCGCGCTACATTACTGAATTACCCCGAACGCATCAAAACCTACGCTGGCGACCGCGATGAACTTGAAAAGAAATTCATCCAGGAATCGCGCAGACTTGCCAAAGCCTCCGCAAAGGAACGCGCGGAATTCTTGGTACAATGCTTCGATGAAGCCGCACAAGCCGAAGCAGACTGGCTCAAGCGTGTGGAAGCTATTCCTGCTCGAAAGAAAGCCCTGCACTCGATTGCATGGAATACATTCAATAAAAAATCAGAAATGCCGCCTGTTCACTAAGTGCTTTGGAGGGGAGTTGTCTACTCCATGAAAATTGACCTGCTCAATTGTCCCGCCTGCGGTTCACCCGTGGATGTTAAGTTCAATCCAAATCAGCCATTTCGCTGCCCTGCCTGCGGTTCGGCTATTGTCCTGACCAATTGGACAAAAAGCGGAAAGATCATCTGTTCCAGTTGCAATACACTCAACTCTGAATTCAATAAATATTGCGATGCCTGCGATGCTTTGTTGCAGGCTGGGTGCCCCATGTGCTATACCCAAAACAGCCTCACCGACCTGCATTGCAAGAACTGTGGCATTGACCTGCAAAAGGCATGGAGACGGCAACAATCATGGCTTGCTCAAAGGGAAAAACATGCCAGCGAACGGAAACAGGCGCTGGAAAAGGCCGAACAGGAGCACAAAGATTATTTGAACAGATTGTTGCTGAAATTGAACGAACCCGAAAACCATCCTGAAGCCATTGCAGGAATACGCATTTTTGGAAAAGAAGCGGTTGAGTCCCTGATTCAACTGCTGACCAGTGAAGACCCTGATGCCCGTTATGGTGCCGCGCAAATTCTTGGTGATATCGGAGATGAGCGGGCAATACCATGCCTGCTTTCGGCCCTTGGCGATAAGGAAATCCCCGTCCGCTTTTGGGTTGTGGATGCGCTGGGAAAGTTTGGCGACAAGGGAACGATCAACGCCATTGCTGCCATGCTGCAGGATGATAGCGAGGTTGTCAGAAACATGGCAAAGAACGTGTTGATTCAGATGGGTAGTCCCGAAGCGTTGAAGAAGCTGCAGAAGGAAAGCAGACCCAAATGGTGGTTCCCGTTTTCGTGATCGAATGTGTTCCCATTGTTATTTTTTTATATCCAGCCCGGTGATCCTTGAAACTGCGCGGTGCAGAAGCATGGTGGGAAGCAGAAGAATCACATGCACGGTAACGCTTAACCCGAACAGGGTTGCGACTGTACCGAGAAAATCGTTCAACGATGGAGCCAGATTTTCAAGCATCCATGTGCCTGCACCGGCGAAGGTAGCCAGGGTAAACAGCACCGCTGTCCACAGACCGAGTGGGAGCCAGGCGTGGCGGTCTGATTCAGAGGGCATCATGGTACTGGAAACCACGAACACGAGATAGAACCACAGGAAGAAATCATTCACCTGCGGCAGATAACCCACCGCCGTCCAAAACAACTCAATTTGACCGTTTGCAAGCAAATCCATAAGTATGCCAAACCCGAGGCGGTTTAGCCCTGCATAGGCGATGAAGAGCGAGCCTGCGATCAGAGGCGCCAACCCGATCAACGAATCGCGGACCACGTCCGTTTCTTCGGTTTCCACATAGCCCATTTGCAGGCGGCCGTTCGGCAGGGTGGCTGGGATGAGCGAAAAATTTCCTGTCCGCACCCGCAGTAGTTTTGCCATAAGAAAATGGCTTAACTCATGCAGGAATATACCGGGGAAAAAAAGAACCGAGAACAAACCAATGGTCAATTGCGAGTTGCGGGTAAGAATGATCAGAACCGCTTGAATCTCACGATGTAAAAGCCGCTGGAGAAATACCAGCGGCAGGATTAACAGAATGAATAGCAGAAAGCCAGTGAAGGGCATGGAGGAAAAGGATGTGAAAGAGGAAGGGGAGATTTCCTTGATCCTTCGTTTTTAGGCCTCTGTGCTTGCGGCGGCCTTTGTGATCGCCACGAATTCATCAATCTTCAGGCTGGCGCCGCCGACGAGTGCGCCATCGATATCGGGTTGGCTGAAGAATTCATCGGCATTCGCAGAAGTAACCGATCCGCCGTATAACACGCGGATGGCTTGTGCGGTTTCGTTTCCAAACAATTCCGCCAGCGCGGGGCGAATGACATCTTTGACGACGTCGTTCGCTTCAGGTCCGTTGGAGGCTTTGCCTGTGCCAATGGCCCAGACGGGTTCGTAAGCTACGATCATGCGTGGGGCATAGGCGGGAGCTACGTCCCTGAGACTCTGGCTCGTTTGAGCAGAGACAATTTCACGGGTAAGTTTGGATTCGTACTGTTCCAAAGTCTCGCCGACGCAAACGATCGGCACCAAATCCATGGCTTGGGCGGCGAGTAGTTTCCGATTCACAGTCTGGTCGGTTTCTCCAAAATAGGAGCGCCGCTCCGAGTGACCGAGGATGACGTATCCGCATAATTCCTTGACCATGGCGGGAGAAACTTCGCCGGTGAAGGCGCCTTTTTCCTCCCAGTGCATGTTCTGTGCGCCGAGGCCGATGCCTGAGCCTTCAAGCAAAGCGGAGGCGGCCATGAGTGACATGAACGGCGGACAGATAACCTTTTCCACGCCTTCGATCTTGCGCAGTTTCATGCTCATTGTGAATACCAGGTCGCGTGTTTCTGCGATGGTTTTGTTCATTTTCCAATTGCCAGCTACGAGTGGTTTTCGCATTGTGTTTTTTCCTTATTGCATTGTGAGAAGATAGTTGTTTGCCATGAAGACGATCCATTCTGGCATGTTGGGATTGGTTGTAATTGAAAGCAGGATGGCTTTTGTTTCCGTGGGGTTTCCATCCTTCATGGCGATTTCGGCTTTGAGCAGGGTAATTTCTGGCAGGTTTTGATCGATCTTTTCCGCTTCTGATAAATAGGTTTTTGCATCTGTCAGACTGCCGTTGTAGAGTGCGTAACGACTGCGTGCCACAGCGGCGATGAGCGGGTCGATGGTTTCGATCTGTTCGAATTGGAGAACAAGCGGCATATCCTTATGGTCAGATGCTTTGTAAACTGCCTGATGCATTTCCGCTCGAACATCAAACGGTACCTGCTGATTTCCATAGCTAAAACAAAGCCGAACATAAACAGCGGCTGACGCCACCCAGGCCTCGCGTTGTTTGAAACCTTCAGCGGCTTGTTGAAGAAATTCCTTGTTATCAGGGCCAGCGAGTGTCAGGGCTTCTTTCATCGAATCTGTTGATTGGCGTACCTGTTTTGCTTCCCAGTAGGCGAAGGCAAGTTGAAGGTGCGCATTGGGGTCCTGTGGATTTTTTACAACCGCGTCCTTCGCGGCTGTGATCTCAGGAGTTGTGCCTTGCGGGTTAAGGGGAGGAAGCCCGTTGCCGGGGCCACCATTTCCTGGGTTTTGTGCGGGCAATGTCGGCGGTACAACTTGGGTGGCTGCAGGGAGCCCAGCGGCCAAAGTGGGTGCTTCAGAATTTGCCTGATTAGACAAGCGCGTGGCGCGATTGCTGTTGCGGATCGCGAGGAAGGCAACGATGAGGCAGAGAAAGCCAACCACGCCGACGCCTACCCATATCCACGCGAAACCTTTCTTTTTGGCGGGTTCTTTTTCTGATGGTTTTTCCGCCACGGCGGTTGGCATGGCTGGTTTGGATGCGGTCTGCTCAACCTGCTTCCGCAAATTTGTGGATTGTATGGCGATGGCTGTACCCTGCATGGGAACGCCAGCTTCTGTCCACGCGTCTTTGAATGCCTGAACCAATTCCTCGGCTGTTTCGTAGCGGTCAATGCGGTCTTTTGCAAGCGCCTTTAATAACACCCTTTGAACAGGTTCTGGTACGCTTGGATTTACTTTTCTTGGCAGGGGCAGAGGGGTATAGATATGGTCGTGAATGATCGAGAAGGGGGTATCCGCACTGAATGGGACCTGCCCCACGACCATTTCATAAAGCATCACGCCGAAAGAATAAATATCAGTACCAGAGTCGAGGTCTTTCTTACCCATGGCCTGCTCGGGCGAAATATACTGCGGTGTTCCCATGATCGAATCAGATGACATGGTCGATTCGCCAGCCTGCGCGATACGGGCGAGGCCGAAATCAGCCAGATAGATCATTCCATCCGCGGCGATCATTACATTGGATGGTTTTACATCGCGATGAAGGATGCCCTGTCTGTGTGCGTATGCCAGGGCATAGCCGATGGAATTCACCACACTCTCGATCTCTGTCGAGGTCAACGGGCCTTTGTTCAAACGCGCCTTGAGCGTATCGCCCTCGATGTATTTCATCACCAAATAAGGACGCGCTTCGTGTTCGGAATAATCGTAAATGGGAACGATGTTCGGGTGTTCCAGCTTTGCGACCACCCGTGCTTCACGTTGAAAACGGGAGATGAAGGACTGGTCCTGATTAAACGCCGGGTGCAAAACTTTTAAAGCCACATAACGGTCAAGCGAGGCATGGTAGGCTTTGAAAACCGTAGCCATACCGCCCTGCCCAAGTTGTTCAAGAATCCGATATGGACCGACGTTTTCACCGATGTTGAACGACATACACTATCTCCGATTGCATTTTTTTAGATTATAGCCGAGTGTCCTTAATTTAGGTTGCGCCCATGTAAATTGTTTGTAAACTGATATGTAGAATTTGGTCGATTGCCTACGTTATTTATCAAGCAATGCTGCCACGCCGGGCAATTCTTTTCCTTCAAGAAATTCCAACGATGCACCGCCGCCTGTGGAAACATGCGTCATCTGCTTTGCAACGCCAGCCTTCTTGACCGCGCTGGCCGAGTCGCCGCCGCCGATGACTGTGATGGCTTTGGATTCAGCCAACATGCGCGCAAGGGCGAATGTGCCTTCGGCAAATTTTGGCATTTCGAAGACGCCAACGGGTCCATTCCAAACGATTAATTTGGCTCCGTCTAAAGTAGCCTGATACAAGCTGACGGTTTTCGGCCCTACATCCAGCATGCGCCAGCCTGCGGGAATTTTGTCCACATCCACGGTTTGGGTGTTGGCTTCGGCATCGAACTTGTCTGCGATGATGGCATCCACGGGCAAGACGAGTTTATCGCCGAGTTTGCCGAGCAACGTCTTTGCGGTTTCAAGCGCTTCTGCTTCGACGAGACTATCCTGCATGTTCAGTCCCTTTGCAGAGAGGAAGGTGTTTGCCATGCCGCCGCCGATGATGAGCTTGTCACATTTTGCGGCGAGGGTTTCAACGACCAGAATCTTATCGCTGATCTTTGCGCCGCCGAGAATGGCAATGTAGGGATGTTCGGGGTTGGCAACCGCGCGCCCGAGATATTCGAGTTCCTGCTCCATCAAAAAGCCAGAAACGGCAGGCAGGAAACGTGCGATCCCTTCGGTGGAGGAGTGGGCGCGATGAGCGGAGCCAAATGCATCGTTGACGTATACGTCGCCTAAAGCGGCCATCTGCTTGGCAAGGTCGAGATCGTTCTTTTCCTCGCCTTTGTGGAAGCGTGTGTTTTCGAGCATCAGCACTTCACCTGCCTTCAATTCCTTGGCCATCTTTTCAACTTCGGGACCAACACAATCGGGCGCCATTTTGACAGGAGTCCCTAACAGGGCTGCCAATGCCTCTGAAGCAGCACGCAGGCTAAACTCAGGGTCTGGACCGCCTTTTGGTCGCCCGAGATGACTCATCAAAAGCAATGATGCGCCTTGTTCCAAAACATATTTGATGGTCGGCAGTGCGGCTTTGATGCGTTTATCGTCGGTGACTTTGCCATCTGCCATTGGTACGTTGAAGTCGACACGCATGAGAACGCGTTTGTTTTTTAGATCAATGTCTTTGACTGTCTTCTTGTTCATGATTGCTCCAAATTTTGTAAACATGAAAAACAGGTACACAGGTCTTGAAGCGACTTGTGTACCTGTCTGCTTGTCTACGTATTTACTCCTACAGGCTCTTCGCCATCATCGCGACGAGGTCGGCAGTGCGGCAGGCATAACCCCATTCGTTGTCATACCAGGCTACAACTTTGATCATGTTGCCAAGCACGAGGGTATCCATGGCGCTGAAGACGCTGGAGAATGTGGTGCCGCGCAAATCGGTGGAAACGAGCGGCTCATCGGTGACATCGAGAATGCCCTTCATCGAACCATTGGCATACTCAAGCATCGCAGCGCGGATCTCTTCGATGGAGGCTTCCTTGTTTAAGATGGCAGTGAAGTCAACGACTGAAACTGTAGGGGTGGGCACGCGGAAAGCCATGCCGCCAAATTTACCCTTGAGTTCAGGAATGACCAAACCAACGGCCTTTGCTGCGCCAGTCGAAGAAGGGACAATGTTCTGTGCAGCACCGCGGGCATCACGCAGGTCTTTTGCACCGACATCCTGTAATTTCTGTGAGCCTGTGTAGGCATGGACTGTGGTGAGCAGACCCCGTTCAATTCCAAACTTGTCATTAAGCACTTTAGCTACTGGCGCAAGGCCATTGGTGGTGCAGGATGCGTTGGAAACAATGTTGTGTTTCTTGGCATCATATTTATCGTCGTTCACGCCCAGAACAATGGTGATGTCTTCGTTCTTGGCGGGCGCTGAAATAATCACTTTTTTCGCGCCGCCTGATTCGATATGAACCTTTGCCTTGGTGGCATCGGTGAAGAAGCCAGTGGATTCGATAACGATATCCACGCCCATTTCGGCCCACTTGATCGCAGCCGGGTCCTTTTCGGCTGTGACTTTGACTGTTTTGCCGTCGACGACCAAATTGCCATCTTTGACTTCAACACTCTTGTCAAAATTTCCATAGGTTGAATCATGCTTGAGCAGGTGCGCGTTTGTCGCAGAGTCGAACAAGTCATTGACCGCCACTACTTCAAGTTCCGGGTAACGAGCCTTCAAAGTGCGGAAGGCGAGGCGTCCGATACGGCCGAAGCCATTAATACCAACTTTTACTGACATGAGAAAATCCTCCAATTTGGTTTGTTTGCAACAGAGGACACGTGACAACTTAATTTGTGCCTGCTCTGGTATGAGCTTTCATACAACCTGAATTTTACTTCTTTAAGCAAAATTTGTGAATTTTCGTACGTCCATAATTAATAGGATGAATGTAATCGTTTACCTTTTCGAAAATACGCCTTTGGCTAGATCAATGGCCCAGTCTTTTCGGAGTAAATCTGTATGATTTCCCTTGCCAGTTTCTCCGAATCGTGTCGCCATGGATGGTCATCATCTACAAGGTCGGTGCAATAAGTTCGCGCGTCAGACAGGATCTTTTCATCGGCCTGTACCCATTTTGAGTCCGGGCTGATCGTGCCACGGTAATTGTCATTACAAAGAATGATATCGAATAGGTCTTCACCCACGTGCCCTTCAAGTGCACGGACGTGGTCGAAGCAGGTGTAAGAATCCGTCTCACCGGATTGGGTAGCAATATTGCACACATACATCTTGATGGCGCGGCTGGCATGCATGGCGGCCAGTAGATCATTGACGAGCAGGTTGGGCAAAAGGCTTGTGTAAAGGCTGCCTGGTCCAACCACAATCACATCTGCATTGAGAATGGCCTTGATGACGGGTGGAAATGCAGGGGCATCATCGGGCTCGAGCCATACACGACGAACCCTGCCAGCCATTGTCGGAATTTTGCTTTCACCTTCCACTCGGATTTCGTTCAATGAGTGCGGCAGTTCCATGCTTGCGACCAGTTTTACATCATGCAATGTGGAGGGAAGTACGCGTCCGTTTACCGAAAGCACGCGACCTGATTCAGCCACCGCTTCCTCGAAGCTGCCTGTGATATCAGCCATGGCTGTAATGAAAAGGTTTCCAAAGGAATGCCCCTCCAGTCCGGCAGAGCCGCTGAAACGATATTGAAAAAGCTGCGTGAGCATGGCTTCGTCGTTGGAAAGCGCGGCGAGACAGTTGCGGATATCCCCTGGTGGAAGGATGCCGTGACTTTCGCGAAGCCTTCCCGAGGAACCACCATCATCTGCAACCGTGACCACAGCAGTGAGATTCCTTGTGTGAACTTTTAATCCGCGCAATAAGGTGGCGAGTCCATGCCCGCCGCCGACAGTGACGATGCGCGGGCCGCGTTCGCGGCGGCGAAATTCTGTGAGCTGGTCGAACACATCGGATCCGGGGCGGATAAATGGTTTTAACAGGGAACGGTTGAGCTGCAAGATACCGTAAATAACAATACCGATTCCCAATCCACCAAAAATGACGGCACGCCAAATACGTGGGATGAAACGCAGGGAGGCATAAGAAAGAAATGTGAGCAGGATCGGGTTTTCTGAATCAGTGCGATACAGGTCGATTAGTATGACGGCGAGACCCAGTCCCAGCATTGTGATGCCGATCAAGACCAGAGTAAACCATCGTTTCACACCCAGCCCTGGCCGCAACCAGCGGGGAATATCGCGCAATGCCTGCCAAAGACCTGCAAGAAAATTTTTTCGCATAAAAAAGATGATAGCAGGGTTGAATATATGAGTCAAACCCTCTAAGAAGGGAGATTTTTTACTCCTTTTTGTGTTGCCGCTTTTATAGGCGGTTGAGTGCCTGCTTAAGCTCCATACGGTATAATTGCCCTGCATATTTACAATATAATGCCAAAAAAGATGCGGAATTGGGGGATGACTCGGGGCAGCCTGACGCGCTGACTGAGTTGAAACTTGGGAAATAATGTCGTTGAGAGGAGTGCTCTTTCCAAATTGCAATTTTCCATCGTGTTGGGGATTGCCTGGTTTGAGTGCGCCTAAAAAACGGCTTAATTGAAACAAGGAGAATGTATGACAAAACCTAATTTACCCGGGCCGAAAGCCAAGGCAATGATCGAACGGGATCGGAAGGTGATCTCACCTTCCTACCCGCGTGGATATCCATTTGTGATGGATCACGGAAAAGGCAGTGAAGTATGGGATGTGGACGGCAATCGCTTTTTGGATTTTATGGGCGGTATTGCAGTAGTTTCCACTGGATATTCGCATCCGAAAGTGGTGAAGGCCATTCAGGAACAGGCCGAAAAGTTCATTCATATTTCATCGGATTTCTATCACGAAAATTGGATTCAGCTTGGCGAGAAACTGAGTGAGATCGCGCCGTTCAAGGAAGATGCGTTGACCTTTATGACCAATTCGGGGACCGAAGCTGTGGAAACCGCCATTAAGCTGGCGCGATATCACACCAAACGTACGAATTTCATTGGTTTCACGGGCGCCTTTCATGGGCGCACGATGGGTGCGGTGACGTTCACGGCGAGCAAGGCAAAATATCATGGCGGGTTTTATCCGTTGATGAATGGCGTAACACATGCGCCATTTCCGAATCCATACCGCCCAGTGTTGGAGCGTCGCAAAGGTGAGGATTACGGCGAGGCGGTCGTGCGCTACATCGAAGAGGAAATCCTCAATCAGATTCTTCCGCCCAAGGATGTGGCAGGAATTTTGGTGGAAACGATTCAGGGTGAAGGCGGGTACATCGTCCCGCCGGAAGGTTTTTACCCTGCATTGCGAAAATTGTGTGACAAGCATGGCATCCTGATGATTCTGGATGAAGTGCAGTGCGGCATGGGGCGTACAGGGAAGTGGTGGGCAATAGAGCACTTTGGCGTGGAACCGGATATGATCACCTCAGCCAAGGGTATTGCTTCGGGTATGCCGCTCGGTGCATGCATTGCTCGTAAGTCTGTGATGGATTGGGAGATCGGCACTCACGGGAATACATACGGTGGCAATCCCATTTCATGCGCGGCTTCGCTTGCGACAATTGACCTCATCGAAAAAGAGTTCATGAAGAATGCCGAAGTGGTTGGTCAGTACGCGCTGGATGCGCTGGAAGAGATCAAGACGCGCCATCCCAGCATTGGAGATGTCCGTGGAAAAGGTTTAATGATCGGTGTTGAATTCGTGAAGGATCGTGAAACGAAGGAACCCGATCACGACCTGACCGAACGCGTTGTGGACCTCGGCTTTGAGCGCGGATTGTTGATGCTTTCCTGTGGCAAGAGTGTGATCCGCATTGCGCCTCCGCTTTCGATCAGCAAGTCTGAAATGGATGAAGGTTTGAGGATCTTCGAGGAAGCGTTGACTGTAGCTGAAAAAGGTTAGAAGTAAAACAGATCGAGTTAAATTAAAAACTTCCGGGCTGACAAGCCCGGAAGTTTTTTGCTGCTAAATCTATCTGCCGCCTCTGGCTTCTTTCGTTTGCTTATCGGTAGTGGTGCTGACCAATATGGCGCGCACAGCAGTACGGCGGGAATATGTGTTCGTCGCTTTGTCGTAAGTCTTGCATGTGATCAAGGTAATCCAAGAATCTTCCTCGTGTTTGAGGATGGATACGTTGTCTGGGCTGACCGTGCGGGTTTCGCGAACCTCATAGGTGTAGACCGTTCCATAGGCGTGGACAATGATCTTGTCGCCCCATTGCAGATTGCCAAGCATGGCAAACGGGCCGGGTCTGCCGTTGGGCAGTGTGATATGACCGGTCAAGGCGCTGTTGCCCTGCCAACCCGGGAAGGCTGTTCCGTTCAACCAGCCTGCTTCATTCCACAGCCAGGAGACATCCCACTCATCTTCCACCAAGGGAACGCCCACGATCGGCATATTCACGCCGATGCTTGGAATCTCCACCCAAACGTCAGTGTTTGTGTAGGCCTTATTGGCAGGCTGAGCTGGCAGGGTGGTGATGATATTCGGAGCGAAGCCTGTAGCAGGGAGGCTGGTCGGCAGATCCTCCACATCCTCAACAGGCTCTTCCAAGGTCGGCGGGTTGATCCAGACGTTATCGCCGATCTGGTAGATGTTGACGAGATCCTCAGGATCGTACCAACGTTCGGTGGATGTGTCGTTGTAATCAGAGAGGCGCGGCGGTTTGCCGTTGATGAAATCAATCGGAAGAGAGGTCCATGCCACCGATGCGCTGTTCATGACACTGGTCTTGGTGCCATCGTAACGGGCAAAGAAGGTGACAGTGGCATTTTGCCCAAGCGGGAGGACATCCCACGAGAATTGAAGCGTGTTACCGTTCGGAATGTTACATGGGTCGGGTTGGACGCTTGGAACAACACCGCTGTAGGTGATCGGTGTACAAGCCACATATTCGAGGCCCTTCGGCAGGATATCGGTCACCACCACATCGAAGGCATCAGTGAGGCTTAGGGAAGTGTGGGTGATGAAGAGGGTGAATTTAATGGATGTGCCAGCCGTTACGGTGGTTGGGTCGGCGTCCTTTTCGATATCAATATCGGGTTCAAGGATTATGACTTCCGGTGCACTCGTGGTGAATGAACCGCCATCCCAAGTGAGGGTGACGCTGTTATTCAGCTTGTCATATTCCTGGTTCTCGATGATGTCAAGCACGATGGCGCGGTAGGTGATGACAAGTGCTGTCGGGGTTGTAGAGGCGGGGATGTTGCCGATGTTGAATTGCGCCTGACGACCCGCATTGGCCGGATTCGAGGGGGAGTCGATTGCAGAAACGGTTGGCGGGCAGACGATGCTGGTGATGTCTGTTCCACCAAGGGTGACTGATACACAGTCTACGAAGGCGAGGCCTTTATCCATGCGATCAGTGACGACCACGTTGTTGTATGGTAGTCCGGCGGGCAGGGTCATGGTGACTTTGTAGGTTACGATTTCGCCGATTGCTACATCGTTTCCGCTGGTGAAGGTTTCGCTGGTGCCGGTGATGACCTTGGAAAGGCCGGTGTCTGCAACGGTGACGGTGGCAGTATCTGTGTCTGTGACAACCACTCTACCCGGATCCGTGCCGGTGACTGTGGCAATGTTGATGGTGGTTACGGTCAGTGTTGTCGTACAGGTGTAGTTCCAGATTTCCGTGGTTTCGAGGATGTTGTTTGTGTTGAGATCACCGCTAACATAAAGCACAGGTGAGCATTTGTCATCTGTCACGATAACGGATGACAGCGGAGTCTTGCCGATGTTGGTGACTACATATGAATATGTAACACTATCACCAGGATTGACTACTGTGACGCTCGGGGTTTTCACGATCTGGATGGCAGATGACGTTGGTGGAGGTGTTGTTTGCTGGACGAAGCCAAAGTCCACGGTGCGGTTGGATTGATTATCGGCCGCTTCACCAGCTTCAGGGTTGACCGTCGGGTTGGTTTCGCCGGTGGGTTCACTGGCTCCCGGTCCAAGTGTGACCGGGTTACTGCGGATGTTGCTGCCGGAAATAACCACGCCGTTGTCATCATCGTCATTGGTGTCGACGTCCGGGTCGCCCGCATCCACCGTGCTGTTATAGCCTGTCGGCGGGATGACTTCAACAATATAGGTGTCGGCTCTGAGACCGTCAAAGCGATAAAAGCCGCCACCAGAAGTGTTCATGGTTGCGATGGCTGCGCCGTCCGGTGTGCCGTTGTCATCTGAGTCGCGATAGAGGCGAACTGTGACGTTGTCAATACCGGGCTCGGTGCCATTGCGGAGGCCGTCATTGGCTGTGCCGCCGCCTGCGCCGTCGTCCAACCAAACACGGTTGCCGAGACTATAGCCTGTTACGAAGCCGAAATCTACGGTGCGGTTGGAGTGGTCATCGGTTGCCTCGCCCGCTTCGGGGTTGATGGCGGGATTGGTTTCGCCGGTGGGTTCGCTGGATCCCGGCCCAAGGGTAACCGGGTTGCTGCGCATGTTGGCGCCGGAAACGATCACGCCATTGTCGTCATCGTCATCCACATCAGTGTCGGGGTCACCGGCGTCGACCGTGCTGGTGGTTCCCGTTGGGATAACAACTTCGACGATGTAAGTGTCGGCAATCAGATCGTCGAAGCGATAGAAGCCACCGCCGGAAGTTGTGGTGGTATTAATGGCCGCGCCATCGGGTGTGCTGTTGTTGTCTGAGTCACGATAGAGGTTGACTGCCACACCGTCAATGCCGGGCTCGGTTCCGTTGCGGACGCCATCGTTGGCTGTGCCGCCGCCTGTGCCGTCGTCCATCCAGACACGGTTGCCGAGAGAGTAGGGGATGAAGTAGAAGCCGAAGTCTACGGTGCGGTTGGATTGACTATCAACCGATTCGCCCGTTTCAGGATTGGTTACAGGGTTGTTCTCGCCAGTAGGTTCGACAGCGCCCGGTCCAAGTGTGACGGGGTTGCTGCGGACACTGCTGCCGGAGATGACCACGCCGTTGTCATCGTCGTCATCTACGTCGGCGTCAGGGTCGCCAGCGTCCACTGTGCTGCTGGTGTAACCTGTCGGGGCGATGACTTCAACGATGTAAGTGTCAGCTGTCAGGTTATCGAAGCGATAGAATCCGCCGCCAGCAGTTGTGGTTGTGGCAATGGCTGCGCCGTCCGGTGTGCTGTTGTTATCTGAGTCGCGGTATAGGTTGACCGTGACACCATTGATACCGGGTTCACCGCCGTTGCGGAGGCCGTCATTGGCAGTACCGCCGCCCGAGCCTGTGTCAGCCCAAACGCGGTTGCCGAGGCTGTAGGATGTAATAAAGCCGAAGTCTACGGTACGGTTGGAATGATCGTCTGTTGCTTCGCCAACCTCGGGATTGATGGCTGGATTGGTTTCACCAGTGGGCTCGCTGTTTCCAGGTCCGAGTGTGACCGGGTTGCTGCGGACGTTTGCGCCGACGATGACCACGCCATTGTCATCATCATCGTCCACATCGGTGTCGGGGTCACCGGCGTCGACCGTGCTGGTGGTTCCCGTTGGGATAACAACTTCGACGATGTATGTATCAGCCCGCAGGTTATCGAAGCGATAGAATCCGCCACCCGCTGTGTTCATGGTTGCGATCGCGGCACCATCGGGTGTGCCGTTGTTATCTGAGTCGCGGTATAGATTAACCGTTACGCCATCAATTCCAGGTTCGGTGCCGTTGCGGACGCCATCGCTGGCGGTGCCGCCGCCTGTGCCGTCGTCCATCCAGACACGGTTACCGAGGGAGTAGGGGATGAAGTAGAAGCCGAAGTCCACGGTGCGGTTGGATTGATTGTCAACCGCTTCGCCCGCCTCTGGGTTGACGGCCGGATTGGTTTCACCGGTGGGTTCGACAGCGCCCGGTCCAAGTGTGACGGGGTTGCTGCGGACACTGCTGCCGGAGATTACCACGCCGTTGTCATCGTCATCATCTACGTCGGCGTCAGCGTCGCCTGCATCCACGGTGCTGCTGGTATAACCCGTCGGGGCGATGACTTCAACGATGTAAGTGTCAGCTGTCAGGTTGTCGAAGCGATAGAATCCGCCGCCTGCAGTTGTGGTTGTGGCAATGGCTGCGCCATCGGGTGTGTTGTTGTTATCTGAGTCGCGGTACAGGTTGACGGTAACACCATCGATACCAGGTTCGGTGCCATTGCGGAGACCGTCGTTGGCAGTGCCGCCGCCTACACCTGTATCTTCCCAAACGCGATTACCGAGAGAGTAGGATGTAATAAAGCCGAAGTCCACGGTACGATTGGATCGGTTATCTGCGGCTTCGCCTGCTTCGGGATTTGTGGCTGGGTTATTTTCGCCGGTAGGCTCTGTGTTTCCGGGTCCAAGAGTGACAGGGTTGCTGCGGACATTTGCGCCGACGATGACTACACCGTTATCGTCGTCATCATCGACATCAGTGTCGGGGTCGCCAGCATCCACGGTACTGGTGGTTCCAGCCGGGGTAACAACTTCAACGATGTAGGTATCAGCCCGCAGGTTGTCGAAACGATAGAATCCGCCACCCGCTGTGTTCATGGTTGCGATGGCTGCACCGTCAGGTGTTCCGTTGTTATCTGAGTCGCGGTATAGATTAACTGTTACGCCATCAATTCCAGGTTCGGTTCCGTTGCGCACGCCATCGTTGGCGGTGCCGCCGCCTGTGCCGTCGTCCATCCAGACTCGGTTGCCAAGACTATAGGCAGTGACGAAGCCGAAGTCGACAGTGCGGTTGGATTGATTATCATTTGCTTCGCCAGCTTCTGGATTAGTGGCCGGGTTATTTTCGCCGGTGGGTTCAGCTGTCCCCGGTCCAAGCGTGACGGGGTTGCTGCGAATATTTGCTCCGGAGATCACCACGCCGTTATCATCGTCATCGCCTGCGTCGGTATCCGGGTCGCCTGCATCCACTGTGCTTGTGTAACCAGCGGGTGGGACAACTTCAACGATGTAGGTGTCGGCACGCAGGCCATCGAAGCGATAGAAACCGCCGCCTGCTGTATTCATGGTTGCGATTGCCGCGCCATCGGGTGTACCGTTGTCGTCTGAGTCACGGTAAAGATTGACCGTGACGCCGTCAATGCCGGGTTCGGTACCGTTGCGGAGGCCGTCACTGGCTGTGCCGCCGCCTGCGCCGTTGTCATCCCAAACGCGATTGCCGAGACTGTAGGAAGTGATAAAGCCGAAGTCCACGGTGCGGTTGGAGCGATTGTCCACTGCCTCGCCGGGTTCTGGATTGGTGGCTGGATTGGTTTCACCGGTGGGTTCGCTGTTTCCGGGTCCGAGTGTGACGGGGTTACTGCGGACATTGGCACCGGAGATGACCACGCCGTTATCATCGTCATCGCCTGCGTCGGCGTCGGGGTCGCCTGCATCCACAGTGCTGGTGTAACCAGCGGGTGGAACAACTTCAACGATGTAGGTGTCGGCACGCAGGCCATCGAAGCGATAGAAACCACCGCCCGCTGTATTCATGGTTGCGATTGCCGCGCCATCGGGTGTGCCGTTGTCATCTGAGTCACGATAGAGATTGACGGTGACACCGTCAAGGCCGGGTTCAGTTCCGTTGCGGAGGCCGTCACTGGCTGTGCCGCCGCCTGCACCATTGTCGTCCCAGACGCGGTTGCCGAGACTGTAGGATGTGACGAAGCCAAAGTCCACGGTGCGGTTGGATTGATTGTCCACGGCTTCGCCTGCTTCGGGGTTGGTGGCAGGGTTGGTTTCGCCCGTGGGTTCGTTGGCAGTCGGTCCAAGTGTGACCGGGTTGCTGCGGACGTTGACACCGGAGATGACCACGCCATTGTCGTCATCGTCATCCACATCGGCGTCGGCGTCACCTGCATCCACGGTGCTGCTGGAGAATCCTGCCGGGGTGACCACTTCAACGATGTAGGTATCAGCTTTCAGGTTGTCGAAGCGATAGAATCCGCCACCTGCTGTGTTCATGGTCGCAATCGCTGCGCCATCGGGTGTGCCGTTGTCGTCTGAGTCACGGTAAAGATTGACCGTGACGCCGTCAATGCCGGGTTCGGTGCCATTGCGAACACCGTCGTCGGCTGTACCGCCGCCCGCGCCGTTATCTTCCCAAACACGGTTACCGAGGCTGAAGCCAGTGACAATGAGTGTATCTTCGGCTGGCTCTGTGTTGGTATAACCCTCTGTGTTTGTAAGTGTGTTTATTGGAATTGTATTGGTGTAACTGCCCGGAACATCGCTGGTGACAGGCACCACGAGCGTACAAGACGAATTGGGTCCAAGGGTTCCGCCGATCAATTCAATAAGTTGCGTTCCCGCCATGGCGGTCAATGAACCGGTGCTACAGTTATTGATTGCCGCAGGTGCGGCGGCAATGTTCAGCCCAACTGGCAAGTTATCGACCAAGCCTACCTGAGTCAGGGTGAGGCCGGTGGTGTTGTTGATGGTGATCGTGAGTGTTGAGACACCGCCCGAACCTGCAATGATGACGCCGGGTGAAAATGCCTTGCCTACACTGGCACCTGCAAGATTAGACAGTGAAGCCTCTACTGGCATGGCATTGGTGGCGCCTTGCAGGGTGGTTACTGAGCCTGCGGGAATACGATTGGTGATATTTCCATTGACCGTCAATGTTGCACGTAAGGTCAATGTGCATGTCGCTCCGGCAGCGAGGGTGCCGCCGCTGAATGAGAAGGATGTGTCACCTGGGTTGCCAGTGAGAGTCCCTCCGCAGGTGCCCTCATTGAGACTGACCGGATTGGCGAGGACCATGCCTGAACCCAGAAGGGTCATGTCATCGGTGAAAGCAATACCCGTCAGAGCGACGGTTGCGCTTGGGTTGTCGAGAATCACCCTTAATTCAGAAGATGCACCACCGTAAACAAGATTTGGGTCAAATTCCTTATTGATAACCAGGCTCAAGGCTGTGGTTTGAAGCGTAGCAGTCGCATTGATCGGAGCGAAGATCGTGGTTCCACTTCCCTGCACCTGTCCGCTGATATTGGTATTGGTGATCGTATTGGTTCGCGTTCCGGTGTTGGATTGCGCACGGACATTGACTTCGATGGTGCAGATGCCCGGGACGCCTCCGATTCTGCGGTGGAACTGTACCTCCAGTAAGGGAGACGGTCGATGCCCCGGCTACGGGCGCAAATGTGCCTCCGCAATCGGTAAATCCATTCGGCGTGGGTGCAACACGCACAGCGTTGCCGCCGCTGCCCATGCTGGCGAGGTCATCAAGCACGGACAGGCCGGTAATGGGAAGTGCATTGGTGTTTTGAATCGTTATTCTCAGCCTGGTGATTCCACTGGGGACGACCAGGTTGGGGCTGAAAAGCTTGGATACTGAAAGGTCGCTGGGCTGGGTTACGTTCAGAACGGCAGTGATGTCTGCGGCTGGGTCACGGTTTTCCGTGTTTGAAATTTGCGCGGGGGTGATTCTATTTGTGACTGCTCCGGCGGTGTTGCTCGTCACATAGACTTCGATGCGGCACAATTGTCCGGCGTTGATCGTGCCGCCGGCCCAGGTGATGATATTTGTGCCAGTAGTGGCGGTAAGCGTTCCACCAATACAATTGGCCGTCTTTGAGGCAGGGGTCGAATTGGTGATGGTCAAACCGATCAACGAGAGGTCGTCTGTAATCGAGAAATTGGTCAGATTTGTATCGAGGGGGGCGGTCAGGTCAATGCGTAGACGCGTGTTTTGCCCCGGGTCGATGGTGGTGGGCGAAAATGATTTGGCACCGGTCAAGCCCACGCCCACGGCGTAGGCTGAAATGGTTGCCGTAGAATTTGGAAAATTTGTAAGGGTTGGGTGATCAGGTGAAGCCAATGTACCCGAGGCGATCGTATTGGTAACATTGCTGGCGGCAGCTGTAGCAGTCACTTGAACTGTGATCAGACATTCACCCGGTGCTCCAACACTTCCACCGGGAACCGTCAGGCCGGAAATGCTGATATTTGAACTGCCTGCAGCCGCGGTAACGCTTCCTACGCAGGAGTTTGTTACGCCGGGTGTAGGGGCTACCACAAAGGGAGCGGGCAGGGCATCAAGCGCCGCACCATTGTTTGTTACATTGGTATACGCTGATGCAGTTGGGTTTTGGATTCGGATGGTCAGTGTCGTCGTTCCGCCGACCTGGAAGCTGGTGGGGGAAAATGATTTGGTAATCCTGACAGGTTGAATGTTCAATTGAGCAGTAGCTGCGGCGGGATTTGTTACACCCTGATTGCTTTGAATCGCGGGGGCTCCCGGACCAGCAGGGATCACATTTGAATACTGGTCCGCTAAGCCGGTGACATCCACTGCCACCACACAGTTGACGCTTGGTGTGACCGTGGCATTTGTGAGCGCGATCTGGGTTCCGCCCGGGTTGGCTGTCAACGAGTAACCGCCGCAACCTGTTATGGTTGCATTGACCGGGGTTGCGAGGATAAGCTGATTTCCAAAACGTGTACCCACAGGCAGGTTATCCGTGTAGGAAACTCCGCTCAGGTTTGTCGTAGTATCGTTATTGTTGAGAGTGATGGTCAAACGGCTGGTTTGGCCCACGAAAATATTTGTCGAAGAGTATGATTTGGTCAGTGTGGGGGGCGTAACTGTGGAGACAACCAGCGTGGCGCTTGCCGGGGTTGTATTGGTAATATCAACGATGGTTCCGCCATCATTGCCTTTGGCATTCAAACCGTTTACCAAACCCGTGCCGATGGTGTTGATCAAGTTCCCGGGTGTGATGGAGCTTACAGCAACCTCCACGTAACACTGGCCCGGCGTCGGTCCTGACTGGGCTGGAACCGTCCCGCCACTCAAGGAAAAGGTTGTCTGGCCTGGCACTGCGGTCACTGCCCCGCCGCAGTTGTTAAATACCAGACCGGGAGCCACAAGATACATCCCAGGCTGGACGCCAACAAGGTTATCCGTCCAACCGGCATTTGTTAATTGGAACGAATTTGGGTTGTAGATATACACCCTTAGGATGGATGTTTCACCCGGGTCGATCTGGATCGGCGTAAATTCCTTGTTGATCTCCGCCGGGAATGACAGAGCCAGAACAGGAGAGGCTGATGACATTATTAGTGAAATTGACAGGATTAATGACGAGAAAAACAGCTTAAACGATTTGACCATTTGATTATCCTCTTGCAAAAATAACTACGGGAAACAGACTTTCAAAAAAATATATAAAAAGCATGGGCGCAAGTCTTTTATCTCAGCATCCATCCTTAAGTACTATTAATTTCCTTATCATTTTACAACTATGTTAACTTCCGTGCAATATTATTGCCCTTCAATATTGAAAGAAATTATCGTGCGTATTTGTACAAACTTTGTTGGTTTTTGTCTTTCAACGCCCGCAGTGATAAAATAAAAGGAATGTCCATTATTCCGTCCATGCTTCCTGATTTTCGCGTTCGTCAACGGGATTATCTGCTTGAGATTTCGCGCCTGCTTACTGAGGAACTTGACCTTGAAAAGCTGCTTGCGCGCATTTTACGGGTCTCGATTGAAATGCTGGCCGGGCAGGCGGGACTTATCGCACTCAAACAACCCGACGGCTGGCGCGTCAGCGCGGCACATGGCATCGCCCCGGCATTTCTCTCCTACTTAACCCCGCTTCTTGCCGAGGAAAAGGTCCGCGAGTTGGACGTGCGTGAACTCAACCGCATGTTGAAGGAATTGACCTACACCGCCAGTATGGGGCTGCTCAACGGCACAGGCCTGCCCCTCGCCGCGCACGGACAAGTCATCGGCGTGATCTTTATTTTCCGTAATTACGCGGATCTTTTCACGCCCAATGATAGAACCCTGCTGCAATCCTTCGCAGATCAGGCCGCGATCGCTGTGTTCAATGCCCAGCTTTATGGACAGGTTTCCTATGAAAAGCAAAGACTGGCCGCATTGCTCGAATCTGCCGCGGATGGCATTTTGATTCTGGATGCCAACCTCGATATCGAAAGATGCAACGGCGCATTCGAAAAACTCTTTGGGCAAACCCGTGAAGAGATCACAGGCAAGAACCATTCCAGTATTATTAAATGGAAGAAAGAACCACAGGGCAGAACGCTCGAGGAATCCGTTGCCGGGAATTGGCCGTTGACTCCAAATGCCACCTTATATGTAGAAGGCGACCTCGCAAGACCTGCGCCTCCGCCGCTTCCGGTGGGGATTACATACGCGCCATTGCTTTCTGAAGAAGGCAAGCTTCGCAATGTCATTCTCAGCGTGCGTGATATTTCGCATTTCCGCACGGCCGATGAAATTAAAGCCACGTTCATTTCCATCGTCAGCCATGAGTTGCGGACGCCTGTCGCATTGATCAAAGGCTACGCGTCCACACTGCGGCGTGATGACGCGAAATGGGACAAGCACACCATCAGCGATTCGCTGGCAGTCATCGAAGAAGAGGCGGACCGTTTATCGAAGATGATCGATGACCTGCTGGATGCTTCGCGGTTGCAGGCGGGTGGTCTCAGCTTGAATCATGCCGATGTCGCCATACCCAGCCTTGCGTTAAGGGTGAGCGAGCGGTTTGCATCACAATCTCCAAAACACCGAATTATTACGGATTTCCCCGCGAATTTCCCAGTCATCCTCGGCGATGAAAATCGGTTGGAGCAAGTGGTTTCGAATCTAGTTTCCAATTCTTTGAAATATGCACCGAATGGTGAGATCAAGATCAGCGGTTCTGTGCGGCCCGAGCAGGTTATCATTTGTGTGAGCGATGAAGGGCCGGGGATAGAAGCCAAAGACCTGCCGCATATCTTCGATCGTTTTTACCGCTCAACCAATGCCGTAAAGCAGACAAAGGGTGCGGGGCTGGGGCTTTATCTCACGCGCGCCATCGTAGAAGCGCACGGCGGGCGCATTTGGGCTGACGCTTCGGCGGGCGCATCTGGTGCAAGAATCTGTTTTTCCCTCCCACGGTAGGTGGCGGTGTCCCTACGACCTAATGGTAAAATCAAAAATATAATCATATTAAAAGGATAACCTATGGCCTCCATTCCTCCTCGCAGCAAAATTGACAAAAAGTATAAGTGGAATTCCGAAAGCGTTTTTCCCAACGATAAAGCCTGGGAAAAGGAAGTTGAAAAGATCATCGCTGATATTCCAAGTGTGAAAAAATATCAGGGAACTCTGGGTGAAAGCGCGGCGGTTCTTCTAAAAGGTTTCAAGGCTTTTGAAGACCTTGTAGTGCGTGCGCAGAAAGCCTTCATGTATGCCAGCTTTGCCTATTCGGTTGACACCACCGATCAAAAAGCCGCGGGCATGCGCGCCAAGGCTGGCGGCATGTACGGGCAGGTGGCCTCTGTGGTTTCATTCCTTCAGCCTGAATTGCTTGAGATCGGAAAAGCCAAACTCGATAAATTCATTCAACAGGAAGCGAAGCTCGGCGCTTATAAGTTTTATATTGAGAATCTCTTCCGCAAGCAGGCGCACGTCCGTTCGGCGGAAGTGGAGGAAGTGCTTGGCATGGTGAGCGAGCCGCTCGGCGGTTTTTATAACTCCACCAGCATGTTGACCAATGCCGACTTCAAATTCAAGTCTATTAAAGACAGCAAGGGCAATACGCTGGATGTGGTGCAGGGAAATTACGACACACAGTTGATGGGCCTCGCTGACCGCAAGGCACGTAAAGCCGCTTACACCAATTACATGGATAAATATGTGGAGCACAAGAATACACTGGCGAGCAATCTGGCTCATAACATTCAAGCCAACGTGTTCAATATGCGCGTGCGCAAGCATGAGACCACGCTGGATGCATCGCTGTTCGACCTCAATATCAGCACTGATGTGTTCCACAACCTGATCAACACCTTCAAAAAGAACATTCCTGTCTGGCATCGCTATTTCAATATTCGCCGCAAGGCGCTTGGCTTGAAGAAGTTTGCCTACTACGATATCTGGGCTCCCATCGAAAAGAAGAAAGTGAAAATTCCATACGACAAAGCCGTGGATTTGATCTGCGAAGGCCTCGCCCCGCTTGGCAAGGAGTATGTGAGTATTGTCCGCCGTGCCTGCACCACCGAACGTTGGGTGGATGTGTATCCGAATCAAGGCAAGGGGCATGGTGCATTTTCTTCAGGCGCATATGGAACGCATCCGTTTATCATGATGAGCTACACCGATGAAATGGTGAGCATGAGCACGCTTGCACATGAACTCGGTCACTCGATGCACACCTACTTCACGAACAAGACCCAGCCTTTCATCAACACCGATTATTCGCTCTTCGTCGCTGAGGTTGCTTCCAATTTCAATCAAGCCCTGTTGCGTGGACATTTGCTCAACACTGTGAAGGATAAGAATTTCCAGATCGCATTGATCCTCGAAGCGGTGGGCAGTAACATGTTCCGCTACTTTTTCCAGATGCCAACCCTTGCCCGTTTTGAGTTGGAGACTCACCAGCGCGCCGAACGCGGCGAACCGTTGACCGCCGATTCTATGATCGACCTGATGGCTGATCTGTTTGCCGAGGGATTTGGTCCGCACTTTGACATGGACCGCGAACGCGTCGGTATGACTTGGAGCACGTTCCCGCATCTCTTCGCGGATTATTACGTCTATGCCTATGCCACGGGCATTTCTGGCGCACATGCGCTCGCTGGACGCATTTTGCGCGGCGAACCGAATGCCGTGGAAAATTATCTTGGCTTCCTCAAATCTGGTAATTCTGACTATTCCCTCAACGTTCTTAAGAAGGGCGGTGTTGACCTGACCACTCCCAAACCCGTCGAAGAAACCTTTGCCGTGATGGAAGGCTATATCGATCGTCTGGAAGAATTGTTGGGATAATAAAAAGCAGGTGACAGTCACTTCTAAAGTGACTGTCACCTTTAATCCAAATCGTAAATCGGAAATCTGATGCCCCAAACCACCATTTCATGTCCCCGTTGTAAACAAATGATTCCCGCGAACGTCGAGCAGTTGTTCGATGTGACGCACGAACCCGCCTCCAAGCAGCGCCTGTTGAGCGGACAGTCCAACCATGCCCGCTGTCAGTATTGTGGTTATGAAGGCCGCCTTGCAACACCCGTCGTATATCACGATAACGAAAAAGAACTGCTGCTGACCTTCTTCCCGTTTGAATTGGGTTTACCCGTCAACGAGCAGGAAAAAATGATCGGACCCTTGATCAAGCAGGTGATGGATCGTCTTCCGCCTGAAAAACGAAAAGGCTATTTACTTAGTCCGCAGGCCAACCTGACCTATGAATCGATGATCGAGACCATTCTCAACAAGGATGGAATTTCATCCGAGATGATCAAGACTCAGCAGGACCGCGTCATGCTGATCGAGAAGCTGATCCGCATGACCTCGGCAGATGCGCGCCTTGAGTTGATCAAGCAAAACGAAGCCGCCATCGATGAACAATTCTTCTCCCTGTTCAGCCGCATCGCGCAGAACGCCATGCAAAGCGGACAGGAATCCATTGCGCGGGCATTGATCGACCTGCAAAAACAATTGCTGGACGAAACCGCGTTTGGCCGTCAGCTGAAGGAATCTGTCGCGGAGCTTGAAGCCGCTCAAAAGGTCCTGCAGGATGCGGGGCAAAGTCTTACCCGCGAAACCCTGCTCGATTTCGTCCTCGAATCGCAGACTGATTCCCGTATCCGCGCTTATGTTTCGCTTGCGCGCGGCGGCATGGATTATGTCTTCTTCCAAAATCTTTCGGACAAAATCGAAAAGGCCTCTGGCGATGAAAAGGTACGGCTGGAAGGCATCCGCGAAAAACTGCTGGGATTTGTCGGCGATGTGGATAAGCAGATTGAAGCGCGCTTCAAACAGGCGCAGGACTTTGTTGAGTCGCTGCTGGCACAGGATGACATTGAAAAGGTCACACAAGAAAATATCGATAACTTCACCCAGGATTCTGTGGAAGTAGTCAATCAATTGCTGCGACAAGCTTCCGAGAAAAATGATTATGCCCGCATGGGTAAACTACAAAAAATGGTGCAGGTCTTGCAGGCTGCCAGTGCACCCCCGCCAGAGATCGCATTCATTGAGCAATTGCTCCAGGCTCCTGATGAAGCCGCTGTGGATGCGATGCTTGTGCAGAACGACGCCATGGTCAACCAGCAATTCGTGGATGCGTTGAGCGGCCTTGTCGCCCAGATGGATTCGCAAGGCGCGGAAAACCTCGAAGCCAAGGCAATGAGCGAAAAACTCACCGAGATTTACAGAGTTGCGTTGAAGCGAGTGATGAAAAAGAATATGGGATAGGGAAGGGGAATAAGAGGAAAGAAGTGAGAAGAGGCGGTCGCATCATGTGACCGCCTCTTCTCTTTTCGGAGTGCGGACTTCGGTCCGCGTTTTAGTTTTGTAGTTGAATGCTGATCGCGGTGTATTTTGAGCCGCCACGCATTCTACCGATAAACCCAAAGATGGCAAACATGGCGCCATACTTTTTCTTCATCAATGTTGTCACATGCTTGACCGCTTCGGACGATTCGTCTGTTTGGGCGTATGCTTGTGACCATTCACCGATGGGTTCACCTGAGCCTGTGCATGGCGCGATACGAATCTTGCCGTCCCTGCGAATCCGCCTGGCTTTGCCAGATCCAGCCTGGGTCCAGACAAGAAGCGTTTCTCCATCCTGCACAAACCAGACCGGGGTTTTGACGGCTTGTCCGTTTTTGCGGAGGGATTCGATGCTGAGATATTGTTGTTTTTCGAATTGCTTGAGTTTCATGGGAGACCTTTGTAGTTGTTGAATTTCCAGTCACTGAACCGCTGCCTGCCGATGTTGGAAAGCAGAAGGGTCATGCCGAATGTGATGAGGATGTTGGTGATGAAAAAGAAAAGCACTTCTTCGAGTGGAAGAATGCCGAAGAATAAAATGCCTGTGGTCTGTGCTTTTGAAATGGACCAGGTGGTCTCTTTGAGCGCGATAACATCCATCAGTGAGAGGTAGGTGCCAGGGACGAGGATGCTCAAGAATACCAGTTTGCGGTGATGCCAGAGGATGTCTGCACCGTAGAGCAGTTGCGGCAGGATGGCGGGAAGCGCCCAGAAAAGCGTGATGGAGAGATAGGTGATGGACTCGTTTGCACTGAAGAAGAGTGCTGTGAAGGTGACCCAAACAACGAACAGGATCAGCGCTGAGATGATTCGGATCGGTGTTGAAGATTGAAAACCAGTTGGTTCCGAAACTCTTCGCGCGAGGAACCACCACCACAGTCCGGAGAGAATCGTTTCAAGCACGAAGAAAGTATATTCTTCGATGGGGACATAACCGAAAACGATGCCTGTGACGAGGTCTGGGTTGTAAAACCATACACCCGTGGCGACGAGATAGTTATCCCACGGCGTGGTGTAGGTGACTGCCAGCAGAATGTGGACGAGGATTGCAACCCAAACCGCGCGGCCATTGTTGAAACCGAGGGTGGGGCGTTTGTTTTTATTGTCCCACCAGGTGATCGCAAGGAAGACGAAGATGGGGATGACGAGAAAACGTAGGAGGAAGCCGAAGTAAGTCATGGTGGAAGGATTAGAAATTAGGGGGTATGCGTAGCACTTTCATCATCACGCCTGGACGCGGTTCGAGGGTCGCACCCATATGCGCGTGGATTTTGTCTGCGTTCATTGGCTCAAATGAAAAGGTTTGTAATAGTCTGGCCATCACGATCCGCGCTTCAGCCTGACCGAAGGCCGCGCCGATGCATGCACGTGGGCCGCCGCCAAAGGGGATGTAGCTCATCGGCGGGGTCTTTCGTCCGTGGGCGAAACGCTCAGGGCAGAAATCGTCGGCGTTCTCCCAAACAGATGGGTCGCGGTGGGTGAGGTAGATGGAATAAAACATCCTTTCGCCAGCAGGGACCGTGCCTTCTGCAAATTCCATGTTCTCTGCCACGCGGCGATTGCCAATATGAATGGGCGGATACAGCCGCAAACTTTCCTTGATGATGTGGTCAAGCAGTGGTGACCTGTCTTTTGAGTTCACTTCTGAAACGACATGCGCATGTGTTTCAGGGTGCTGACCTAGCAGGGCAAAGATCCATGCCAACAGGGCAGTGGATGTGTCGTGCCCGGCGATCATCATCGTCAACATTTGGTCACGGATTACCTTGTCCGTTAAGCCCGCGTCAATTAAATGCTGTAACAGGTCTTGGTGTGTTTCTTTCGTCTTTCTTCTTTCATTAATGATCTCAAACAAATAGTCATCCAACTCGCGCAACGGCTTGCGGAACCCGAAACGCGGAATGTTTCGCCAGATGATCCACGCGCCCGGAGAGATGAAATCGATCGCTTTGAGGATCGGATTCCAGATGCGCGGCAAGTCTTTCCAGACATCTTTACTGAACAAGGTTTGCATGATGATGAGCAGGGCGATCTTGCGACTTTCGACGAGCATATCCACTGTATCGCCGTTTTTCCATTGTGAAGTGACCCGGTCGGTCTGTCCGATCATCATTTGCGTATAGCCAGAGAGGTTCGACGGGTGCAACGGCGGTTCCATGAGTTCACGATAGCGGTCATGTTCCTCGCCATCGGTGATGAGTACACCACGCCCCAGCAGATCGGTCACGGGGTCGGTGTTGCGCCAAAGGAGTTTGTCCCGTTCGGTCACAAGCACTTTGCGGGCCGCCTCCGGACCGAAGACAACATAGGGACGAAAGCCTGGAAGCGGAATTTGAAAGAAGCGCCCGACATGTTGGGCCATCACTTTTAATGGGCCAAGAGGCGATCTTGTTTCGAAGAGCGCGCGCATTGCGGCGCGCCCGAGTTCAGGTGTGATTTTTGAATTCATGGTTGAAGGTTTGAAATATCCTTGGTCATGTAAAGAACGAGATCGTCATCCACGATAACGTTTTCACCGTATTTGAGATGATGGCCTTTTTTGTAAAGTCCACGCCCATCAGGGATGTAGCCGCGGCGGGCATACATGCGTTGGGCTGATCCATAATCAGTGGTCAGTCCCACGCCGATCCCTGCGATCGGGCTGACTTTGGCAACTTCGGCTTCCGCCAGATCCATTAACTGCGTGCCGATTCCACGCCTGCGGAATTTCGGCAAAACATTGAAGTCGCTGATCTCGGGAATGTTCTTTTCAACGAAAGGCGCATAATCTGGAAAGCCCACCCAGATGGTGAGATAACCCGCGAATTCCCCGCCGACGAAAGCGACAATGACAATGCGGTCACCGAGAAATTGCTCAACTAAATAACCTTCGTATTGATGGGCGGGTTTATTCCAGCCAAGTTCTTGAAAAGCCTGCACGATTTCTGGGATATCGTTTTCTCCCATTTGTCGAAATGTAACTTCAAGTTTTTCCATTTGCATTCCATCGTTCTTTCGACTCGCCGTATGCCGCAAGGGTTCGATTCTTATCGCGTGTGATGATCGGCCTCACCGGATAACCGCTTACTTTGATTTCTTTTTCCCACGGCGCGTGAATTTCCTTTGCGTTCAATCCGCGCAGTTCATGGACCCATTTGCGAATGTAATCGCCGTTTGGGTCGAATTTCGCGCTTTGCAGAACGGGGTTGAAGATTCTGAAATAAGGCGCGGCGTCGGTGCCAGTGCCTGCCGTCCATTGCCAGCCGCCGTTGTTCGCGGCGGGGTCGCCATCGAGCAGATTTTCCATGAACCATGCTTCGCCCCAGCGCCAGTCGATCAACAGGTCTTTCACTAAAAACGAAGCCACGATCATGCGTGCGCGATTGTGCATCCAACCTGTTTCCTTCAACTGACGCATCGCCGCATCCACAATGGGCACACCCGTTTTGCCTTCTTTCCATTTTTCGAATTCATCAGAGTCATTTCGCCATGGGATATTTGCCAACGCTGCATTAAATGCCCGATGACTGACGTACGGGAAATGATACAAGATCTGGATGTAGAACTCGCGCCAGATCAATTCGTTCAACCAGATTTCAGCGCCTCGGGACTCCGCCGAAGCCTGCCTCGCCGTGCTGACAGCTTGTCTCAGCCCGAGCATTCCAAACCGCAGGTACGGCGAAAGCGATGACGTGCCATCCAGATCCATGCGGTTGCGGGTCTCGTCGTAAGAATGGATTCGTTTGTAGGCAAAGTCTTCAAGCCGCACGAGCGCTTCCTGCTCGCCTGCAGGGAAAAGCGGATTCACACTGAAAGCGGGAATTAATTCTGATGAATCCCAACAGGTGTGGAGATCGATTTTGGCGCGGGAACAACCTCAATTTTATTTAATTGCGCCTTCCATGTTTTGGAATAAGGCGTGTAAATCGTGTACGGTTTGCCATCCTGCTTGAGCACATCTTTTGGATGATGGACAGTTTGTCCATGAAGCAATTTCAGAGGCAGTTCGTTTCCGATGCGTGAGTCGCGTTTGCGGGCGTAGGGTGTGAAATCCTCTTCGGCGAAGATCGCTTCTGCTTTTGTTTGCTGGAGCAGTTGCCGCAGTATTTCAACGGGTTTACCTGTGCGGAGGACAAGATAAGAGCCGCGCTGTTTCAAATCCTGGTCGAGGGCGTGCAGGCCTTCGTAGAGGAAACTTCGTCGGCGCGGAGATTGAGAGGAAAATGCCGGGTCGAGGATAAAGACTGGGATGACGTCACCAGCCCTCAGCGCGGAGTGAAGCGCAATATTATCCGTCAGCCTTAAGTCGCGGCGAATCCACCAGATCGAAGTCATGCGAATTGACGCTCCATATTTTTTCCGTTGATCTTGAGTCTGATGCTGTTGTTACGGTCGATATCAAGTTTGCCTGTGTTGCCCGTGTTGTCACTGAAATTGAGGAAGCCGTACGCGCGGATGCGGGTGCGGCCAATGAGCGAGAGCGCAAGTTCGCTGGTGAGAACCCCTGTGAGTTCGGCGGTGTACGCACCCGATGTGAAATTGAATTTGGATGGGGCGGGCATGCCGAGTCCGCGCAGGCCGACCGTGGTGCCAGTGATCTCTTCGCTGCCTGAGAAAATATCGCCATTGGGCATGGTGGCTGTATAAGTGATAAGGTAATGCGGCGAAGTGGATATCAGTTTTGCGGTGACATTCGCGCCTGTGAGCGGGTCTGGCTCGGATATCTCCGCGCCTGTGGAGTTGAATTGCGGCTGGTAATAGGCGCGTCCAAAAGAGGTTGATGAGGTGACGGCATACATGGCAATGTTAGCCAGCGCCTGTTCGGTTTTCCCCGCCGCAATAAGCTCGGGGATGGACATCAACCAACGGGTCTTGTGCATGCGGCGTACCACGTAGCCGAGCAGGGTGATGCCTGCAGGGGGTAACTCGTAGCGGGTGATGTTTTCGGGCATGGTCAACTCCTGAACCATTATTAACCACAAAGGCTTCAAGCTTTGAATTATTTTGTATCTTTTGCCTGAGACACTTTGTGGTTGATTTATTAATCCGATGCGGGAACGGGCGCGGCTTTGCTTTGCTTCAACGTGGCGACGATGGGGTGGTTATAGATCATGATGAAGACATAAATGCTGACGCCGACCATGACAACCGCACCAAATGCACCAGGCGCCCATGTGCCGATCTGTTGCAGTAGAACGCCGCCCAAAAGCGGAGCAATGATGCGTGTGGAGCTTTCCACTGCGGCAGACAACCCAAGGATGCCGCCGACTTCCTGCGGAGCAACGGCTTTGGTGAGTGTGCTGGAAAGCAAGGTGTTGAGCAGGCCGCCTGATAAGGCGGTGGGAGTCATGATGATATACAGCCACAGCACCGATGGAGCCAGCGCCCAACCCAGCAGGGAAATTCCCATCAAGACGACGGAGGCTGTGATGAGTACATCTTCACGGAAGCGGCTGGTGAGACGGCCAACGAGGAATCCCTGCACGATGACTGAGAGCACGCCGACATAGGTTAGGACAAAGCCCGTGTCGCGCGCAGTGAGGTTGAATTTAGCCAACGCATACAAAGAGAATATCGTTTGGAAGATCGCAAAGGCGAGGCCAAAGAAGAAGCGGGTGATGAGCAGGGAACCAGTGAACGGGCGCTGGAACGCAACCAGCAAAGCGTTCAAAGTAACGGCGGGCCGTTTTTCGTTCATTTGGCTGCGCTTTTCTTCGGTGAGTGATTCAGGCAGCCAGGCATAAATGAGAATGAGATTGATGAATGAGATTGCCGCTGCGGCAAAGGCGGGCACAGCGTAACCCCATTGGCTGAGCAATCCGCCGGTGACGGGGCCGATGATGAAGCCGAGGCCGAAGGCTGCGCCGATCATACCCAAACCTTTTGAGCGGCTCTTCTCGTCGGTCACATCGGATATGTAGGCCTGAGCCACGCTCAAATTGCCGCCTGTTAGGCCATCCAAAATACGGCTGGCGAAGAGCATCCACAAGGCATTGGCGAAGCCGAGCAGCAAAAAACCAAGGAAGGTCCCGAAGACACTGAGCAGCAAAACGGGGCGGCGACCGAAACGGTCAGAGAGGCGGCCGAGAATCGGTGCACCGATCAATTGCATTACCGCGTAGGAAGCGATCAAAATTCCCGTGGTGGTTTCATTGGCTTTGAAAGTCTCTGCGTAATAAGGCAGAAGCGGCAAGATCAGGCTGAATCCGAGCAGGTCGATAAATACGACAAGGATGATCGAGAAGAGACGTTTGTTATTCATAATTTCCTTTTTAAGCGGCGAGCAATTCTTTATTCATGGTCTCCAGCAATTCGAGAATTTCCGCGTTTGCTGGAATATCGCGCGCGTCATGCCCATAATGGACGAAGCGCGCGATCCCATTTTTATCAATAGTTACCTGGGCGGGCATGCGTCCAAACTTGAAGAGATTGACCTCCTGCCCGTAGCGTTTCAAGACCGTATGGCCGGGGTCAGGCAGTCCGATGAAAGGCAGGGAATTGCTGTTCCAATACAACGAAAATGCGAGGCTGTTTTCGGGGCCGACCACCACGATCACGGTGTCTTGTGCTGTGAATTTGTCATAATCCTGGCGCAACTGCGCCATGTGCCGTCGGCAGTAGGGTCAGAAAAAGCCGCGATTGAAAACCAGAAGGACATTCTTCTTTGTTTGGAAATCTGTGAGATTAATTTCGTTTCCGTTGAAATCGGTCAGCGTGAAATTTGGTGCGGGCTTATTGAGTTCGGCGCGGCTCATACAGGGATCACCAGGATGACTCCGAAAATGATTTCAACCACAAGACTGATGACATTGGATTGAGTAACGGATTTATCCACGAACATGGAGATGCCGCGCACCAGCGCAATGCCTAGATAGGCAATGCCGAGCATGGCATATGCCACAGGTGAATTAAGAAATAGGGGCGCGGCGCCAAGGGCGATGAAGAATCCGCCCAGCACAGCGCGGATCTCGGTAATGCCGCGTCCACCTTCGGGACGGAGGCCCGTAAATCCCGTCACTGACTCTGGCTTGAAGAGTGAAACCAACCCTGTGAGGATGGTGGCGATTGCTGCGATGATTTGCAAAATTTGAACGATCATTGTTTTCCTGAATTTAATAGACTTGATATTTATGAAGCCATGTTGGCCTGGGATCGCTGTATGTGAAAATTACAGACGGGGAATTAATACGGGCGTGTTCTTTTTGTAGGTTTCGTAATCTTCCTGCCCGCCCCATTTTTGGTCGGCTTTTTTCTCGAGTAGGGGAATGCCACTGACGCGTGTCAAGAGCAGAGTGACGAACAGAGGAGAGATCAGCGCAAACCATTGCCAGCCTTGCAAAACAGGGACGGCGATCACTGCAATACCGATCCAGAGAACGATCTCACCAAAATAATTTGGGTGACGCGATCGAGCCCACAAGCCTGTCTGAATGAATTTGCCTTTATTTGCAGGATCCGCGTTGAAGCGGCTTTTTTGAGAATCAGCCACAACCTCGAATACAAATCCGAAAACCCAGATCAGAAGGCCGATGATGGCAAATGCATCCAATTCTTTTCTGTTGCTTGTCGTAATGGCGACCAGCGCGGCGGCCATGGTGAACGTCACCCATAAGCCTTGAATGGTCCAAACGTTTAGGAAGCGGATAAAGGATGGTTTGATTTCATCAAAACGGTCATCCTTGCCTGCTTTTTTAATTCGGCCGAACAGGAAGCTGCCCAGACGAACCGCCCAGATGATCACAAGCGCCGCGAGAAGGATCGACCTGCCATCAACGCCTGCACTGAAAAGGATCGCGATGATAATGACCGAAATGTATGTGAGGCTGCCGGTCAGGTCGAAGAATTTTTCAGTCTGCATCAAATAAGCAGGGATAAAGACCAGCCACTGGATGAGAAAGGCCAGCCCAACTGACAAGGCAAATAATGGAACTCCAGCAATCAAAGCTCCGCCCTGACTGCCCGCCAAGGCGACCAGAATGCCGATCAATATCAAAATGGGAAATGCGATAAGCGCGTTGCGATCTGTTGTCTTCATGAATGGTTTCCTTTTTTGGCTCTCCCGTTTCTGACGGGATTGAACTACAAAGAGAATCTTTTTGCCGCGAATTACATGGATTTTCGCGAATTTGATTTTGAAATTCGCGGCTAAGGTCTTCCGCTGTCCCGGTAAAAACGGGAGAGCATCTTTTTTTAATTTTGGCGGTGCAGGATTAAAACCCGCGTTTCTGACCCTGCCACGGGGCTGGGGTGTCGTTAAGGAATTCTTCCACACTGGGGCCGCGCAACTGGGCGAGACGCCATGTGCCGTATAAATAACTCAACGCCAATAACAGGATCGTGGCGGGCCAGCCAGTGATGAAGTTGACCATGGTCAATGAATTGACATCTGCATTTTGAAAAAATAAAAACTGTAATAGCAGGCGGGCGGCAAAGAAAACTGCCCATGCGAAAGTCACTTCGCTGTATGCAGGCATCACCAGTGCATGCCAGTACCAGTCGAGCGGCCAGCGGCGAGCTAGGTAACTGCTCCATGCCATCATGGGGCGGCGAATGACCAGACTTAAGACCGTCAACAGCAGAGTCATGCTTCCACTGACGAGCCCGGGCAGAAAGAATCCCTCTGACCTTCCAAGGAACCAGGCGATGCCGATGGCGGCCACCACACTACCCACACCGGCCAGAGCGTAAACCAATGATTGTCTGCGAATGACTCGAATAACTGCAAAGATGATGGAAACGATCAGCGCGCTCCACATTGCGGCTTGAAAATTGACCAGACCGTTGACCATCAAAAAGATGATCGGCGGAAGGATCGCATCCAGGAAGGAGTTGCGCCCTGTTAAGACCGTTTGCAACTCTTCGAGGAGCTCACGCCCTTTGCCGGGCTGGGGAATGATCTTTTCAGGCATGCTTCCCGAGCCAGAACTTGCGCCAATCATTGCCGCTGTTTTGCAATGCGATGAAGGCATAGAGACTGCCAGCGAAGAAGCCGAGGGTCATCATGGCTACTGTCCACAGGATGGCGACAGGCAGGGACTTTTCACGATAGATGATCCATGCCGAGAAGAGGGTGAAGCCAGTGTACAAGTCTACAAGGGAGACAATGCCCCACGGCATGGAGGCCAGTTGGCTGCCTTCGCCGAAAAAATCTCCAATGGTGAATCCGTAGATGAGTACTGCGGTCATGGCAAGCATGCCAAGAATGGAAATGAGTTTTGCAATTTTCATGAACTTATTCCTTTGAAATGCAGGCAAACCCCAGTGCGCCGATGCCGAGATGTGCGCCAAGCACCGGTGTGATCTGCACAATTGAAACTTCGCCGTTTGGCAGGAAGGCGCGTATATTTTCGCGTAACGCTTCGGCTTCCTCTTGAACACCGGCATGCAGGATTGCCAGTTTTTCGTAGGGCGCGTATTCTTCCAGCCAGGAAAGCAGGCGTTCGGTTGCGCGCTTTTGGGTGCGGGTGCGATGGGCGGTGGCTTTTCCCATGTGCATATGAAGCAGGGGTTTGACTTGCAATAGCTCACCGAATTTCGCAATGGCAAAATTCATTCGTCCGCTGCGGCGCAGATATTCGAGTGTTTTTAGAGAGGCGAAGACGTAGGTGCGTTTCATCACTTCCTGCAGGGTTGAAGTGATCTCTTCGATCTTTTTCCCGGCTTTGGCCATGATCGCCGCTTTTTCAACGAGAAAACCTGTCCCGAGGCTGAGCTGGCTTGAATCGAGCACGGTGACGGGGATGCGGGTGAATTGCAGGGCGGCAATGCGTGCCGAATTGATCGTTGCGCTTAACGTCTCCGAGATGTGAATGGACAGGATGGCTTGTGCGCCTTCGTCAGCGAGGCGGTTGAAAACCCTGGTAAATACATCAGGCCCGGGCGCGGCGGTTTTCGGTGACGGGGAGTAGCTAGGTAATTGGGTGTAGAACTCGCTGCGGGTGAGGTCAACACCATCCAAAAAGGTTTGGTCGCCCAAATTGATATTCAACGGAATTACGGTAATGGATTGTTGATCTGTAATTTCTTCAGGTAGGTCACAAGTGCTGTCAGTAACGATGCGGACGCTCATGTTATTCCTTCTCCTGGTCTTGTGGTGCAATTGGCGGCGGTACTTGTGTGGGGAACATGTGATGCAAAAGCGAGATGATCTGGAAGGCGGCATTGGGTTCGAAGGTGTAGAAGCCCTCATAGAAGCGCTGACCTTCTTCCGGGTCAATTTCTTCAGCGAGCAGGGTGGCATAAATGCCAGGTCCATAAGCCACTACGAACCAGTATTTTTCGAGCGGCGTTCCGCTGGTGTCGATGCCTGTGGTGCGTGCAAGTTGAGGAAGCGGCGCATCTGAAACGCCGTAGAGCCACAGGCCTTTGGACGCTTCCGCTACTTTTGTGTATTGTCCCAATTGTGCGTTGATACGGGAGAAATATTGAAACGAAACATGTGTGTCTGCACCGCCGAGGGTATTGATGACCGAGTCTTCGATCATGTGGCTGATCTCGATCATGCTTTTCACGGAAAAGATATAACGAAAATTGGCGTGTTGCAGATCCTGCTGCTTAAGACGGTTGATATAACCCTCGGTTCGCGGGGGAAATAAAGGCAGGAGTTTGTGGTAGAAAGCTGAAAGCGTATCTTGTTTTGTCATGGTTGGTTTTGCCTTGCCTGGTCATTTAACCAAACCTTGATCGGCGAGCCCTGACCGTTGATGTGCTTATCCACGGCGCGGGAATAGTTTTCCATAAAGTCAGCCAATTCCTTTTGCGGGCGCTGGTGTGATTGCATCAAGACCTTCAGCCATTCCAATTCGGCGTTGACGTGTTCGATATTTCCAAGCTGCAGGGCGGCGGCGATGTTATCGCCGAGGAAGTGGATGCCAGTATCGATCCCTTCGGATACGATGGGTGGAATCATTTCCTTGATGGTGCTTTCGATGTGCAGACGTTTGGCGTTGAAGAATTCAAGCGCAACCTGATATTCATTCGTCATGCTTTTTGCCTGCACTTTGGGCGAATTGCCTTTTAGAAGCGTTTCCACTTTTTCGATGGCAGAGTCCACGCTGTTGCCGAGGTAATGACCTGGGATATGGTCTTTGATGCCCGGATGCAAGTTGAAAATGCGTCCGCCGTAGCCAACGGGAATCTTCATTTCTGTGAGAGAGTGGGCTGTGGCGTGCAATGCCGCTGCCGTGATAAGTGTCTGCGCGACGAGGACGACTATGTTGGCGTGAACTGCTGAAACGGTTTCTGCGAATCTTTCCGCTGGGACATTTGCTCCCAGATAAATGACACGGAATCCACGCCGACGAAGGAGCAGGCAGAGCAGCAGGGGGGTGAATGTGTGCCACTCGTTGGGCGGGCATCCTACCAGCACGGTCTGTTTGAGGGTCGGGGCGGGGGATGCGCTGAGCAATGCGTCGAGTCGGCGCATTGCCAGACCTGATGCGAAATGTTCCTGCTGAACCGAAGCATTGTTTGAATACCAAAGCCCGCCGATCTCGGCCATGCCCTTTTGCAGTACTTCTGTGCAAATGACTTCCACCGGGAACATGGAAAATCCCTGGTTCAAAACCTGTTCGGCGGTCGATTCACTAAAGTTCAGGCAGGCCTCGACCCATTGCGAACGCAGGGAATCGAGGCTGGTATCGGATGAAAGGTAAATGGCAGGAGTCCCCAACGGGGCGATGACTGTCGAAGGCGCAAAACCAGCCAGCGGGTCTGCACCAGATGCGTTGTGTTCATTCCACAAATCCACTGCGCGGGAGATCGAAAGTCCTTCCGATTGCCTTCCCATCAGCCATTTGATCGTTTCGATATCGTATTGCGAATACAAGCGATGCCCGCCCGCCGTGCGTTGAGGCATGGGGATACCGTACCTGCGTTCCCAGGCGCGCAGGGTATCTGCGGCGATGCCTGTTTCCTGCAGGACGACTTTCAAGTTGAAGGCGGGGTTCTTGCTAATAGACATGGTTGGACTCCGGTGACAAATTAGTGGGCTGGTTGCAAAGGTTTTGCACGGTTATTGTACCGCTTATTAACCTTCTGCAGCAGCTTGTTCCAATTTGTACCCTTCCACCTGCAAGCCTTTGTACTCTTTGAGAATTCTCTCAGTTGTCAGGCGGGCTGAAAGCAGAACGATGGGCAGGCCTGTGCCAGGGTGTGTAGATGCGCCTGCGAAGTACAGGTTCTTGTATTTTTTGTGGCGATTATGCGGACGCAGATACCCGACCTGCCAGAAATTGTGACTGAGGCCAAACGCCGAGCCGTTGACGAGGTTGAAACGTTCCTTCCATGTCTTGGGCTGGTACACGATCTCGAACTTGAGATGCGCTTCGAGATCTGCGGCATCCATTTCCGTTGCGAGGCGGTCGAGAACATAACGGCGGGCACGCGCAACCATTGCATCCCAATCCTGTGCGGAGCGGGCGTCGAGATGGCCGACGGGGACGAGCACATACAGTGTGTCTTGACCTTCAGGCGCGGCGGCTGGGTCGGTGCGTTTGGGTGCATGCACGTAGAATGACGGCACTTCGGGAAGGGTGTGTTCATTGAAGATCTTCTCGAACGAGGCTTTGTATTCACCGCCGAGGAAGACGTTGTGATGCGCGATCTGTGAATATTCCTTGTCCACACCCCAATAGAACATGATGGTGGAGCAGGTATACAGTTTTTCGTTGATGAGTTTCTTCGCTTCGGCGCGGTCAGGCAGAAGCTGGTCGTACATGTAAGGCAGGTCAGCATTGCCGACGAAGATATCGGCGGTCAATTCACGGCCATCTTCCAGTGTCAAACCTGCCACTTTCGAACCTTCAACCTTCAACTTCTTCACTGGCGCATCGTAAATGAATTTCACGCCCAGTTTTTCAGCGACCTTGGTCAATGCCTGAATGCCGGCATACATGCCGCCCATCGGATACCAGACACCTTCTGCAAGTTCGGTGTACTGGAGCAAGGAGTATGTGGCGGGCGCATCGTAGGGGCTGAGACCCAGATACATGTTTTGGAAGGTGAATGCGGCCTTGAGTCTTTCATCCTTGAAGAATCGGCCTGTATTGGTGTAATGCTTGCCCAGTGCCTTAAGCTGGAAGATCAAAGGCAGGTTGGACAGGCTGAAATATTCGAAGATGTTGTAAAAGTTACGCCCGACGAATTTCTCGAGAGAGATCTTGTAGTGCTTGCTGCCTTCAGCAATGTAATTCAGGAAACCAGTAAAGGCGGTCTTTTCCACTTTTTCGAGCTGGGTTTGCATATCGCCGATGTTCGAGGTCAATTCCAACTGCAGCCCATCATCAAAGCGGACTTTGTAGGTGGGGTCGATGCGGCGCAAGTCGAGATGATCACTCATCTTTTCGCCGAGCGAGGCAAAAGTTTCCTCCCAGACCTCAGGCATGAGGAACAAGGTGGGGCCGATATCGAAGCGGTGGCCGTCTTTGACGATCTGGTTACAACGTCCGCCGGGGGTGTCATTTTTTTCCACGACGGTAACATCGTAGCCATTTTTCGCGAGGCGGGCGGCAGTGGCAATTCCGCCAATTCCTGCGCCGATCACTACTGCGGTCTGTTTTCGCATAATTATCTCCTTGGTTTCAGAAAACTTCTTAGGTTATTATATTCTTTGTCTAGTATTTGTCAAGGTTTTTAGTAAAAATACTTTGCAAAACCTTGACAATATAGACAAATCCTGTAAAATAACTGCATTGGAACGTTTTTTAGGCCTAAAGAGAAACTGAACAGGAGAAAACATGCAAGCACAAGCAAACTGGGAAAACCAATTGATCGCCCTCGCCGGGCATTTCCCGCATACTTCTGCCCACCCTTTCTTTTCATACTGGGCTGGAGATGCCCAATTACAGGCCGCCTATAAAAAGGCCGCAAAGATCACCAGCGAACACTCCAAATCCTTCTATCTGGCTTCCGGGCTTCTTCCAGAAGAAAAACGCTCCGCTGCCCGCGCACTGTACGCTTTTTGCCGCACCGTGGATGATATTGTGGATGAAGTCGAATTGAAAAAGGATCGCGACTTTGAACTCGACTACTGGCGGAATATCGTTCAAAATGCCGCTTCCACCTCAACCGATGACCTGGTCGCCTCCGCCTGGGCAGATACCCTTACCCGATACCATATTCCGCATCACTACGCCCTGCAGTTGATCGACGGCGTGGCGCGTGATCTTTCCCAAACCCGCTATCAAACCTTTGATGACCTCGCCACCTATTGTTATGGCGTCGCCTCCACGGTGGGATTGATGAGTATGTATATTGTCGGCTTCAAGAGTCATGATGCCGTGCCTTATGCCATCAAACTCGGTGTGGCATTGCAAATGACCAATATCCTGCGCGATGTGGGGGAGGATTACCGCAACGGCCGAATCTACCTTCCCCGTGAAGAACTTGTCTTTTATGGCATCCAGGAATCTGATATTGCCGCAGGCAGGGTCACAGACAGGTGGCGCCAATTCATGAAATTCCAGATCGAACGCACTCGTCAGTTGTACAAGGAATCCTGGGAGGGTGTCAAAATGCTCGAGCGTGAAGGACAACTCGCCATCGGTGCGGCATCCACTTTTTACTGTGGCATTTTGGAAGATATAGAAAAACACGATTACAACGTATTTAATCGTCGTGCCAGCCTTTCTGCATTGGGCAAAATCAGCCGCATCCCAAGTTTATGGTTGAAGGTTCGCTCGCTTTAATTCATTTTGCTTGTTTGTTACACTTCCCGAATCGTCTCTGGTAATTTGCCAGGGGCGATTTTTGATATACTTGCCTCGTGAGAAAAATAGCATTTATTCTTTTCCTTTTTCTGGCTGCCTGCTCGGGAACTTTAGAATCGACTGCGGAGAATACAATGGGAATTCGTTATCTGGCACTGGGTGATTCGTACACAATTGGCGAGAGCGTTGCAGAAAACAAACGCTGGCCGAACCAGCTGGCTGCCATGCTGTCTGAGCAGGGAATTCAAACCGATGTCACCATCATCGCCCGCACAGGCTGGACGGTTGACGAACTTTGGGAAGGAGTCCAGGCCAATCCACCTGATGGGACCTATGACCTTGTCACATTGTTGATCGGGGTCAACGACCAGTATCGTGGATATCCGCTGGATGGTTATCGGGAAGATTTCCGCTTTATGCTTGGCAAGGCCATTGAATATGCAGGGGGAGACCCGCAGCGTGTGGTTGTATTGTCCATTCCCGATTGGGGTTTCACTCCCTTTGCTGCCAGCCGTGAAACCGAACCGATCAGCCTGCAAATTGACGAATTTAACGCGGTCAATCTCGAAGAAACCAAATCGGCTGGGGCGCACTATGTAGACGTCACCATCATTTCCCGTATGGCGATGGATGACTTTGAATTAATAGCCTCAGATCGTTTGCACCCATCGGGCAAAATGTATTCCCTGTGGGCGGAGAAAGTTTTTCCGACGGTCATTGAAATAATCAAATAAGAAGTAAAATCCAATCGTTGAGGAACACTATGCCAAAAATAAAAGCTGTCAATCATGTTGCGGTCGTCGTGGACGACATGGATAAATCACTCTTGTTCTGGCGCGATGCGCTCGGAATCGAATTGCACGAACTGCGCGATGTCCCTGCCGAAAAATCACAGGTGGCCTTTTTGCCCGTCGCTGGCGCAGAAGTGGAACTGGTCATGCCTACCTCTGAGGACTCGGGTATTGCCAAATACCTGGCCAAGCGTGGGCCTGGCATGCATCACCTATGCCTCGAAGTGGATGACATCGAAGGGATGATGTCACAGTTGAAAGCGAAGAACATCCGCCTCATCAATGAGGAACCGCGCACAGCCGTGGATGGAAAGAAATATGCCTTCATTCACCCCGAGTCCACAGGCGGGGTGTTGGTTGAGTTGTATCAAATCTAATTTTCGAATACTCGAGTCTGAAATGCAGGAACACCGCGCTACGTTCCTGCATTTTCATTAAGTGTGTAATCTGGAATGGTTCAAACGAAATGATACTGGATAATATCGAACCCATATTGCAGGATGAATGCGGCCTGGTGAAGGATCGCCCGATCATTGTCGGAGTCTCGGGTGGACCCGATAGTTTATGCTTGATGGAAACATTGAGGCAGGCGGGCTATTCCATTATCATCGCGCACTTCAATCATCAGCTTCGCCCCGAAGCCGGGCAGGATGCGCATATGGTGGAGAAGATCGCCTCCCGTTTGATGCTGGGCTGCATCATCGACGGCGCCGATGTGCGTGCTTATGCCGACCAGCAAAAACTTTCGCTTGAAGAAGCGGCCCGCAACATGCGTTACCATTTCATGTTCAGGCTGGCGCGTGAGCGAAACGCTCAGGCCGTGGCAGTAGGTCACACAGCCGATGACCAGGTGGAAACCATCCTCATGCATTTTCTGAGAGGCAGTGGCATTTCGGGGTTGAAGGGCATGTCGCATCGTTCGATCATCAAGACTTTTGATCCTTCGATTCCCATTGTGCGGCCTTTATTGAACACCTGGCGAGAAGAAACGACAGTTTATTGCGCGGCCAATGGCTTGCGTCCGCATTACGATTCAAGCAACGATTCGATCAACTTTCAACGCAATCGGATTCGTCATCTCCTGATTCCCAGCCTTGAAAGTTACAACCCGAAATTCCGTGACGCTGTGTTGCGCATGTCGCAATCGCTCAAGAGCGATTATTCCCTTTTGATGGAGACCCTCGAGGATGCCTGGCAGGATGTGGTGACCAGCGTGGAAGAGGATGCGATTGCATTCGACGCAGAGCTGCTCTCCAATCGCTCGCTCGGACTCCAACGGAACTTGATCAAACATGCCATGCAGATTCTTCGCCCGAAACTGGATGTGAACTTTTCCGCGCTGGAGCGCGCAACAAACCTGATCAAAGACCACGCCCACTCATCCAGCGTGGACTTGAAAGGCGGCCTGCGCATGTTCCGTGAGGCGGGCGTTGTGTACGTCTGTACCTTGAATTCGAAATTGTCCTTCAATCTCTGGCCGCAAATGCCGAGCACGACACCCATCTCCGTTACGGTTCCCGGGCAGGTTGATCTCGCAGGCGGCTGGAAGATGAACTGCGAACGCTGGCATATCCCCACACTGGTTAAAGAAGCAGGCTGAACGAAACGAAGACCCATTCCAGATCTGGTTGGATGCGGAAAGGGTTCCAGAGTCACTTGAATTGCGGGTGCGTCATCAGGGCGATCATTTTGAACCGCTTGGTTTGGAGGGACACTCCCAAAAGATTACCGATTTCTTTGTGAATGAGAAGATGCCGCAGCGGGCAAGAGACCACTGGCCTCTGCTGTGTGCAGGTGACCAGATCATCTGGGTGCCTGGCTATCGCCCTGCGCATTCTTACCGCCTGACCCAATCGACAAAGACCGCTGTGTATTTTTCGATCTCGGGCCCGCCCGAGAAAAATATAGAATAAAAAATTCCCGCCTTGAAAGCGGGAATTTTATTTTTTTACTTTATTTCACCATTCAACTGCTTGATCTTGATGAATAACTCGCGCCACTGGATCTTGGAGACCCCGAGTTTTTGGCGGATGCTATCCGCCTCGATGCCTGCTTGATAATCACGCAGGGCGCATGTCCAGCGGCACATATCGAAGGAGAGATGCTTGGTGAGGCCTGCTTCTGCGCCGATATCCTCTAGCAGATATTCCAACCTGCGCGGAGACCATGCGAAGACCTGGTCAACGGGTTGATATTGTGCGAGATATTCCTTGTACGCGTCGATCCAATCTTCGGTAAGCTGTATTTTGCGTTCCTTGTAGCGGTTGGCCGGGCTGGCATATCGGACAAAGACATGCGGTCCGTTCTTGGCTTCGAGGTCAATGTGATTGATATGGATGCCAAGGCATTCACTTTTCTTAATGCCTGTTGTAAGCAGCAGATATACAAGCGTATAAGAGCGGGCATCTGGTTTGGCAGATCGTCGGTGGCGGTCTGCGGCAAGCAGGACGGCTTCGTATTCCTGATCGGTCAGCACCTGTGGAAGCGGGCTGATGGCCGAGCGTTGCAGTACTTTTTCGGCGGGGTCCAAGACCAGCGAACCATGTTGATGCAGCCAGCGGAAGAATGACTTGATCGAAGTGATGCGCCGTGACAAAGTCTTTGGGCTGCATGGGATTCCGCGCTCTTTTTCCATCCATGTGAAGAAACGGTTGAGGTCTTCAGTGGTAATGGAGCCGATGGTTTGGTCTGGGGCGAGGAATTGGGTGAGCAGACGAACGTCTGAAAGAAATGCCTTGACCGTGTTGGTGGAGCGTCCCTGGTCGTACATGAACATTTCCCAGCCATTGATGGCGGCAGGGAGCAGGGTCTTGGCTGAAATATGTGCTGAATCGGGTGTTTTTACCATAAGTCTTCCTTGCGCTCTAGCGCATAGTCTTTTCGTATAGTTTAGCGAATATGGGAGAGGTTGTCAACCGGGGAAGTTGAATCTGTAATGTAGCTTTAAGCAAGGGATTTGGCGTTGTTTAGGTTGAGTTGTGGCGCGCAAACCATGTTTAGTGCGATAGATCCTGGGGTTGAAAGCAGGCTTCGTAGTCATAGCCGAGCACGACGCGATATTGCACTGTGCTGTTTGCGTCGGGTAGGGAAATTACATTTGCAGAATACAGGTTGAGGGCTGTGATGATCGTCTCTCTTTGAGCAGGATCCTGCCCGGGAGTGAAATCCACGATCACCGAGTTGGCATAGTCGCGGCGGTCGGCATTCGAAATAATGGTTTGGTAGCCCGCGTAATTCAGGCGCGACGCGGCGAGGGCATCCAGTGTGTCGGTGGGGGAACCGTTCTGCACCTCGACCGTGACCGATTCACGCTGGGCGGCAAAGGTGGAAAGGGTGGTGGCTTCGATGAGCATTTGACTGAGCTCGGCTTCATTTGGCAGCAAAACTGCTGCGCCAGCGGGTGTGGTCCACGAGCTGACGTAGGGCGGACGAATGAAGTAGCCGCGAATATTGGCGTTGGTAAAGTTGACGGCGTAAGGCGACATAAGCAGCATGTCGGCAAGGCTCATATCGGTGATAACCGTACTTGAAAAATCGTTGTAGAGCTGCGGGATCTTGCTGAAGGTATCCGTTTGCAGCGCTTTTTGGAAAATATAGCGCAATACTTCCTGCTGACGGCGGCCTCGGTCAAAATCGGATGATTTGGAACGGGAGCGTGCATACCAAAGCGCGAGGTCGCCATCCATATGAACCTGACCGGGGCCGACGGTGTAAAGCCACCAGTTGTTTTCATCGTAAATGTCGAGAGTCGGTTCGATCAAGCGCCAGTCGGTATAGGCGCAGGCAACAGGGACTTCGATGCCGCCAAGGGTATCCACAATGCGGCGGAAGCCGTCGAATTCCACCATGGCCGTGTGGTCGATACGGATGCCAAGATTGTATGTGACCGTGTCTTTTAGCAAGCCCGGGCCACCGCCTACGTAGCCGCCGATCTCTCCGCTTTGATAAGCGGTATTGATGCGCTGCATCCCGACGGTTGGAATGTAGATCCACAGATCGCGCGGGATCGAAATGAGCGAGACCTGTCCCTCCTTGGGCCAGACGATGGCAATGACCAGCGTGTCGGTGCGATAGGAGGAACCGGGACGTTTATCCGAGCCGATGAGCAGGAAGTTGATCGTCTCGTTATCGGTGAGCGGAGGTAAAGCAGTTGGGGTGACATCAACAATTTCAACAATTGGCGGGGCAGCTACGGTTGGAAAAAGCTGATTAAAATCCACGGTTGCGGTGGAGTCTGAAAGCGGCGAAGATGTGGGGGACGGCGTTTCGGTGGGCAGAATCATGGTGGGAGGTACAGGCGTGACTGTATCCGCAGGGATCGATAATACTGATGCCTGCGTGGGTGTATTGAGTGATGGTTGAAACGGTGTGGGGGTGGGGGATGGATTTGGCGCGGATGTAATTAATATAAATGGCAGAGGTGCTGGTTCCACCGCCTGAGCAGGCGCCCCACATGCAGAAGACAAAATCGAAAGAAGTATGAGCGACAAAAAAAAGGAATAGGGTTTCATCTATGAGGGCGCTTTTCCGACAGGATGCAACAAATATACCACCCGCCGGGCGGGCGCGAACCTTAATTCATTTTGCCGATCATGGCGGGAATGGTGTGGGGCTGGCTGTCAACGTAGGTAAATTTGTCGACGTTGCTGTGGCAGGAACTGTAGGTGTGGGTGTCGCTGTGGGCGGTATGGGCGTGATTGTGAGCACAGTTGTAGCTGTGTAAGGCAGGGCAGTTTCTGTCAGTAACTGAGTCGGGGCCGTGGTCACGGTGCTGCCAGGCAATGGGGTTGGGAAAGGCGTACGTGTGGCGACATTTGGAACCCACAATACCTCGCCCGTACGGATCAAGTCGGTGCTCAGGCAGTTGACACTCTTCAATAAGCCAGCCGTTGAATAGTGGTTTAACGCGATCGCATAAATGGTATCGCCCGCCTTGACGATATAAGAATTTATCCAGCCAGAAGCACCCTTAACACAGGCAGGAACAGTGCTTGTCATCACGGCAGGCGCATACAAAATGGAACCTGCTACGAGATTATCGCTGATCAAACAATTTCCAACGCGAAGCGATTCCTTGGTAGTGCGATATTGCTGGGCAATGCCATCCAGGGTCTGACCAGCCTGAACGATCACCTGACTCCAGCCAGCGGGGGGCAGGCACGAGACCGGCGGCGGCGGGGTGGATGTCGATGTAGGGGCTGGGCTGGGAGTGGGAGATTCGGGGCCTGCGGTCTGGGTGATCGTAGGGACCAATGTAAACGTGGCGGTCAGCGGAGCGGGCGAAGGAAATAAAAAGTTTGTGGGGGTGGGAGCGGCCTGCGGCACAAATTCCACAAGCGAAATGGATAATGCCCCGACCGTCAAACCGATCGAGATCAGGGCTACCACCAGCGCGTTTCTGAGATCGCGCATGCCTTGCATTATTTCTTTCCTTTAGGCTTGGTTTTGGATTTACTTTCTGCACCGCCGGCAATGGGCAGCAACACACTGAATGTCGAACCTGTGTCCTGTTCGCTTTCCACCCAGATGCGGCCATGCTGGGCCTCGGTGAGGGTCTTTGCGATGGAAAGGCCGACGCCCGTATCGCCGACGCCTTGGATCAAAACGTTGTCCGCACGATAAAGGCGGGTGAACACACGCGGCAATTCATTTGCTGGAATTCCACCGCCGCTGTCTGTCACCTGAATGAGGATGAATTCGGTATTCTCCTCGCTTCGTGTCTGGACCTTGAGCCTGACCGTGCCTTCGAACGGAGTCGCCGCCCCTGCATTTTGCAGCAGGTGAATGAGAATCTGTTGCAAAGCCTCGCGGTCAGCATGGATCGGCGAAAGTGTCTTCGGTAATTCGAGGTGCATGGAAATATTCTTTTCACGCACCTGCGTACTGGTGTAAGACATGGCATTGTCGATGATCGCATTCAAATCCACGGCTTCGGGGTTGAGATCGTTCAACTCCGCTTCCAATGTTGTGATCTGGATCATGTCATCGGTCAAGCTGCGGATGCGTTCCGTCGAAGCCTTGACGCGTTCCACGAACTTGCGCTGCAACGCGCCCAGAATGCCCACCGATTCACCCAACAACAGGTCGGTATATCCGACGATGGATGACAAAGGCTGGCGCAATTCCTGCGCAATGGAAGCGACGACTTCCGCCTGTTCCGTGCTTTTGACGGCCACATGACCTTTTTCCAACTCGCGAGTCTTCATGTTAGCTTCCATGAGTTGGTTCTGCAAATAAGCGACTTCCTGCAGGGTGGTCCTCAATTCCTGCTCGATCTGGGTTGCGGAATATGAACCTGGCTGCAGGCTCTTGCCTGAACGCAGTTCGCCGTTTTCAAGTTGTAACTGCTCAATGATACGCTGAGATTCTTCCTGTGCTTGAAGCAGGGAAGCCATTTCCACAGAGCCAGCCTTTTGCACTTCGGCTTGCGCTTTCTCCAGTTCATCGGTCAACTCGCGCACACGGCGTTCCAGATCGGCAACCTGTAAAAGCGCTTCACTGCTTTGCGCTTCCATTTTGTTGACCTTCTGGCTGCGCTTGATGATCGGTACGAGCGATGTGGCGATATTGGAGAGATAAGCTTGGTCTTCGGCTGTCCAGGTGCGGTCGGAATAGGGGGAGAGTAAAAGAATGCCGCCCAGAGATTCCTTTTCTGGCGTCAGGATCGGCACACTCAAAAGATGACCAGGGTTGGTCAGCCCGAGAATATCGCTCAAGCCTTTAATATCGGCCGAGGTGCTGCTCGAAGGCATTCGCAACGGGCGTCCACGCTGCAGTGAATTTGCCAGCATGGGGATCGAACCTTTGTTGAGCGAGCCGCCGTCCAGTGTGTCTTCGCGGATCAAGTCATAACCGCCTGCGATGGCGAGTTGATTGTTGCTGTCGTTCAGATAGATCATAAAGCACAGATCAGAAAGCATGGTCTGCGCGATGGCGCGTGTAATGGCCTGACTTACCTTTGTTGGATTCGTCTCAGCCGCCAGCGCAAGCATGGCGTGGAAGGTCTTTGGGTCCGTGCTGTAGCGTCTGCGTTCCCCAAGATCATCCTGTTTTTGCGCCGCCTGTCTTGCCGATGATTCATTGACAGATTGGGTGGAAGAGAAACGCTGTGGCAGTGTCAGCAGAATCGGATATGCCACCATATAAGCGAGTCGGACAATGCCCGAGTAATTTCCATCGCTTGCCACAAGCAAATGCCCCACATGACCAAGAGCACCGATTCCCAACAAGACAATTCCATACCACATGCCGTCTGGCTTGCGGACGAATAAAATGGAAATCCCGATCAGCGCAGCAAGGATGGAGCCGATCTGCCAGAACAAATCGTCGGCAGTCTGGTTATAGGTCACTGTTGTGATCTGCGGCTGCCAGGTGAGCAAACTTAGTCCAAGCGCCGTAAGCACCAACAGACTCAATAAAACCGCCGCAGCATCTGCGGGGCGGCTGGGTTCAGGAAAGGCGTAAACCCATGTGATCCAGATAATTCCAAAAACGATGAAGGCCCGATCCATGGGGGGCAGGATCGCATTTGGGTCGATCAAATCCTGCCAGCCAAGTCCGCTGAACACGAACATGATCACTTGTGCGGCAAGCAAAACACCGAGCCCGACCAGGGCCCGTCTTGCTTGTGGATACTCACTTGCCCGCCAATGATTGAACGCCGATTGAAGCGCACTGGCCACGGCAAACACCAGCACAACATAATAGACCAGGTTGCCTGGTGATATGGTTAGTAATTCAAGGATTTGACTGATAAATGGGCTCATTTCAACTTTATTATACTGCCAGTTCAAAAAAATATGGTTCGCTCACGTATAATTACCATTACAATGCTGAATAAAAAGATCGTCATTCCCGTTGCGATTGCAGCGGTTCTCGCCGCCATTTTTTTGCCGATCCTGTTCACAGGTCAAAATGCGCTGAAACGCGCCAATGCCGAATTTGCCGCGCAAAATTATGCCGAATCCGCGAAATCCTACGAACGGGCGGCGCGCTTCCTTTTCTGGCGTGAAGACCTGTGGGAAAAAGCGGGAATTGCAGCGGCGAAAAACGAAAATCCAACCCAAGCCATCGATCTTTTTGCGCACGCATCCACACTCTCTGAAGAAGGTTGGGTATGGCTGGGGTCATCGTATTTGTCGTTGGGCGAGCTTGATTCGGCGGTCACGGCATTTCAGGCGGGTTTGAAAAATCATAATTCGCCCATGCTGTATGGTCTGCTGGCTTTCACCTATCGTCAGCAAAAAAATTGGGAGGCCGAACGCAGCGCATTGGAATCTCAATTGCTTTTGGATCTAAATGGGGGAGATGTCTACGCCCGATACAGACTCGGCCTCTTGTTGAGTGTCCTGGAGCCCGAACAGGCTCTTTCCAATTTAATGCTCGCTTCCTCCCTTAACCCTGAGTTTGATCCCGCAGTGCAGACATTGCGCACCGCCTTGAATTTATCTGCCACACAACCCGACGCCTCCCAGCAAATGGTCACCATGGGCCGTGCCCTCGGGCTCGTGCAAGAGTGGGAATTGGCCATGACGGCATTCGAGAAAGCCATTTCCATTGACGCCGAGAATGCCGAGGCGTGGGCGTGGCTCGGCGAAGCAAAACAGCAGATCGGTCAAGGTGGGATCGTGGAATTGGATCAGGCAGTCGCGTTGGATCATACATCCGTCATTGTCCGCGCTTTGCGTGGATTGTATTGGCGGCGTCAGGAAAAATATTCGCAGATGCTGGCCGAGTATTTGCTGGCCGCCGAATACGACCCAACCAACCCCACCTGGCAGGCAGAGATCGGCAACGCACACATCAAACGTGGCGACCTTGTCTCTGCATTTACGGCATATCAACAAGCCGCCGAACTCGCACCGAATGACCCGACCTATTGGCGTTTGCTGGCGGTCTTTTGCGCCGAAAATACTGTGCACTTGGAAGATGTGGGGTTGCCCGCTGCAGAAAAAGCCGTCGAACTTGCACCGAACGACCCGCTTGCCCTGGATGCGTTGGGTTGGTCTTATCTTGCTTCGGGCAGGTTTGCCAATGCCGAAAATGTCTTCATGGATTTGATCGCTCGTTTCCCCGATCATTTGCAGGCCCATATTCACCTTGCCCTCACTTATCTTTCGATGGGTAATCGAGAAGCCGCTTTTGAAAAATTGAATTTCGTAAAAAACACCGACCCTGCAGGTCAATACGGCCAGGAAGCTGGGCGGCTGCTTCAACAATATTTTCCGTAAAAAACATTCAGTCGAGGCCAAGCCTCGACTGAATGTTTAATGGTATTTGCATTGAGCGTAATCGAAGTATTGCTATAAAACATCCTTCGACTGCGCCGCGAAGAACATGCGGCTCTGCTCTGGGTGGATGAGTTAGTTTTTTCTTTCCACTTTTACCAGCTCAGATTCAACGAAAGGTTCACGGGTTTCGAAGTTGAAGCGTTTGAAGACTTCGGGGTACATGGCTACGATCTGTTCGCGGGTAAAGCCCATACTTTCGTAGGAATAGGCGTGGTCGCTGTTGAAGGTGAGGGTTTCTTTCACGGCCTGGTCAATGATGACGGGCAGGCCAGGTTTATCGGGATAGCCGAACTGTTCATAGAACGCGCGGATGACTGTCTCCGGGCGCTGGATCAAGTCATCGTATTTCATGATCAGGTGTCGGGGCGATGGATGCGCATCCAGATATTGAAGCGGGTGACTGTACCAGTGTTGGGTCATGTCCACGATCTCGTCGATGTAAAAGAATCCTTCGCCTGGATCGGTGAATTGCCTCCTTGCGTAATTGATCCACGAAATGGTGGAGGGGAGCATATCGAGCGGATTACGGGCGAGATAAATGATGCGCGCTTCGGGGAAGAATTCGGCGAGCGTTTCGATCTTTGCGCTGAAAGCGGGATTCTTCGCTACGAAATATTTTTTGCCGTTCGCATACATGTGCCGCTGAATCATGGAGCGGTAGAAGGTCATGATGCGTTTTTTGTGTGCGGGGCTGAGCGCTTCATCGAAATGCTGATAATTGGGCATCTCATCCATGAAAGGGAAGAGGAAGGTGACAAAGTAGCCGTCCCAAATGTGCAGGTGGATGTTCTCGTCCTCTTCGGGTTGGAAGAAGGAGATGGGATGAATCTTGATCTTGCCGAGGGTGGCGGCATCGAATTTATAGAGCAGTTTGTGTAGTGTGCCGCTGAGGTATTTGTTATCGAGCCTTGCGATGAGCTGCGTGAATTTCTTTTGTGTAACAGAGGGGGTGAGATAAATATCCCATGTGGTCAGGCTGGTGAAGGTTTCCGTATCCCTTGAGAGCAGACGATGCAAAAAGGTCGATCCGCTGCGGAGGTTGCCGAGGATGAAAAGCGGTTTTTCGATGGGATGGTTTTTGTAAGCGGGGAAGAGGATGTCATCGAGCGCAAAGCAGAACCAGTGTATCAGTCCGCCAATGGGCCAGACGAGATAGAAAAGGGCGAGGAAAATGATTCTTTTGCGGGTGAGGCGGGCTGTGGTGTTTTTTGAGTCGAAGAATGATCGATAGAAGGTGCGCCAAAACAGGCGGAAGTTATATTTCATTCAGGGCGAGATCCTTGCATGTGATAAGTACATTCAAAAAGGCCGATGGCCTTTGAGTATTCTATCACCAATTATTAGGGCAGGTTGCCCTGAATTTGGCGCGAGGATTCTACAAAGTTTATCCGCTTGGCTTGATTGTAAGATTGGTGGTTGTGTTTGGAATTGATACGCCTGGTGTGGACGGTGTTTTCTGTGATCGAAATAATCTCAGCTCGATATTTGATTTTGAACTTGAACGGCCCCCATATCAGATTGTCGGTGATGAAGTAACGTCGGATGCCTTGGGTTCATCGGCGGCCCGTTCCACCTTTTCGATTAGAGGGTGGATTTTGTGATGCTGGGCATAATCAGCGATCAAGTTGATCACCGTTTTTACGTCGCAAGAATGAAAATCTCTTTTCGAATCCTTTTTCATGGGATTATACTTTATTCCTTTACCAATCTTTTCGTAATCCTCCCAATCACAATCACCGTCTTTATCTACATCACAATGAGTGCCATCCAGTGTGGACATGTAATCAATCTCATTCTGCGGGGCATCGATGTGTTTTAGCACTTCCAGTTGATAGCCGTTACAGAAGCGCTCGATCTCCACGCCGCTGTACACCTCGGCTGGGACAGGCTCGCCGGGGTGCTTGTTTTGGTAGCGGGTGTAGAGTTCTGAGTGGGTGGCGTCGTGCGCAATTGTAGAGGCGTACCAGGTCACGCTGTAAAACGCGGTGGCGTTGCCTACTTCATAGCGCGGCGGAATCTCCCAGGCCCACATGCCGCTGTGTTGTCCCTGCTCGATGATGCCGATATAGGTCTGTATTTTGGTGAAGGCTTCGGGGTCTTTTTCTTCCAGCAATGCCAGCGCGGCACGTGTTTGTGTAATGAATTCGGGCATCCCTTTTAGGGAGATGTTCCCGTAGACCAGTGGATTGTCGTTCGTGCCAGTTGGTATCGCTGCCACGGTTTGCGTAGCAGGCGTGGATATTCCCACACACGCAATGCTGAATAAAAGCAGGGTTAACAAAACGAAAATGGGACGTTTCATCAGAATCATTATCCCTCCAATCTCTGTGGTGGGTCATGACAACTTAATCCCAAAACATCCTGCTTATGAGTAGTACAATTCCCCTATCTTTGAGAATAAACTTTGGAGGTAGCCATGAGTGAATTGGATTATCAAACCGTGCAGGATTATCTTGTGTCCCTTGTTCCGCCGCGTGAAGCGGAATTGCTGGAGATGGAAGCCTACGCCGAGAAAAACGATTTCCCCATTATTGGTCCTGCGTGTGGATATTATTGCTACCAACTCGCGCGGATGGTCAACGCGAAGTCCATATTTGAATTGGGGTCAGGCTACGGATATTCCACGGCCTGGTTTGCGAAGGCGCTTGTGGAAACTGGCGGCGGTGTTGTGCATCACACTGTTTGGGATGAGGAACTGTCAAATCGGGCACGCAGGCACCTCGTTAAGATGGGATTCGCTGACCTTGTCCAGTTCCATATGGCGGAGGCGGTCGAGACCCTTCGTCAAACCGATGGCCCGTTCGATATCATCTTCAACGATATTGACAAGCACGCCTATCCCGAGTCGCTGCCTGTGATCAAAGAGAAATTGCGCAGCGGTGGATTGCTCATTATCGATAACATGCTCTGGCACGGACGTATTTTCGACAAAAAGGACGTTTCGCCTGCAACGCTCGGCGTGCATGAGTTCACCAAACAAATTACGTCAGATAGCGACTGGATCGTCTCGCTCACGCCGATGCGTGATGGGATGATCGTCGCATATAAAAGATAGGGACACGGCGTTGGCGTGTCCGCATTTCATATCAGGGTGCAGCAACACCGCACTCCAACAAAAGGATACATGACAAACTTCAACATCATTCCCGATCGAAGAAAGAATTTCAACCGCACCAAGTGGACCTGGTACAAAAAAGACATTCTGCCCATGTGGGTGGCCGATATGGATTTCCCCGCGCCGAAACCGATCCTGGATGCGCTGCACAAGGCTGTGGATCACGGCGTGCTGGGATATGAAATTCCTGGCACTGTTATACAGGAAACCGTCGCCGCTCGCATGGATCGTTTGTATTCATGGAAGGTGAAACCCGAATCGGTCTTAACTGTGACAGGCATTGTCAGTGGATTCACGGTCGCCGCCCGTGCATTTTGCTCGCCTAAAAAAGGCGTGGCGATTCAGACTCCCGTGTACAACGAGTTCCATCAGGTGAAAAATAATGTCGGGATTCCGCAGCTTGATATTCCGTTCGTGAAAAATGTGGAAGGCAATCTCATCAGCTACGAGATCGATTGGGATCTGTTCGAGAAGCGGGTGAAAAAAGCGGGAATTTTCCTGTTGTGCAATCCGCACAACCCGCTGGGGATTATTTTCTCGCGCAAGGAACTCACCCGCATGGCGGAAATTTGCATCCGCAACAAGGTTTTGATCGTTTCGGATGAGATCCATTCTGAATTGTTGTTGGATGGAAATACATTCATCCCGATGGCTAAGATATCGTCTGAGGTTGCACAGAACACGATCACATTGGTGGCCCCGTCCAAGACATTTAATGTGCCCGGGCTGTTCTGCGGATTTGCGATCATTCCAAACAAGGAATTGCGCGAACGCTACGAAGCCGAAAGGAGTCATTTAAGCCTGCATGTGGCGAGCATGGGACTGCACGCCGCAAGGGCTGCTTTCTCAGGAAAATGCGATCCCTGGCTGGCTGAATTGCAAGAATACCTGACCGCAAACCGCAATTTTATGTTGGAATATGTCACCCGCTACATGCCCGGCGTCCGCACGACGGTTCCCGCGGCAACTTATCTCGGCTGGCTGGATTTCACCCAGACAGATATCGAAGGTTCACCCTACGAATTTTTCAAAGACAAAGCCAGGGTCGCGCTCAGTGAGGGAAAGATCTTTGGAAATGAAGGCGCTGGACATGTACGCTTGAATTTCGGCACGTCGCGGAAAACCCTCGAGCAGGGATTGGAAAGAATGCGGAAGGCATTATCCGCACTTTAAACAAAAAGACGGGCAGGGAATACCTGCCCGTCGACATTCTTTATTTCTGTTGTATAGGAAAGGCGCGAATTTGCAACCGTTATATCGTTAGGGGAACGTCTGGTGTTCAAGCGAACTTGAACCAGGTCAAAGCATTTCGACCTTTCCATTTTCAAATAGTTCAGGTGGTATATCTATCGCGACCTCCTTTCTTGTTTCTGCTGATAGCATACAACAAGACGAGACCCAATACATTAAAAAATCCTGTTATTTTTGAAAGAAGTCGCGTAGATTAATATCAGTCTTGGGAGTCCAATATTTCATTTCCATGTGTATTGGATAAAGCGGAAGCAGGTTTGCTCCGTAACCTTTCCCTGCATGCTGGGTCATCAGCCTGCGTGCGCGGCTCAGAGTTTTACGGTCCATGGTTAATGGAAGCGTTAGGATCTCTTCAACAGGTTCGGGGAATTTCCCCGCTGTGATCTTCTTGAGTGTGTTGAATTGATATTGCCATGCGTCCAGTTCGCCATAAATGGAGAGCGCGATGCGCCATCCCTGCTGCAGGTGTCTGATCTCGTGAATGAGCAGCACCCATGCGTTGGGATTGGCAAGTGACGACTCGGGGGAAAAGTAAACCGAATTCAAGTAGGCATGCTTTGTGATCGTCCAAAATGCGCCTACGCTTTTTCGTGCAGGTTTAATTCCGATCGTAATTTTGTTCGTGCGAATATATTCCACAGCGTCCTTCCCCTCGCTGCAACAATTAGATATCGTTTCCAGAAACTTTTCACGCCATTCAAACTTGTCCATGTTCATTTCAAAGCTTTGTCGATCAAGCCTCGCAGGTAACCCACGACATGCGCCATTCCTGAGTCTGGAAGGTTGATGTCGTTCAGTTGAATTGTCAAAGTTGAATCGCTTCCCTGTATTTCCAAGTCATATACAAAGCAATCGGCGCAGACCATTCCTTCGGGTCCGCTGGGGGAGATGTATTCAGAGGTTGAGATCACTTCCACCAGCTTCGCGAGTTCATTGGCTCCCAACTCGCCAGAGAAGGTCTGGCTTGCGCGCTCGTCTGTCACAGTGTATTTTCCGTCAGCGGATACTTCAACCGAGCGCAACAAGCCCATGATGCCACCCGAATGTGTCATCTTGATTTTCCAGTCGCCGCTTAGGATGGGCAGGCTGGTGGAGGTGGGTGTCTCTGTCTCTGGGTTGGGATAAGCGGCAGTAGATTGAGCACAGCCCATAAGAAGCAAAACAATAAAAAGGGAACCGATAAAATATTTTCGTAACATTCTTCTCTCCTTGGCGGCGCAATAAAAACGTCTTTTTATCTGTAATGATTTGAAGAAATTGTTTGTCTATCAGACGAGCGATACTATACTTTGTTCCCCCGATTTTCGATAGTTCCTGATAGTGCAATGCGGTAGAATTTGATACATGAGAAAAATAGCCGTCCTTGGAATTGGTCAAACCAAAATAGATGAACATTGGGAAAAATCCCTGCGCGAGATCGCGGGTGATGCCGCCTTTGCCGCCATGCAGGATGCCGGTGTGGAAAAAGTCGATGCGCTTTTTGTGGGCAACATGCTTTCGCCTCTCATTAATGGTCAAAATCAACTCGGCGCCTACCTTGCGGATTGGATCGGATTGTGGAAACAGGAAGCCGTAAAGATCGAAGCGGCCTGCGGATCAGGGGCCGCCGCGTTTCGTGCCGCGCTGATGGCTGTTGCCTCCGGTGACATAGAATCGGCGCTGGTAGTGGGTGTCGAAAAGATGACCGACAAGGCTGGCCGCGATGTCACCGCCGCCCTGGCCACCGCCGCCGATGCAGATTATGAAGTGGAACAAGGCATTTCCTTTGTGGGAATCAATGCGTTGGTCATGCGCCGCTACATGCACGAATTCGGTTGGAAACACGAAGACTTCGCCCAATTTTCGATCAATGCCCATGCCAATGCCATGCATAATCCATATGCGCGTTTGCATGAAAAAATATCCGTGGAGAAGTTCGAGAAATCCTCCATGGTGGCAACGCCCATCAATTTGCTGGATGCCTCCCCGATCGGAGATGGCGCAGCGGCAATGGTGATCGTCCCTGCGGATAAAGTGATGAGAAAACCGCGCGTTGTTGTCGCAGCTTCGGCTGTGGCGACGGATACAATCGCGGTCCACTCACGCAAAGACCCCATGTTTTTGCAGGCCGCGTATGCTTCATCAAAACATGCTTACGAAATGGCTGGTGTCACTCCGAAAGATATTGATGTGTTTGAACTTCATGATGCATTCTCAATCATGGCAGCGCTTTCGTTGGAAGCCAGCGGATTTGCAGAAAGGGGTCAGGGGGTGAAACTTGCCCTCGATAACGAGATCAGCCCCAAGGGTCGTGTGCCCGTCTGCACTCGCGGCGGATTGAAAGCCCGTGGACATCCAGTTGGCGCAACGGGTGTTTATCAACTTGTGGAGGTTGTCCAGCAATTGCGCGGCGAGTGTGGACAAACCCAGGTAGCCGATGCAAAGATCGGCATGGCGCAAAATATTGGCGGCTCAGGGGCCACCATTCTGACTCATATTTTGAGGAATGATACTTAAGTCCGATTGATTCCTTCCTTGTATTGGTATATACTGATTTCGCCTTATTGTTTCTTTGATTATTGTTAAGGAGGCTTACAATGGAAACGGAACAACGTAATCTGGCGCGAAGGAATTTTTCCTACTATATGCGTGTCAAGGAAGAGTCTAGTGGAAAAGTGATCGGACACATTGCGGATATCAGCACGGGTGGATTTCGAATTGACAGCACCCAGAGTATTCCGCTCAATGTGGATCTTCGTCTTTACATCGATCAAATTGGCGAGATATCGAACAAAACATATATCCTTCTCAAAGCGCGCCCAATGTGGTGCAGGCCTGATCAATTCGATCCCAACATGTTTAATATTGGCTTTAAGCTAATCGATATTACTCCTGTTGACCGTGAGGTATATCTGAAAATGTATGATACTTATGGAGATAAGACGCCTCCAAAGACAGGTGAATTGAAATTTCCACCTGAGTGAGTTTGGATTAAAAAAGAAACCCTGTGAGAGCGGGGTTTCTTTTTTAATCCTTTGGCGGGAGCAATGGAAAGCGTGTAAAATTAACCCATGAGAAGTTTCCTGCGCTGGTTGATTCCCTTTGTTTTAAATTCATTTACTAAAATTAAGATCAGCGGGTATGAAAACCTTCCTGAAAAAGGAGGGTTTGTCATTGCTGTCAATCATCTCGGCTTTTTAGATGCCCCTATGGCATATTATGCGCTGGATAACTGGAATCTATTTATCCCCGTTGCCGAGAAATGGGAGGAGAATCCGCTTTGGCGATTTTTGGGGAAACATCTTAATTTCATCTTTATCGATCGATTCAACCCGGACTTGAAAGCCATGCGCGAAATCTGGAATCGGATGGCTGACGGGCAGACCCTGGTAATTGCCCCTGAAGGTACGCGTGCCCGCGATGAAAAGATGGCGCAGGGCAGGCCGGGTGTGGCCTATCTTGCCTCCAAAAAAGGGTGGCAGATCGTGCCGGTCGCGATCGCAGGGACAGAGGATCGCATTGTGCTGTCCAACCTAAAACGATTTCGCCGCACGGAGATCCACCTGACTGCGGGCAAGCCATTTACACTGCCGCCATTCCCTAGGGAAAACCGTGACGAAATTTTGCAAGAATATGCCGATGAAGTCATGTGCCGCATCGCGGCGATGCTGCCAGAAAAGAACCGCGGCTATTATGCCGAACATCCAAAACTAAAGGAATTGCTAAGCGGTACAATAAACCCATGAAATTTAAAACTCTTCGCTCCATTGTCCGCTTTGTTATGAACATCATTGCCGATGTGGAGGTGGTTGGGCTGGAAAAACTTCCGCAGGGAAATGTTTTGATCGCAGCCAACCACTTGGGCCGCCTTGATACAGCTGTTTTGTTATATATCCTTGACCGCGAGGATATCATTATGGCCGTGGCTGAGAAGTACAAGGACCATCCGATCTTTGGTGCGATCGGCCGTGCAGCAAATGCCATCTGGCTTAATCGTTTCGAGGCGGATTTCGCAGCATTGCGTGAAATTTTGGCACGTATGCAAAAAGGCGGTTTGATGGTCATTGCCCCTGAAGGGACACGTTCAAAGACCGCATCCATGCAGGAAGGAAAACTTGGCGTTGCCTTTTTGGCAAGCAAGAGCGGATACCCCGTCATGCCCGTTGCGCTTACAGGAACAGAAGATAGCGGTGTGGTAGCCAACTTGAAGCGCTTGCGCCGTTCGAAGATAAAAGTCGTGGCCGGAGATGCGTTCCAAATTGAGATCCCCAAAGGCAGCGGTCGTGAACAAGCCATGCGCGAAGCCACAGATGAGATCATGTGTCGCATCGCTGTAGAGTTGCCAGAAAGTTACCGTGGCTTTTACTCCGGGCATCCAAGGTTGAATGAGCTTTTGCAAAATAAAAATGCAAAACAATAATCATGAGACTCTCCTCTTTTTGGAGAGTTTTTTTATCTGAAAAAGGGAATATGAAACCAATAATGCGATCTTTTCAAGCTGAAGAAGACTACTGGCGCATCCGTCAATTTCTGCGTCAGGTGTCCCTGCTCAATGACCGCCATGATTTTTCCTGGTCTCTTTTACGCTGGGATTACTGGCGCTGGCATGTCAACGAAAATATTTTTCACTTCAACTTACAGGACGTGATCACGCTTTGGGAGGAGAATGGGCAGATCGTCGCAGTACTCAACCCCGATGGTAGTGGCGAAGCGTTTTTTCAAATCCACCCCGCTTTTAAGAACGATGGAATACTTTCCGAGATGTTGAATGTCGCCGAACAAAAACTTCCCAACCTCAAAGAGAATGGAAAGAAGGAATTGATCGTATGGGTGAATGCGGCTGACGACTCGACGAAACAACTTTTTACACAGCGTGGATATTCCCGCTCGAAGTTTTTAGCTGAACATATGCGCCGCCGCTTCTTCACCCAGCCGATACCTGATTCTGTTTCTCAAAGCGGATACGCCGTTCGAGCCTTGGGTGATGAGAGCGAATTACCCGCACGCAGTTGGCTCTCGTGGAAGGTTTTTCATTCCGATGAACCCGATGAAAAATACCAAGGCTGGGAATGGTACAGAAATGTTCAGTGTGTTCCCATTTATCGACGCGACCTTGATATCGTGGCTGTTGCGCCTGATGGAGACCTTGCCGCATTCTGTACGGTCTGGTTCGACGACATTACAAGGACTGCGGTCTTTGAGCCTGTAGGTACGCATCCTAATCACCAAAAACGCGGACTTGGAAAAATGGTCGTGAGTGAAGGGTTGCGCCGCGCGCACAAACTTGGCGCAACCCTTGCAACGGTCAGTTCTTATTCACCTGCTGCGTATGCGTTGTATGATTCGATGGGTTTCAAGGAATTTGATCTGCTCGAACCGTGGGTCAAAGAATGGTAGGCTGGTCAAAATTAAGCAAAAAGCCGACTTCCAATGAGTTTCCTCATTTTCAGTCGGCTTTTTGCCACTTGCTCAAGTGCGGTCCCGACGGGATTCGAACCCGCGATCTCGGCCTTGACAGGGCCGCATGTTAGGCCGCTACACCACGGGACCAATTAGTTAAGCGGGCGATAGTTTACCATGAGGGTATGGCGATGTCAATACGCTCCGCCAGTATAAAGTGCCGGGTCTGTAGGGGTCAGACCAGTCCGATCATGGACGTAGACCCAATCTCCAACCGTTGCCCAATTAAAGAGCCAATGTGAATCGCCGACAGATAGATTGATACACCCGTGAGATTGAGGATACCCAAAACGTGTGCGCCAGTAGGCGCCATGTAGTGCGCGTGCTCCGTCAAAGTACATAGTCCATGGAACGTTATCGAGATAATAGAAATCTGTCATATCGTTGTTTCGCATCGTTTCGGTTTCTTTTTTCTCGAAGATCTGGAAAATCCCAGGGCGTGTCCAAAATGGTTCAAGCCCGCTGGCGATGACGGTGGCGAAGATGAGTTGATTATTTTCGTAGACAGCGAGAGTCTGCTCAGCGAGGTCAACATCGATCCAGCGATTGGCTGTGACCCCTTGTGGGATGGTTGTGTTTACGATGACACGTGCCACTTTGCGGCCTTCCAGCCACTGATCGGGACCGATCATGTACCATTCTTCGTTGTCCATGATCTGTGTGTTATAGATGGTTACAACTTCAAAAGGCATGACCTGACGACCAGTTTGTGCTGCATTGTAGCCTGGAGATTTCATGATAGGGAGAAGTTCAAACGCCCAGCCGAAGGAGTTTTTTGGCGTCGAAGTGAAGACAAGCCCTTGAAAACTTGAGATTTCACCGACGCGCGCGCCTTTACCGGGAATCCAGCCTCCATTTGGCATCAAATAGTACACGCCGTTTTGCTCTACTCGATCGATATAGGAAACGTAAACGAAGCCTGGGGGAAATTGCTGTCCGCCGGGGCCTTTTTCGCCAGGTGCGCCATAGATCGGCACGTAGTCTTCGTCAAGGTGGAAATAAAAATAGGGGAGCTGAGTCAGGCTCGGGTCAGGTTTTGAAGCGGGGAGTGGTCGAGGTGGTATTGTAATCCCGAGGCGTGCGAGCTCGGTCAAGTAGGCAGAGGGTCCAAAAGGCTGGCAATTGTCGGGTTCTGAGAGATAAACATCGGGTTCGCACACGATCCCGCCGCTTTCCGGCTCGATGGGTGGCGTTTGCTCCTGTGCGTATGCAGATTGTGACATTGCAAGGAAGATATATGAGATAAAAAGGAGTTTGCCAATTTGCTTCATGATGGGAAATTATAGCATGTGTAGTTTGCTGTTTTGTAAGAATGTAAGTTGCCGAACTTGACACAATGAATGCCATGTTCTAAAATAGTGCCACTATTATATTGAAGTCGGCATCCCACACAATTGGGTGTTCGCTCCCTGTAGGAGGGCTGTTTGTCCAAAAATCGTTCGCAACAAATGGTGGATCGCCTGCGAGAATTGCAGGCTTCATCACCTGATATTGAAGCATCGGCAGTGGTTAGTGTTGATGGCCTGAGTATTGCATCTGCTCTTCCGCAAGGTGTTGAAGAGGATCGTGTCTCTGCCATGTCTGCGGCCATGCTTTCATTGGGTGAGCGTATTGCAAGTGAGCTAGGACGTGGTTCCCTCGAGCAGGTTTACATTAAAGGCTTGAAGGGGTATGTTGTTTTGATGTCTGTCGGTGATGAAGCTGTCCTCACTGCACTGGCACGCGAACAGGCCAAACTTGGCCTGATCTTCCTTGATATGCGACGCGCCGCCGAAGATCTGGCGAAGTTGATTTAGTGGAGTTGTTATATGGCCCCCTTGCAAAAAAGCGGATTGTATTACCCCAATAAGTTTGGCATGATCACCATCAAGTCTTTGGAAGAAGTGATGGGCAAGAATGGTTTGAACGCCATTTTGAATTTAGCAGGCATGAATAACTATATCGAGAATTACCCTCCGGATAACCTGGATAAGGGTTTCGATTTTGCTGAACTTTCGGCGATCGGCTCTGCTTTGGAGGAGATGTATGGCCCACGCGGTGGACGTGGTTTAGCCCTTCGAGCTGGACGTGCCACTTTTTCAGACGCATTGCGCAATTTTGGTGCTTTGGCCGGTGCAGCGGATTTAGCCTTTGTAGTACTTCCGCTTCAATCCAAGCTGAGAATTGGTCTGCCAGCTTTTGCAAAAATATTCAGCCAATTAAGCGACCAGCAAACCACTGTTGAAGAGAAAGATTCAGAATGGATATGGACGATCCATAAGTGCCCATGTTGTTGGGGGCGCACAGGCGCGGATAAACCCGTTTGTTTCATTTCTGCTGGCTTGTTGCAAGAAAGCCTGAAATGGGTTTCTGGTGGCAATGAATTCCGCGTCAACGAATCCAAATGTGTTGCCATTGGCGATACCGTTTGCGAATTCATCATACAAAAAGAACCGATTTCATAACTCATAGTGAAGGTCTGGCGTGACAGACATTAAGTCCAAAATTCTCATCATTGAAGACGACCTTGACGTGGCTGAAATGCTGAACGCCTATTTCCGCGTTCAAGGCTATGACGTGTTTACCGTTAATTGGGGTGAAGACGGAGTCCGTTCCTGTCAAACCATTCATCCAGACCTTGTGATTCTTGATATTCGCCTTCCTGATATTGATGGGTACGAGGTAGCCCGTCGCCTGCGTGGTGACCGCCGTACCTCTGAAGTCCCCATTATCTTCTTAACTGAAAAACGCGACCGTTCAGATCGCCTGCAAGGGCTGGAGATTGGCGCGGACGATTACATTACCAAGCCTTTCGACGTTCAGGAATTACGCCTGCGCGTGCGCAATGCGCTCAAGCGTGTCAGCCAGGGTTCGTTGACCAACCCGGTGACTGGCCTGCCCGAAGGCGCCTTGGTGGATGAAAAACTCTCGGAAGTCGTTGGTAAAGACGGTATTGCTGCGTTGTTTGTCTCCATCGAGAACATGGATTCCTTCCGCGAGGCTTATGGGTTTGTCGCGTCGGATGATGTGTTGCGCGCGATCAGTTTGATGATCGTGAACACGATGCGGGAAACCAGCCGCCCTGAAGATTTTCTAGGTCATGTAACCACAACTGATTTTATTCTCGTCATTCCGCCCTCTAACCTGGCAGCCTTGAGCGAAAAGCTTCGCGCACGCCTTGAGCAGTCTGTGGAGTATTTCTACCCGATCAAAGACCGCGAGCAAATGGTCAATAGCAAGAACCGGCTTGGGGTGAAACTGGCTGAGCTCTCTTCGCTAAAAGACAAATTTGCCGATGCAAATCAAGTCAAAGCGGAGCTTGTTCGGCTTAAGAAATAGGAGTTTGTTTGCGTATTACAGTCGTAACACCCACGTATAACGAAGCGGAGAACCTGCCCAAACTGGTCTCCGCTTTATTTTCTCTCCCGCTTGATATCAATGTTTTGGTAGTGGATGATAACAGTCCCGATGGTACTGGCCGTGTAGCGGATGAATTGGTCTCGAAATATCCCGGCCGTGTTGAAGTGCTTCATCGTCCCGGCAAGATGGGATTGCGCTCGGCCTATTTGAACGGCTTTCAAAAAGTGATGGATGGGAGCGTCGACGCAATTGTTCAAATGGATGCGGACTTTTCGCATGACCCTTCTGCATTATTGGATATGGCAAGTCTGTTGCAGGTCAATGATGTTGTTCTGGGCTCCCGTTATGTAAAAGGAGGCTCAGTGGATGAGCGTTGGCCTTTATGGCGCAGAAGCCTTTCCGCTTTTGGTAATTATTATGCCCGCACCATTCTGGGATTGCCTTTGCATGATGTAACCACGGGGTACCGAATGTGGCGTCGCGAGACGTTGCAGCAGGTCCCGTTTGAGCGTATTCAATCCAATGGATATGTGTTTCTAGTGGAAATGGCTTATCTTGCGCATTGCCTCGAATTTAAGATCGGGGAGGCTCCGATTTATTTTGCTGATCGTCGTTGGGGAAGATCAAAAATGTCGATCAAGATCCAGATGGAGGCAGCGTTTCGCATCTGGCAGGTTTGGTGGCATTATCGTGATCTGAGAAAAGCAGGCAGGTCGGCGCGATTGTAGCTACTGTAAGCCTGAATTTGAATCCCCGTTATTATCTTACGAACATCACAGGACCTTCCTGTTCGACAACTTCCTTAAGCGGCAGAATAACTGTAAAGGTGCTTCCTTTGCCTGCCTCGCTTGTCAACTCGATTTTCCCGTTCATGATAGAAGTCAACTTTGCGACAATGGATAGGCCAAGACCAAAACCGCTTTGTTTGGAGTTTTCCATGCTGTTTATCTGTTCGAAGGCTTGAAAAACGCGTTTTTGTGCTTCCGGGGGAATGCCAATACCGGTATCCATGACCTGTACGGCCCATTCATCGTCATTTTTAACAATGAATCGAACCGTGACTGAACCTTTGTCGGTAAACTTGACAGCATTGTGCACAAGATTCATCACGATCTGTCTTAACCAAAACTGATCCCCGACAAGTTTTCTGGGAAGGGTGGGATCAATGAATTGTACAAGGGTCAGCCCTTTTTTGCGGGCATGGAAATTTAGGGTAGAGAGTAACGGGCCGATAACTTCTTCCACATTAAAGGGATATTCCCGCAGGACAACCCTTCCTGTTTCGATCTGTGCCTGACCGACTAGATTGTTAATGAATGACAATAATTGGTTGGCACCATCAAGAATCTCGGATGTGGCTTTTACCTGCTCATTGCTCATGGGGCCGAATGAGCCATCTTCCAGCATCTCAGCATAGCCGATGATCGCGCCCAGGGGTGAGCGCAGATCGTGGCCCAGATTGGCCAGTAACTGACTCTTCAAGCGACTCGCTTCCATCAGTTGTTCCTGAGCTTTTTTTTGTTCTGTGATGTTGCTGATGAGGATGATGTGCCCGTCACGTCCAACATGCTGCTCCAGGATGGGCGTGACTCGCAGTTTGAAAGTTAAAGTCTCGCCTGCAAGGTTGATAAAAATTTCCTGGTGGATGTCACCTTGGGGATCATTTCCCTTCCATTTTTTCCAATCAGGGAAGAGGGATGCGACCTCACTGCCTAACAAATTTCCGTATTGCTGGAAAATTTGCGCACCCATTGGATTAATATCAACAACCCGATCCTTGTGATCCAGAACGATCACCCCGTCTTTCATTGCTTTGAAAACGGAATCATGCGCTACGGGAAGCATGTCCATAAAGCGGTAACGCAGGAAACTGATGGAAAGTGCAATGGCTGAGAAGGTAAGGGCGATGGGGTGATGTCAATGCCAGGAAAAGGATACCAGCCCATTACATAGACCAGATTCGCCATCCATGGAAATGACATCCCTATCAGCATGATGCTTGATTGGATGCGATATAGGCTCTGTCCGCGAAAGGCAACCTGGAAAAATATCACTGTGACAGATATGAGTAGAATATATTGAACGGCGACGACAAAATAAAATAGGATCCCATGCGTCAACTGCAGCGGGCCGAATGCAAGATTGTCGGTAAATTGAATGTCAGTCCAGATTTGATGGTGCCAATCATTGGTAAGTGCGGCGACAAATCCAACGCTTGCCAAAATTGCCAGCCAGGCTTTTCGAATAGAGGTCAGCCATGCCCCGTGGCCGCTATAGTTGATTGTAAAAATGAACATGCCGAGCGCTACATAGGAGATTCCAAAATACTGCAGTTTCCCCCAGAAGATTTTTTCAGCCATATCCAAACGAACAATTTCCATCACATAGGCTAGGGACCATTCCACAGCGCAAAGGATGGCTAGGATTAATCCATATGCACCCGGTAGGGAACGAAAGTTCCATACCCGAAGCAGTAATAGGAATCCGATGAAACTGCTTGCCAGCAGGACAGAGATATGTGCGACGTAATATGGATGCACTCCCATAATAAAGCCAATTTTACTGGGTAAATGTAGAATCTGTGCATTTCAAGTTAATTGGGATATTTTGGCGAGCTGGCCTATCAAGATACGTGCAAACAGACCGCCCCTTCTTTGCGTGCCCTACCCAAAAACATCACAATCTGATAATATACATCTCGCACGCCGAACCACTGATTTCAAGCCCTCGGCCCTCCCGTCGGGGGTTTTTGTGTGTCTTACCTCGGTCTGACAAACCACTCGCAATGGAAAATTCAAAATTGCCCATTTCATTCATTCCTTGCCTGCCTACCTCATAAAACCAATAAAGAGACCCTATGCTTATTGAACGAACTGACATCCGTAACATCGCCATTATCGCTCACGTCGATCATGGCAAGACCACCCTTGTAGATGGATTGCTTGGTCAATCGCACACTTTCCGTGAGCACCAACACGTTGAAGAGCGCGTAATGGATTCAAATGACCTTGAGCGCGAACGTGGCATCACAATCCTTGCCAAGAACACAGCCATTTCCCTCATTGACCCCAGTGGCAAGACCATTAAAGTCAATATTGTGGATACACCGGGACATGCTGATTTTGGCGGCGAAGTGGAACGCGTGATGAATATGGTGGATGGCGTCCTCCTGCTTGTCGATGCAGCGGAAGGCCCCATGCCTCAGACACGTTTTGTGTTGAAGAAAGCTCTCGAGCTCGGACATAAAGCCGTTGTCGTGATCAACAAAGTAGATCGAAAAGATGCTGAACCCGCGCGCGTGCTCAATGAAACATTTGACTTGTTCATCGAGCTTGGTGCGTCTGAAGAACAGGCGGATTTCCCAGTCGTGTATGCTCAAGCGACTGCAGGAAAAGCGGGTCTTACCCCTGAACTGGGGGATGATCTGCAGCCTTTGTTTGATGTGATCCTCAAGCATATCCCCGCTCCCAAAGTGGATGTGGATGCGCCTTTGCAGCTGCTTGTCACCATGCTTGGTTATGATGACTATCGCGGCGTGACCGCCATTGGCCGCGTCTTTGCGGGTACGATCAAAGCGGGGCAGAAGCTGGCCCGCATGAAGCTGGATGGATCCATCCTGCCTGAAAGTGCACGTTACCTATATTCCTTCAAAGGCTTGAACAAAGTTGAAATCGATGAAGTAAAAGCAGGCGATATTATTTCCCTGGCTGGCCTTGAAGGTATTGCCATCGGCGAGACATTAGCTGACCCCGCCAGTCCTGTGGCTTTGCCCACCATTAAAGTTGAAGAACCTACCGTTCGCATGACCTTTGGTGTGAATACCTCTCCCTTTACTGGCAAAGAAGGGACTTGGAGTACCTCCCGAAAACTGCGTGAGCGTTTATACGATGAACTTCGTACTAACGTCTCCCTCCGTGTGGACGACACCGATTCCGCTGAGAACTTTTTGGTCTCGGGCCGCGGTGAATTGCACTTGGGAATTTTGATTGAAACCATGCGCCGTGAAGGATACGAATTCCAGGTTTCAAGGCCTGAGGTCATTTTCCACAAGGCAGATGATGGGGCATTGCTTGAGCCTTATGAAGAAGTCCATGTCGAGACCAGCAATGAAACCGTCGGCGTTGTCGTGGAAATGCTTGGGAGCCGCCGAGGCAAAATGATGGAGATGCATGATGCAGGTCAGGGTATGACGCGCATTGTTTACATTGTCCCGACCCGTGGTTTGCTTGGCTTCCGTTATCAGTTCCTTACATCCACCCGTGGTGAAGGCGTTATGCACACGATCTTCAATGGCTATGATGAAATGGCTGGCCCGATCTCTTCCAGAACAAAAGGCTCGATCGTGGCGTGGGAAGCAGGTACAACCACAGCGTATGCGCTGAAGGCTGCCGAAGAGCGCGGACAATTATTCGTCGGTCCCCGGCGTGGCCGTTTATGAAGGCATGGTTGTTGGCGAAAATGCCCGCGGCGGTGACCTTTCGGTGAATGTTTGTAAGAAGAAGCATTTGACCAATATGCGCGCTTCAGGCGGCGATATGGAAATCCGTTTGACACCTCCGCGCTCAATGAGTTTGGACGAAGCGATCGAATACCTTTCGGATGATGAATTGCTTGAAGTAACCCCGGAGTCATACCGCATTCGTAAACGTCTGCTTTCCACGGACGAACGCGGCAAGCAGACGAAGAAGACAAAAGAGCAGTTTGGAGAAGAATAAATGCAATACGCCGACATGAAAATGTCGGCGTATTATTTTAAGTAGCAATTGCCTACGGACAGGTGATTGTTGCCGTTACACTGTCAGAACTGCCAGCTTCGTTGTAAGCCTGAATCTGATAAGCGACGCTTTCACCGGGGCTGAGGTCGATCGTTTCTGCGTAATATTTTGTGTTTGGAGCCAGTTCAGCCACCTTTTCTCCGTCTCTCACGATTCGGTATCCTGATTCGTTTTCGGCATTGTCATTCCATGAGAGTGTGATGTCGGCCTTCCCCAGACCATAACAGAAGAACGTCCAACCGTTTTTGGGGAAGGTGGCGGCTTCGGGACCGCCGCCTTCAGGGGTGGGCGGCGCAGTGACAGTGGGGATGGCGGCGAAACTGCCGACTGGTGTTGTGAATTCTCCCGATAGCCAGCAATCACCATCCTTCGTGTTGACGACCCAATAATTCGGTGGGAAGAAACCGACGATCTTCACCGATTCCGCTGGCAGGATCTGGGTGACTCGTTCGAAATTGGTGCCCGGGCCGCTGCGACAATTGACCACATCTCCGACGCTTGCCATGGGTTGGGAAAATGTCGGTGTAGCGGCAACGATCGTTCCGTCAGCCACGGTTGGAGAAGCCAGCACCTGCGGATTGCCTGCTGCGGTTGGGCTGGCAAGCGGTGTAGAGATTACTGCCTGTACGGTCAATGCGGCGGCAGTGGCAATTTCCTGATCCGAAGGCCCTGTTGTTGTGGAGGGCATTGTACAGGCCGAAATGAAAATTCCCACCGCAAGACACAGCCCCATGATTTTTTTCATAATTCTCCTCGTTATTTTATTTTTTTATGGGCGCGTCCGCCAATGCGGAAGAATTGCACGCGTCCATTTTCGTCGCGAATGAAATCACCGATGCCGTTTTTCATCGGTTCGTCCAGCATCAGGGTCTGATCTTTTTCGTAGAAGGCAATTCGCATGGGCGGCATGGCAGGCCCGGGCGGGCTATCGGGCGTGGGAAAGCCGCCGAGGGGGAATATGCTGAAAGATAAGTTCACCATTTTTGAGTTTCAGGTCAAACGCTTCGGTGCCGATTCGATACGAGCCGACGTATTCCTTCAACTCATTTGCAATGACCTTGATCGGCTTCGGCAGTGTTGGCTTGATTCCGAAATAAACTTCGAGCGCAAGGCTCACGAGATTGTTATTCAGCACACCGCCGTTATCGTTGTTGGTAAGCAGGGTCAGCGCAAAATCCTTTTCAGGAATGAATACAAACATGGCCTGCTGTCCATTGGTGGCACCACCGTGACTGTAACGGGTGAGCGGACCCGATTTATTGATGAACCAAGTGATACCCATTTGTCCGCGCCCGCCTGCGCTGATCTGCGGTACGCGCATGGTTTCCAGCGATTTGCGTTTGATAATGCGATTGCCGCTCCCCATGTGAAAGCGCGCATAAGACAGCAAGTCCTTCACAGTGCTGACGACACCGCCCACGCCGTTGCCTGCCCGCCCAATGGCCCACGGACGCGAGACGAAGGTCTTTTTGTTTTCGTTGTAATGTCCCATCGCAAAACGGTATGTGATGAGCAGGTCGCTTGGGAAAAAGAAACTCATCTTCAGTCCCAGCGGGTCAAGCAGCATTTCCTGCGCAGCCTGTTCGTAAGGCTTGCCCGTCACTACTTCGATCAGGCGCGAGGCGATATTGAAGCCCGTGTTGTTGTAGGACCAAATTTTTCCGAGCGGCATCACCTGCGGAAGATGCTCAATGTCCTTCACCATCTTTGCCAGCGCATCATCACCGTTACCGAAATCGTTGAAATAATCACCGACCCAGCCGCCCGCGTGCGTGAGCAAATGGCGCACGGTGACCTGCTTCTCCACGGCTTTGTTACTCAGTTTTAGATCCTTGATGTAAGTGCGCACAGGCGCATCAAGATTGACTTTGCCCTGCTCCGCCAATTGCATGATGAGGGTGCCCGTGAAGGTTTTGCTGATGGAGCCGACTTGAAACAACGTATCTGACGTAACTGGAAGCGGATTCTCAATACTGGTAATTCCAAACCCGTCAGAGTGTTCCCTGCCTTTATGCCATACTCCGATGGCAACGCCCGGTATGGACAGCCGCTTCATCTCAGCGACGACTTTTTGCGAAAGCTTGCGGAAGTTTTTATCCTTGATGTGTGCTGTGCTCAAATTCATTTTATTCTCCGTCACCTTCCAGCCAGGTGGACATGTATTCGGGCTTTTCCATTTCAGCAGCCTGCTTTGTGAGATTCAGCGGATGGAAGGTATCCACCATCACTGCGAGTTCCTGCGTTTCTGCTTTGCCAATGCTGGCTTCGGTCATGCCTGGCTGCGGGCCGTGCGGAAGCCCGAACGGATGCAGGCTGATGTCACTGCGGTCGATGCCTTTGCGGCTCATGAAATTGCCTTCGGCATAATATAGCACTTCGTCAGATTGGATGTTGGAGTGATTGTACGGCGCGGGGATGCCTTCGGGGTGGTAATCGAACAGGCGCGGGACGAATGAGCACACGACAAAATTGTGTGCGTCGAAGGTCTGGTGAATGGGTGGTGGCATGTGCAGGCGGCCTGTGATGGGTTCGAAATCTTCGATGTTGAAGATCCACGGGTAGAGATAGCCGTCCCAGCCGATGACATCGAAGGGATGATGATCGAGCACATGACGCGATAATCTGTCGCGCACTTTCACGCGCACTTCGAAATCTCCGCGCTCGGTGTGGGTTTCCAATTCTTCAGGGAGGCGGATGTCGCGTTCACAGTAGGGGGCATGTTCAAGCAGTTGACCGTAATTGTTGCGGTAGCGTTTTGGCGGCTCGATCTGGCTGGGATTTTCGATGGTGAAGAATTTGCATTCCTCGCTCAATTCCATTTGCCAGGTGACGCCAAAAGGAATAACGATGTAATCGCCTTTGCGAAACGGAAGATTTCCGAATTGGCTTTTGAGTGTGCCGCTGCCATCGTGCACCCACCAGGTCTCATAGGCTTGTGAGTTGCGATAAAAATAGCCCATGCTGTCTTTTGCACGCGAAACGCCGAGGATGACGTCGTTATTGCCGAGGAGGGGAATCCTCGCCGAAACAGGATCAGGCCCGAGCGGAGTTTGATCCGTTCTGAAGGCGCGGTGACGGATTGGGCCGAAGTCTACATATTCGGGTTTGGCGCTGCCGAGGTCTTCCGTCATCTTCACACGCGGTGGAAGAAAATGATGATAGAGAATGGATTGGATGGACGAAAATCCCTCCAGCCCCATCACTTCTTCGCGATACAGTTTTCCATCGGCTTTTTTGAATTGCGTATGGCGTTTGTGTGGAACTTTACCAAGCTTGTGATAGAAGGGCATGGTTTCTCCTTAATGGGTAATCAATAAATATTTTTAGAGCATGACGTAGGTGTTGGGCCCCTTGAGCCTGGATTGCTTCAAGGCTTCCTCTGCTTTTTGCAGGATTTCCTCAGCAGACATTTCAGGGCCGCCGTTGTGAGCGGTTACCCCAATATGAAGCGAGAAGGCGATTGAGCCGTTGGGGACATCGAATTTATTTCGATAGACCGATATCAATCTCTCGCAGACAGCGCGAGCGCCGTGTTCATTGAACTGGGCAGCACCCTGAACGACTTGCCGTACGTGGAAGGAATATCCACTGAGCGGAGATGCGAATTTAACGCGGCCGTGAAGACAGCAGGCGCCGCCGCCAGCAAATCAGCATTGAGGGCGATGGGATCCATTTCTATTTGAAACAGCGCCAGCGGAGATGGGTACCGCTTCGAGCGGGTGACTTCATAGCCAAACAGGATCTCGAATACATCGCTGGTGTAAATATCCTCGCCGCGTGGAAGTGTTTTTCGCATGTGTCTCTCCATTCTTATGAATCCTGTGGCTGATAGATCATGACACTTTCTTGTTCATTCGGGTCATTGCGCGCAACGACGGCAACGACTTCTTCGGTTTCACTCAAGTTGATGGGCTGGTGCGGTACATTGGGCGGAATGAAAAGAAAATCGCCCGCTTCATTGATGCTGGATTTTTCAAGATTGTCGCCGTATTTTGTCTCTGCACGGCCTTTGATGATGTAGATGGTGGTTTCGTAGCCGTTGTGATAATGCGCCACCGCCTTTCCGCCAGGCGGAATAATGACAAGGTGCATGCACAGATGTTTTGTCCCTGCAGATTGGGCGGAGATGCCCTCAAAGTTCGGTAACTGCTGTTTTGAAATGAAAGACTCTTTCGGGCGGATGGTGATGATCTTGTTCTGTTCCAACTTGTAAATCTCCTTTGAAACAAAGTGATTGGCCGCGAATTTTGTGAAATGGCAGGTCTATTGAATAGTGATCGACTGAATCAATGCATCCAGTTGGGTGAGCGTTGGCATGAAGACATCGGGCGCGGTTTGGTCGAGCTTGTTCACGACCGCGGCATAGTAGGCGTCATCGGGCATTTCCGTGGTGAGTGGAATGCCGTCTGATGGCACCACCGATTGTGGGTTGTCATCGGGTGCGAGGAAGGGCGCGTTCACGGGCAGAATGGCAACGATATAAAATCGGCCGTCGCTGGTGAGTCCCTGGAAGTTGTAGAACATCTCTTTGTTGTTTACAGTGGCTGGGTATTGCGCGTATTGCGTCAGAAATCCGACCCCGCTGCCGCTTTGGAAGGAGATCAACTGCATCTTTGCGGTGAAGACCTTCGCGGCGTTAAAGGCTGTGATGCCCGGCAGCGCATCTTTTGTCAGCGGCGCGGCTTCGGGCTGGCTAGAATGGCGCGCAGTTTTTGAATGTTTTGGGCGGCAGAGTCGTTGATGGCTTCATATTCCGCCACCGGATAAACATAGATATTCGGCTCAAAAAACTTTCCTTGAAGCGGATAGCCTGTCAGCGTGAATTTTGTGTGTGCTGGTGCGGAGGCCATCGCAGGGCCATCTGTAATAATGGCCTCTGGCAGTGATTCCACATTGGCTGATGTGCCAAGCCCAACTGAAATGACGAAATTGACCGAATTGGCAGAAACGAGCACGCCCTCTGGTACGGCGGGAGTTTCAACAGGCGGTGCGGCAGAGGTCATTGCCACCAGTGTTTCAGCCACAACCGTTTCCACGCCGGGCTGTGCGGGCGCGGGGGCGCCGCAGGCCGCCAATAGGAAAACAGCAAGTACGATTCCAATCCACTTCTTTGTCATTTTGATTTTTCTCCGATGGTGTTTTTTAGTATTCCGATTTCTTCGATCTCCAACTCAACCACGTCACCTGCATTCAACCATGGGCCCTGGCCTTTGGTCAATTCCAGCAGGCAGCCCGTGCCAACGGTTCCCGAGCCGATTACGTCACCCGCCTGCAATTCGCACATATCTGAAGCCCTCGCAATGATCTCGCCGAATGCCCAGAATATATCCTTTAAATTTGCGCGGGACATTTCAACGCCGTTGACTTTCGCGGTCATCGTGAGGTCGTACACGCCCGGGCGATTCACTGTCCGATCGGCAAGCGCTTCGCTCGTCACGATCACTGGTCCTAAAGACGAGGCAAAGTCCTTCCCCTTGGCAGGGCCAAGCCCGATCCGCAATTCTTCGCGTTGCACATCGCGGGCCGACCAATCATTGAAGATGGTGTAGCCAAAGATGTGAGCGGGGGCATCTTCTGGTTTGATGTCACGCCCGCCTTTGCCGATGATGACGGCGATCTCCAATTCGAAATCCAATGCCGAAGTATAGCGCGGATAGGGAATCACTTCGTCAGGCCCAAAGATGGTGTGCGGATTGGTGTAATAAAAGGCGGGGAACTTGTACCACTCTTGCGGCACATCCCGTCCGCGGTTTTGACTGGCGGTTCTCACATGCTGTTCGAAGGCGTACGCATCTCGCAGAGTGGTTGGGCGAAGCGGCGCATGGAACCTCACTTCGTCCATGGCGAGGGATGTTTCAGGGAGTTGAATTATGTCTGCGCTGAAGCGAATCACTTCATGCATATCCGCGAAAGACAAAGGGTAGACTCTGCCTTTCGAGACAAGGGCAGGTTGCGGTGCGGAGTGAAGCGTGCTGACGGTGGCGAAGATCATGAGGTGAAAGTAATCAGTCAAAAAGTGATCAGTCATCATTCTGATTACTGACGACTGATCAACCTTGATCACTTATAAATTTCCGCGTCGTTCCTGTTCCAGTTCGAGTGACTCAAACAAGGCTTTGAAGTTGCCTTTTCCAAATCCCTGCGCGCCATGCCTTTGGATGATCTCGATGAACATGGTGGGGCGGTCTTGAATGGGGCGTGTGAAGATTTGCAGGAGATAGCCTTCATCATCCTTGTCAACAAGGATGCCGAGTTCCTGAATAGTTTTGTAATCTTCCTTGATCGAACCGACTCGGTCGGGGAGCGCTTCGTAATAGGTGTCGGGCACGCGCAGGAATTCAACGCCGTTTTTGCGGAGTTGGTCCACAGTGGAGAGGATGTCGCCGGTAATGATGGCGAGATGCTGCGCGCCGGGGGTTAGGTAGTAATCGAGGTATTCCTCGATCTGGCTTTTGCGTTTGCCTTCGGCAGGTTCGTTGATGGGGAATTTGACGCGGCCATTTCCATTTTGCATGACCTTCGACATCAGCGCGGAATATTCGGTGGAGATGTCTTTGTCGTCGAAATGCATTAGTTGGCGGAAGCCCATCACCTGATGATAAAAATTGACCCACTGATTCATTTTGCCGAGCTGCACATTGCCAACAATGTGGTCAATGGCAGCGAGACCCGTGGATTGAGCTTCCTTGTCTTTGATGGGGCGGTACGTGGGGGCGAAGACGCCTTTGTAATCGGCGCGATCCACGAAAGTGTGTAAAGTTTCACCGTACGTATAAATGGCGGATGTGCGAAAAATGCCGTGGTCATCTTTTTCCTCGCGTGGAGCCCAAGCCGATTTTGCGCCGCGGGAGGTTGTGGCTTTCCATGCCTTTTCCACATCGTCCACTTCCATGGCGATGACTTTGACACCGTCGCCATGCACCATGTGGTGTGAAGCGAGCGGGCTGGATGGGCTGTAAGCCGCTGAGACGACGAGCCGCGCCTGTCCGGATTCGAGCACGTATGAGGCATACTCTCGATTGCCTGTCTCAAGGCCGGAGTAGGCTACGGGCTTGAAACCAAAGGCTTTCCACCAGTAATACATGGCGTGCTTGGCGTTGCCGACATAAAAGTGAACATGGTCAATGGACTTGATTTGCAGGAAATCTGCTTCTTCTGTCATGGGGCGGGACTCTTCAGTTGTTTTTGTTGCCATAGATTCTCCTTTGGGTTTGGTTTATTACTTATCGCAAAAACTTTCCAAATGTCTGACATCGCTGGAAATTATGCGATTCTGTATGGATGATTTTACGATAAAGACCTTTTGTGTGCAATAAAACAAAAGACCTAAAGGGTGACTTTAGGTCTTTTGCGGGTCGGCATTTCGAATTCAGGCGGTGACAGTTTCCCCCGCCTTCAGATCTTTGATGAGGAACGGCATATAGATCAGGAAGAAGATTGCGAAGCCGATCGCCTCTAATTGAAAAACATACCAGGGCCAAGGCGCGAGCATATCCAATAAAGTTGGGAATTCAGGTTTATGCGCGATGAAAAGATAATTGCTGCCGATGGCGAGGTTGACGAAGAAGACGACGGCCATGTAAATGTTTGTCCAAATAAAGACGCGTTTGAAAGATTGCAGGGTGGGACGAGTTGCGTGTTTATGAGGCGGTCACCTGCTTTGTCTTCCAATCCTTGATGAGAAACGGTACATACAGCAGGAAGAAGATCGCGAATCCAATGGCTTCCAGTTCGATGATGTACCATGGCCACGGAGCCAGCATATCCAACAGGGTGGGGAATTCGGGTTTGCCCGCCACAAAAAGATAATTACTGCCAATGGCGAGATTCAGGAAGAAAATGACGACCATGTAGATATTCGTCCAAACAAAAATCCGTTTGAAGGATTGCAGGGTGGGGCGGAATCCCTCCACCACGGTCATATAGATGGCGATGCCGATCAACAATCCATGCGCGATGAATGTCTGCATAATGCGAAAATGTGGGAAGTTGTACGCAGCAGCGTCGGCCGGAGTCAACACGGCCTGCATGGCTCCGCCAAGCCCCAGAAAGTACACCATTTCGTAGATGCTGTAATTCTTTGTCACCAGCATGTAGGCCGAGGCCCAGATTATCACACTGCACATGTGCAGCGGCAGCATGGTCTGAATGTTCCAAATTCCCCAATATACAGACCAGACATGCAGAGCCGATTCGTTGACCACGATCAAGACCGCCAGAATCCAACGAACGACCTTCTTTTCCTTTTCCCCCCACACCTTGCGAAAATATAAAAACGAAAAGCAGAACAGGGTAATGATGGCCAGAGCGGTTAAATGCTCCCGTCCGAAAAGCTTAATCGGCTCCCCTGCATAGATCAATGAAAAATACTGTCCCATGTCAACTCCCTTTCTCGTGGCTCGTCTGCCTTGCGTATTTTTACCACAAGATATAAACTTCGACGCCCGTAAATTAAAGCATCTTTAAAGTGATTCTACGAAAGACGGGATGCGAATATAATTTCACGACATACAAGTGCGCCTGCCGCCGTCCCCGACAGCCCAGGCGCCGCCTCGAGCAGCAAGTGCAAGAGGCTCAATCTAACCATGCTGGAGGATTTTTTATGAAACAACGAAACCTGTACATCATATTGGCTGTCATTGTGTTGGCGGTTGCCGCGGTGGCCTACTTTGCTTCGAACTCAAAAAGCGCAGCACCTGCTCAATTGACCGAAGAAGTCAAACTCGCCGAAGTGCCCGTGACCGAGATCGCCATCTCCGGGCCCGCATCCACGCCCGAAGCAGAATTATCCGGGCTGGCTTGGTACGGCGAGAACCTCATCCTGTTGCCACAGTATCCGAACCTCTTCGATGAGAGCGGCGACGGTCAGTTATTCTATCTGCCGAAGGCCGAACTCAGCCTCTACATCGGCGGCGCACGCGGAGCCGCCCTTGAGCCGCGTCCCATCAAACTGATCGCCCCAGACCTTACCGATCAGATCCGCAACTATCAGGGCTTCGAGTCGATCGGCTTTTCAGGCGACCGTGTCTTTATGACCATCGAAGCTGGCGAAGGCAAGGATATGATGGGCTACATCATCTCCGGGACTATCAGCCCCGATCTTTCCACGCTGACACTTGATACCACGAAACTGACAGAGATCCCCCCGCAGGCAAAATCTGAAAACCACTCAGACGAATCCATTTTGGTAATGGAAGATAAGATTCTGACCTTTTACGAAGTCAATGGCGAAGCGATCGTTTCAGACCCTGTTGTTCATGTATTCGATTTTGACTTGAATCTCACAGGCACACTTCCCCTGGAGAATCTCGAATACCGCCTGACCGACACCGCCATAGGAGTTGGAAACAACATCTGGGGCATCAATTATTTCTTCCCTGGTGATGAAGACCTGATGCCAACGAGCGACCCGATTCTGGAGAGATTCGGCACTGGTGAAACCCATGCCCAATTCCCACAGGTGGAGCGGTTGATCAGATATCAATATTCCGATTCGGGAATCACATTGGTTACGAACAAAAAACCCCTCTACCTTACATTGACTGAGGACATTCGTAACTGGGAAGGCCTGGTTTCCCTGGATACGATTGGCTTCATTATGGTGACCGATAAATTCCCAAGAACGATCCTGGCATTCGTGCCGCTTCCAAGATAAGTATAAAATACCCCCGACACAACAAGAGAGAGTGACGGCTTTGGTCGTTACTCTCTCTTGTTATATAAACCCAACATGATGTTCAAGAATTTTTCACTGCCTTGATTAACCATGCCATCGATGAATAATTTCCAGACGGGGAAGGCATCCTCATCCCAGATCTTGTGCATGATCTCGAACGCATTATCTTCTGTCCAGCCCAGCCCAAGTATTCTATACATGGCAATAAATGCGCTGGCACGGAAATTCGCCTCGCAGTGCACATGGATGACCTTGTCTTTATGCTCTTCCATTGCATCCATGAATTTATCCAGCCCGTCTTTGGTGGGCGTGCCCCAGTTGATGGGAATGTTGATGTACTCGATGCCCATGGAATTCACAAGCTGACCTTCGTTTGGAATCGCATTGGGCACATCATGCGGCGCGAGATTGATCACAACCTGCACGCCGTGCTTTGGCGCTTCACTCAATTGCTCGGCGGTTGGCATTCCGCTTGAAGAGAGGCTTTCAGAATATCGGAGAAAATTGTAAATTTGATCGAACATCATTTCACCTGTGTAATTTTTCCTTCGGTCATTTTTTGCAGGTCATCCATTGTTAATTCGAAAATGGCGTTGGGTGTGCCTGCCGCCGCCCAGACCATCTTGTATTGCAGAAAATCTTCATCAAGATAAGTTTCCATCTTTTCGTTGTGACCGATGGGTGGAACACCGCCGATGGCGTAGCCCGTCACTGTTCTGACAAAATCGGCATCTGCGCGGCTGATGGATTCGCCTGCGTACTCGCTGATGCGTTTTTCGTCCACGCGATTTACGCCGCTGGTGAGGACCAGGATCGGTTTGCCGCTGGTCTTGCCGCGAAAGATGAGCGATTTGACGATCTGTCCCAGTTCACAGCCAGCGCGGTCGGCGGCTTCCTGCGCCGTGCGCGTGGACTCGGCATGTTCGATCACGGTGTAATTGTAACCAAGCGAGTTAAGAAGGGCTTGAATTTTTTGTGCAGAGGGGGAAAGTTGGATCATCCGCCAATTATAATTGCCTCATGCCTACACAAGAAGAAATCTACAAAACCGAAGGGGATAAATACGAGGCGCTGATTGCCCGCGAGGATTATCAGGAAAATATTTTGAGATCCCTGCGCGAGATCACGCCCCTTGAAGACCGTCTCGTCCTTGACCTTGGAGCGGGTACTGGACGACTGGCCTGCATGCTCGCCCCGCATGTTTCTCACGTCCGTGCGTTTGACATTTCGGAAGAGATGTTGAGGGTGTGCCGTGAGAAATTCCTCGCCAGCGGACTTGTCAACTGGCAGGTGGATGTGGCCGACCATCGTCAACTGCCTGTGGAAGATGCCTCTGCCGACCTGGTCGTCTCTGGTTGGAGCGTGGCCTATCTCGCTGTGTGGAATCCCGATTCGTGGCGGGTTGAGTTGGAAAAATGGTTGGACGAAATGAAACGCGTCTTAAGACCGAACAGCTTCATTGTTCTGTTTGAATCGCTGGGCACGGGGAATGAGTCTCCGATTAAGTTGGAGCATCTCAAAGATTATTATCCCTGGTTGGAGGAGGTCGGATTCCAGTATAAATGGATCCGCACCGATTACAAATTTGATTCACTCGAAGAAGCCGAATTTCTCTCCCGTTTTTTCTTCGGCGACGAGTTGGGCGACAAGGTAAAACAGAATAACTGGGTGATCCTGCCTGAATGCACAGGCGTGTGGTGGAAGAAAATATAAGGATGAATTGTGAAGGATGAAGGATGAAAAAAGAGTGCCGCAACATTTGCGTTGTTGCGGCACTCTTTTTTCTTTGTGTTCTACAACACTTGGACCTGGTAATTTTTTATCCCTGCACTTTGAATTTGTTCTTTGCCGCCATCACTAACCCAGTCAGAATCAATAAAATGCTCGCGCCTGCGAAGAACCATTTGACTGTGGTTAGTAAAACCAGAATCCACGCAAGGATGGCAGGTTGGGTGGGAAGATCGATAGCAAAATGACGATGACAATATTTTCAAGCAAATCAAAAAACCATGCGCCGAGCGGGGCAATGTTGTATTTCCGTATCGGGCTGTTGGAGGAAAATCCGCGCTGGAACAGCCACGAAATGAACAATCCAAAAAAGAACAGATATACGATGGGATAGACGATGTCCACGGTCAATTCCACGTTGCGGTAGAACGGACGGCCGTATTCGCCGTAGCGTTCGATCATGGCGAATATCTTTTCAGGCGTTGCGAACAACATCAAGTCGAGCGGTTGAATCCCGCCCTGTCCACCCTGCATCATGCCCTGAATGAGCGGCAGAAGAAAACCCGCAAAGAATCCATCCAGTATGAATAGAACGAAAATGAGCCAGCCTTTTGCCCATTTGTAAAACCGATCTGACAAATTTACTAACATTGTTCCTCCGTGAATAAAGTTTGAATCAAAAACACGCCGCCCGCGTTGTGGTGACGTGTTTTGGGTCATACTTAAGTCCTTACTTCATCAGGGCCGCGCCCCCGAGCAGGGCATCTTCTACGCGCTGTTTGTGTTGGCCGTGCATTGGCAGGCCTTCCATTTCCTCCAGCGAATAGTAGCCGAAGGCGGTGGTCTCGTTGCTCAATCCCAATTCGCCTTCGATGATCTCCGCTTCGAAACTGAGGACGACAAAGAAGGCTTTGTTCCCGTCTGAGTAAATGACCAATTGATCTGGGTTGCTATACACGCCGATCAAGCGTGTCGCGCGAACCTTCAAACCCGTCTCTTCCCAAACCTCGCGTTCGCAGGCTTCGGCCGCACTTTCCCCAGACTCCAACGCGCCGCCAGGCACGCACCAGCGGCCATTGTCGGTGCGCTGGGTAAGCAATACCTTTTTGCGGTTTTCATCGAAAATAACCGCACTGCATCCAACTCGTAGTTGACCTTCCTTGCCCAACCGTGGGCCATATAAAACCTGTGTCATGGTGATTCACCTTGTGTAAAATGATTTTTGAACTCGATGGGTTGTGGGTGTAAATTTTAGCCGAGTAATCTGTGCGGTGCAATCTGATTAATTACCGCGAATCATGCCAAAAGCACCAAGTTTTATTTTGTTTTTTGCGATCTTGGCGGTCTTTGCAATAAAAAAATCTCTGAGGTTTCCTCAGAGATTTTTTTATTATTTGATGAATGTTCCGTTGCGCAATTCCTGAATGGTCTGTTGAATTTCTTCGACCGTATTCATCACGAACGGTCCGTAGGGGACGATGGGTTCCTTGAACGGCGCGCCCGCAATGAGCATGAACTGCACGCCATTGCTTGCGGCGTCGCTTTTCACCTCGATCTGGTCGCCATCATCGTTGAAGACGACCATGCTGACCGATTCAACAACCTCGCCCGAAAACTCGCCCACGCCTTCGAATACATAAGCCAATGCGGTATGTCCGCTGGGGATGGGGTAGGTGAATGTCGCGCCAGGTGCCAGCTTCACATCCATATAAAGAGGCGAAGCGGCAATCTCCGTCACGGGGCCGCGAACGCCATCTACTTCTCCAGCGACGAGTCGAATCGTTGCGCCGTCTTTTTCAACGACGGGAATGGTGGACGAATTAACTTCTTGATAGCGGGGCTGCCCCATCTTTTGCGCAGCGGGCAGGTTCACCCAAAGCTGAAAGCCGTAGATGTTTCCACTGGAGCCGCGTTTCGGCATTTCTTCGTGCAGAATGCCGCGTCCGCTGGTCATCCACTGCACATCGCCGGGGCCGATGGTGCCTGCGTTGCCGAGGCTGTCACGGTGATTGACGGAGCCGTCTAAAATATAAGTAACGGTTTCAATGCCGCGATGCGGGTGCATGGGAAATCCGCGAATAGGCCCTTCGAGAGGATTGTTAAAGGCGAAATGGTCGAAGAGCAAAAATGGGTCATATTCATTGCTCGCACGCGGAGAAACGGAGCGGCGCAATAATACGCCCGCGCCCTCCACGACAAGCTGTGGTTCAATCATTTGGGAAATGGTTCTGTTGGTCATGTGAGTTGGACGATTTGAGAACGGCAGGTATTACGAAACGATTTTTTCAAGAATAATGTCAACACTCTTTGTATATTCCTCATTTTCATGCGTGACGTCTAACTTAAGGACTTTTTTCTCAGGGATAGAGGCCAGCCATTCACTGACATATTCTTCGAGCAGGTCCGCATCTTCACTCGACGCGATATTGATCCTGTTTCGAGAGGCAAGCCTTGCGCTGATGGTTTGGGAGTCCGCGCTCAAGGCGATGATCAAGTCTGGAGGCGGGAGCAGGCTGCGGGTGTGGGTGTAGAAGCGGCGGCACAGGTCATATTCGGCATCGTTGAGTAATCCGCGGGTGTGGAAGAGGCGCGTGAATCCGTGGAAGTCGAGATCGAAGCCGCCATCCATTAATGCGGGTGTATCGCCCTGGCGAAATTCATATTCCTGTTCGGCGCGATAGAGCAGGTAATCCATTTGATTCGCGAGCGCGTACTTTGAATCTTTTTTGAAGAGTGTTTGAAAGGGCCGTTCGTTGTGCTGTTCGTAGGCGAGCGCGAATTTTTGTTTGCTGCACAAGGCGTGCGCCAGTGTGGTTTTACCTACACCGCTTGCGCCGACGATGACAATGAGTTTGTTCATGGAATCCTATTGATTGCAAAAGGCGGGTGCATCGAAGAAGTTGACCTGGGTGATAAACCAACCCGTGGATAATTTCTGGATCGTAATGGTTTGCGGTAGAAGGCGCGGGTCGGTGCTTTGAATGAGCGCGCCATCGGCACGGCGGTAGATATTGGTGCTCCACACTTCGCAGGTATCTACTTCGATATTGTTTTCATTGATGACACGAATGTCGTTGATGTAGCTGTTGTAATAATCGATTTCAGAGATCTGGGCAAAGCCTTGCTGATTCAAAGAGGCGATGTCTTTATCGAGCGTGGCGAAGATATCGCCTGCCATGATGGAAGATGCGATGTTCGCGTCTCCGCGGCGATAGGCTTCGACTTGCAGTTCGATGGCTTTCGTAATAAATTCGCTGACTTCGGCGGATAGTTCTGGGGAAATGTCAGATGTCTGGTCTGGGAAAAATGGATCGCTGCCCTGCGCCACTTCCTGCCCATCTTTGATGCCGTCGTTATCCATATCGGCATCAAGCGGATTCATGCGGTAGATGATTTCCACGCCATCGCTGAGGCCGTCGGCATCGCTATCGGGGTTGTTGGGGTCGGTGCCTGTGCGCAGGGATTCGTCCGTGTCGGAGATGCCGTCACTGTCGCTGTCTTGATTTGCGCTGGGCGGAGGTGTTGCGCCCTGCGGCGGTGCTTCGGGAGATTCTGCAGGTTGTGCGGCCAGCCCATACAAGGATTGAACGCCTGCAATATCATCGTTCCCGAGAAATCGATGCGGACCTGAGTAGGACGGATACATGAGCGCATTGGGATCGTTGCTGTGGTCAAGGCCGAGGTTATGTCCGATCTCGTGTGCAGCCACGGTGAGCAGGTCCACGTTTTGCGTGTTGCTGTCCACCCATCTTTCAGCGTCGTCGAAATGAAGAAAGATCTGCCGTTCTTGATACGGATTCGGATAGGAGGCGTGTGCGAGTACATCGCCGGGGCCGTCGAAGGGATCTCCATCGCCATGTTCGGCTTCTGCCCACCCGATGACAATGTCTGCCTGAGCAGGATCAGATACCTCGTTAAAGGTGAGCGGGGTTTCATCCGCCCAAAGTTGGAATGCGGCGCGAATGAGATCACGTTCGATGGTTCCGTTTATTTTTGCGGTTCCATTGGCAAAGTAAAAGGCGAGGTTTGTCTTTCCCCATTGTGAAATGGCGCGGAAACGTGCGGCGGGCTCGTCTTCTTCACCGGCGTTGGGGAGGTTATCGTAACGGTAAATTAGGTTGGCTTCGGGAGTAGGCGTGAGCGAGGAGCAAGCCAGCAATACCAGAAAGATAACGATTATTATGAATGTGTTGTGCCTGGTAAAGGAATGACGCATGATTGACTCCTCCGATTTTTATTTTCGATAATTGTGTCCTCTTATAGCACAGTGGGACAGGCATTACAAGTATGCGCTTTAGGAAATTATTTCTGCGTTACAATTATGATGCTTATAATGTTGACGGAGAATTTGAATGAGAGAACCAATTATCGTAAAATCTGACGACCCGATCTTGAATACTTTAGAATTCAAACCGTATCGCAATGTGGTGCAACGGCGCGTCATTCCTTTTATTCCGGGAGAAGGCCAACCGCAAACGATGGAGGTCATCACCCCTTGGGGGGCACATTTAATGGCAAAAAAGGGTGACTTGCTGGTTGGAGAGTTGAATGCGCCAGACGATATGTGGCCTGTGACTCCTGAAATATTTGATGCTTCTTATATGATGATTGGGCCGGGACGATGTGTGAAACGGGCCGTTACCTTGCTGGTGCCGCTCACCGACCTGACCAATGGAGACCCAGATCAACCCGTGACCATTCATACCCTCGAAGGTGTGGACACAGTGCGGGCTGGCGACTTTTTACTGGCGAAAGGGGTGAGGGGTGAGATCTGGCCCTACCCGAAGGAGAAGGCCGCTGAAATTATGAGACCCGCCGATTGATCGGCGGGTCTTTTTGTTTTGACGGAATGTGTTGGATCTATTTTTTAGAATCGGAAAGTTTGTGCACCTTGGTTGCATTTGACTTGGACTTTCCGCTTTCATGTTCGTCCATCAATCGGCCGAGTACGTTATCAATCATGCTGTGCAGGTATTTGGAAGTGTTGATCTGTTCGATGGAGCCGCCTGTATCGCGCATCAATTCGATCATGTGATGTACAAGCCGCGCGTCGAGGTCTTTGGGTTTGTCGCCGTGGGCATTCCACAAGGCGATGAGATGTACTTTGTCGATGCCTTTTCCAAGGGAGGAGTACAGGGCCCAGCGGTTGTTGCGCTCGTAGGGATCATCGCCATCTTTTGGCAGGCCGACGTGTTCGATTTGGTACATTTCATCTACGAGTGGATGATTTCGGATTTTGTGGAAACGATCCACCCAACTATCGCCAGCCGGGGAAACAAATTTACGAATGTAGGCTGATTCTGGCAGCGGCAGAAAGGCCTTGACCTTGACGCCTTTTTCGACGCAAACTTCTGCAAAGAGAATTTCACTTCCAGCGGAGAGCCCACCAACGAAGGCACGGTCATCGGGGCTGATCTTGAATTTCTCCAATTTTTTGATGATTTCCTGGCGGATTTCATTTTCGCGTTCGGCGGGGAAGGTCTTTTTCTCTTTGGCGGGGTAGTCAACCATATAGCCGGTAAACAGGAAGGCGCGCGCATCGGTCTTTGCCTTTTTAGACTTGCCCTTTTTGCCCGTGGTTTGCGGGGCTTCGTCTCCGCTTGTTCGCGCGATCTCGTCTTTGAGTGTATCAATGCCCGCCTGCACAAATTCTTCACGCAGACCAAGCGCCTTGAGGATTTCCAATTGTCCCAGTGAAGAATTCAGGTAGAAAAGGTTGCGACGGGAGGCAGTGATCGCTTTGCGATAGGCGCGTGACACGCTGGATATGTTGTCTGCTGTGAGGACTCTTAATTCGGCGAGCGAAATTAACGTCCAATAATCTGCCCTATCATCCTCTGCCATTGCTTCGAGACCAAAGATAAGCGTACCGCGCAACTCGTCAAGGTTCTCGCGGATGCGGGTAATATCTGGGTCGGGATCTTCTTTGTCGTCAAATTTATCGGCAAGATATACGGCAAGGGTCGAAAATGTGAGCGCATTGATACCGGGGTAATTATTATTCAAATCCATGTGGAAGCCCCTCAGATAGATATCTATGGCTCTGATCAACCAATGATAACTATCAAAGGCATACTTCATGCGTTTGTTTTTATCGGTGATATTCTTCCATGAATCGGCCCACATTTCCTTGTAAATTCTGCCCAGATATGCGATCGCCTCGCTGTCGTTTGGAAAGTCATTAAGCAGACTTTCGATCTTTACAATTGCATCGTCCACGCGGCCCATGCGGTTCAGGTTAAAGGCCTCCTGACGCCGAAAATTCAGGTTGCCTGAATTAACTTCCAATCCCTTGCGGTATTGCGCCAGAGCAAGTTCATTGCGTCCCATATCGGAAAGCGCCCTGCCTGCTTCACCAATTGCCTCTTCTTTAATGAGCGGGTTTTGGATTTCCTCGGTGAGCAAAAGGATATCGCCGATGCGTTTCTGTCGCTGGGCAACGGTGACCTTATCCCTCCATTCATTGTATTCACGCCAAAAGCCGGTAGCCAGCGGGGTGCGTAAAGCGGTGCGCTCCGGTTCTCTTAGCCCGGTTAGCAGGTTGAAGATCGGGCTGTGAATTGCGTCGCGGTCTGATGCCCAGGTATCCCTGGCCATGCGCGCAATGGCTTTAATATCAGGTTTTATAAAAGCCTGATCTGGCACACCTTCGGGCGTAATGTGATACGGCAGGGTGCGGACGTTGAAAATATCGAACGGCATGTAGGCGCGCCCGGCTTGAATGTGTACAACGCCGCGTTTGCGAAAGGCGTGTCGGATGCCAAGCTCGTAATACACATTAGCGTTGTCGATGCTTAGATCGCACAGACAAAGATCGGCGAGCAATAATTCCTGAAACATGTCTGTCAGGATGTCACCTGATGATGTTTCCTCATCAGCCCGGAATGGTTCGAAACCAGCTTCTTCCAACGCAGGCTTGATTAATTCCTTGTAGATTGCATTAAAGTTGTAAATCGACCCGTCACCGCCTTTTTTGATTCCGAATGGCATGACCACAAACGCATGCGGGCGTATTTCGGGACGTACCAAATGCGGTTTTTCTGCCGATTCTGCCATCGCGGTCAATGTTGGACCTGTGGCAGGATCCTTTTTGGCAGGCTGGGTTGCCACGATGGGTGTGGCGGGCGCGGGTGTTGTTGCAGGTTCAGGATTCTGCTCGGAGGGCTGCTGGTTGTTACTATTGGCGTCCGTTGCCGCATTTTGAGATGTAGTAGTAGGGGTGTCGGTCATCTTTTTCCTCGGAAATAATTAACCCTTGGCATCAGTTGATTTTGGATAGCGAGACATGAGGTCATTGAGCACGCTCATGGGTGTGTTGGAGCCGATTTCCACACCAGCAAATTCATCGCGAATTGCCTGTAGTGAAGAGAATAGCCCGATGCGTTCAGTAATGTTTTCGACGGCTTCCTGAACGGCTTCCTGCATGGCGGCAAGTTCGGCTTGCACAAGGTCGGAGGATGCTTCTTCAGCGAGTGTGCCGAGGGTGGTTTTGTAAGTCTCTGTAAGCGTTTGCTCGGAATCGAGCATACTCTCACGGGTATGATCCACTACCGCGTCAGCGATTGCGCCTCTAAAGCGGCGGTCAGATTCGCGCTGTTCCTTGATCACACGGTTGACGAGGCTGGCTTCCTCTTCGAGATCAGAGTCGCGCAAGGCTTCCTGCATTGCTTTGATGTATTCGACATTTTGCGACCAGAGGATGTCTTCGGTGGAGCGGACGGTCTTGTAGAATTCCGTCTGGTCTCGTTCTTCGCCTTCGAGGTTCTTCCAGTGGTCGGAAAGGATGTTCAGCTCAAGCACGACCTTGCTGTAATTGCGAACGACAGAATCGAGGCTGCGTAATTCCTGCCAGCCGATGAATGCTGCCGAAAATGCGGCGGCCAATGCAACCCACATGGTGAGAGGCTGACCGAGAGCTGCAAACAAGGCACCCAGACCGCCAGCGGCCAGAATATATACTTTCAAGCGCGTGCGTTCTTTTTGCCTTCTATTGATTTCCTTGATATGCCAGCTCAATTGATTTTCGAGTCGGAAGAGGAAATACTCATCTCCGTTCAGATCGTTAAAGCCGGGATCGTAATCTGGATATTTGGGATCAAAACGCGGAGACGGGGGAATCGGACCTTTGTAGGGTTTTAAGATCATTTCACCATTCATGCCGCGAAACACCGAACGTTGGATTTCTCCCAATCTTTCCTCGAGCCACATGCGGCGGGTGGGAGTGTTTTTCAAAATAGTGCGATAGGCGTAGATCTCTTTTAGTATTTCCTCTGCGCCTGCGCGTGTCACCAGCCAGTCACCGCTTGAGTAGAACTGACTAACGTAAGCAGCAAGGATGGAGGCCGCGATGGGGGTGAAGATAAAAATGAATTTTAAGACCCAAGCCGCCAATGGATTAAGACTCTCGGCGTATAGCTGCGTGAGTATGGCGAACAAGGTTGTGAGGATGCCCAACGCGGCGATCCATCTTCGCAGGCGAAGATGAGCTTTTGACCGCTCGGTGGCCATGGCATCCAACTGGGCGAAACGGGTCCAGGCAACTTCCAGAATAGGTGTGGCTTGCTGAGTCTGATTTTCCATACTGGCTTCTCCAATGGTTCTAGTTTCCATCTGCAAGGTTTGGACAGATGGGGCGATATTCTTCATCAAAGAACAAGAGTCCCCAAATACTCTGGTTAAAATTGTGAGTCATGCGTGCGCAGGCGCTTTCGATCAAGCTTTCGCGCACGATGTGAGGAATGGATGGGACATTCCACAGCGGAACTGTTTTGCGTGAGGCGGTGGCGAGTTGGGCGCCATCCGGGGTGAATGAAATGCTGGTCACCTTGTCTGCGTGGGGGAGGCGGGCAATTTCCTGATTCAGCCCGATATCGAACAGGTATACATAGCCGGTGCTATCGCCTACTGCCAGTTGTTTGTCATCGGGGCTGAATTCCATCGAGAGCGCTTCACCGTTCACGGAATATTCGCCATCCATTCGGTTGAAAGAACCGTCGGCAGCGTTCCACAGAAATATGGTTGTTTCGGAACTGCCCGTGGCAAGCAAATTTCCATCATTGCTGAATTGGACGGATTTGATCCTGCCAATTTGAGGAAGCGTGGCAATCTGGGATGCGGCGGCTAGGTCCCAAACGATGCTGTAGTTGTTTTCCTCGACCCCTGCCGCCAAATATTTTCCGTTGGGTGAAACCGCAAGAGAAAGGATGACGTCATCAGTCACAAGTGTGTTGACCTTTTCGCCGTTTGTCACGTCCCAGATGTTGATGATGCCCTGCTGATCGGCTGTGATTACTTGTCTGCTATCCGGTGTGAATACGACTGCGTCGATCACTTGCTTGTCGTGGGTAAGGAAGAATTTTGTTGTTCCTTCTGCGTTGACCAATACAACCCGATTGTAGTCTGCGACGTTTTCGTCGTTTTCAACGGCTGCAACCCATTGCGAATCGGGGCTGATTACCATGTCGCCGGTCAGACCATTTGTCGTATGAACGACCTTGCGGTCATCCAGTGCATTCCCTGATTCGTCCAGATTGACGCGCCAAATGTTTCTGTCATCGGAATTGACCGCCAGCCACTTGCCGTCTGGCGAGAAATGCGCTTCGTTTACAAACTCTGGGAATTGCAGGATTCCCTTGCGGGCCTTAAGCTGCGAAATATCCCAAAGGGTGACGTTGCCGTCATTATCGCCAATGATCATGCGTGTGGAATCTCTATTGAAGCGGATGGAAGAACCGATGCCATCCAACGGGATTTGCATGACCTCCGTCCCGGAGGCGGAATCCCAAATGCGCAGGGTCTTGTCATAGCCAGTCGTGGCGATCCATTGACCATCTCTGCTGACACGCACCTTTTGTACGAAATTGGCGTGCGCCATGCGCAGTCTTTCCTGACCTGTGGCCGTATCGATCACTCGGACAGTGTTATCGTCGGACACGGTTACGAACCAGGAACTGTCGGGGCCAAAGGTGACATCTTCCACCCAATCGCCGTGTGTGATGGAATATTTTTGTCCGCCAGCTCGTGATTGTGCGCCGCGCGCGGTGCTGTCCTGACCTACGCTGATCACCCAATTGCCATCCGGGCTGAATTCAATATCGATGATCTCGCCATTGTGCTTCGGTCCGCTGACAGATTGATTTCCCATGACCGCCCAAATGGTCACATTCCCCTTGGATGTGGCGATTGCCATGTAGGAGCCTGAGTCATCGAAATCTATGGTTTTGACTTCGCCGGCCTGCGTGATGAACAACGCCTCGGTCATGTCGGTCATATCAATCATACTGATGGCATTGCTTCTGCCGACGCCCAGCCAGCGTCCGCCGGGGTGTGGGCTCAAATCCCAGATGGTTCCTTCGAACTTCATGGATTTGATCTGCTCGCCGGTATCTGCATTCCAAAATGTAAGAACGCCTTTTTCAGTGCCTGTAGCCAGGATTTCGCCGTCTTCGCTGAATGAGGTATCGTACACGATGCCGTCGTGTTGTGTGCAGAAGAGTTGAGTGCCGTCTTCCATGCTGAATACGCAGGCTTTTCCGTCAGAATCAGAGGTGACAAATTTGCTCTGGTCTGGGCTGGTTTGGATGGTCCAGATGCGGGCTTCCAGGTTCACCTGGTTGATCGGGATGGGAAGCAGGGTGATGTTGTGACGCAGAATATTTTCAGCATCTTCCAGACCCGGTAATTGCTGAAGCGCATTCACCGCCAGCAGGGTGCTGGTATCCAGTTCACCGACCCTGTCTTGATAGATCTTCGCTTCGGCAGCGCTGCGCTGGGCTTTTGCCTTTTGAGCATTTTCTTCAGCAATGACCGTTTGTTGCTCGGCAATAACTTTTTGTTGCTCGGCGATGGCTTTCTGTTCTTCGGCGATGGCCTGCTGGGCGGCGCGTGCCTGCTCTTTTTTCAACGCCTCTTGCTCGCTTGCGAGCGCCAGGTTGCGCTGACGTAATGCAAATATCCCGAAAAATATACTGAGGATCAGCATGGCGCCCACGCCAATCGTTAGATTGCGCTGACGCTGGATCGCCACTTTGCGGCTTGTGCTGATGTATTCCGCTTGAATGGAGTTTACAGAGCGGTTTGGGCCGGTAGTGGAAGCTGTCATCCAACGTTCACCGTCTTCCAGGTCACTTCCCTGTAGCAGGTAACTTCTATTGCGTTGTTTGAGTTCCCACTCGCTGGCGCGCTGTAACAGGCGCGTATGCTGCTGGACCCAACCCAGGTCGGTTTGAATGGCCTCGACTAGTTTGGGGATCGTTGCCTTGAAATCATCCTTTTTAGTACGCAGATACACCCAATTGGTGGAGGCCAGCTTGGGATGCATCTTTTGTCTTTTCTCAGGTTCGCGATACAGAACCGGAATGATCTTTTTATTGCTGGCAATGCCAAGTTCCAGTTCCTGCAGGCAGACTTTAGATTTGAGCGAATCGGGGCTGATCACGAATACGAAAGCATCACCGCCTTCGATCGCTGCGGTGATCCTGGCCATCCAGTCAGATGCCAACTCGATGCCTTCCCAATCCACCCAGGCATCCACGCCCAGTGCATCAAGGGCATCATTCAATTTTCGCACAAAGAGTTTGTCTTTGCGCGAATATGAAATGAAGATATTGGTCTTCCGCGAGCTTTCTTCCATGATCTCTTCTTGGGCTAGAAGGCGACGAACCAGGCTGCAACGTAACCTTCATTCGTTGCATCTTTTACTTTGATCCACTGATCGTTCTTGCCGACCTTCGCTTCTCCGCCCGCTTCGGTGATGGTGAATTCGGTATTGATCGGCACACGTTTGATCAGGGTAGCATCGCTTACGACAGGTTGATTGCGCAGGGAGACCATTTCAACAGTAGTCTTGACCTTTTTCGAACCAGCTGCTGCGGGTGTGGTGGCTGCGGCCTGTGCCGTGGAGCCTCCCGCATATTTGACATACCATGCGGCTACGTAGCCTTCCTTTTTATCCGCGCCGCGCACTTTGAGCCATTGGTTTTGTACACCAACCTTCGAGATGGCAGTATTTGCGGCTTCGAGGCAGATCAACTGTTCGGTGGTGGGGACACGTCGAATCAATGTATCTGGTGAAATCACAGGTTGAGAGCGGAAGGATAATTCTTCTGTGGGGAAAAGCGCGAGCGCGCCAGCGGGAACCGGTGCCGGAGCAGCTCCTGGTGTCGGAGCAGAAGCAGGCGTCGAGGTTGTAGAAGAAACGGGTTTTCCTTTTTGTTCAGAAACATACCACGCAGCCACATATCCCTGATCGCCTTTCGGGTCTTGTACCTGAATCCACTGACCCTGCACGCCGATCTTTGATTTGGCTTTGGCCTTGTCTTCAAGACAGATCAATTCGGTTCCCATCAACATGCGCTTCCACAAATATCCGCTGACGGATGGCTCGGAACGCAATGATAGATCGTCTTCGCCCGCATAGATGAGATATTTTTCAGCAGGGACAGGCACCTTGGTAACCTTGGGTGGCTCGGGCGGTGTGCTGCTGTATGAATCGAACCAAAGCACCGCACTGATCTCCGAAGATAATTTCGCGCCATTGTATTTGTAACGTGTGGTGAGCAGGACTTCTTTGTCGGGGCCGTCGCCGCTGTATTTATATGGATCATACAACACGTAGTCATCCCCTTTTTTCTCTTTTACTAAAACAAAATGTGTTTGCAAACCAGCCTGCTTGTTCCAATCCACTTGCAAGATCACAGGCTTGCCCGCTGCCACTGCCGCATCAATTTGTGCCAGCGGCGCAGGGTAGGCTTCGCAGGGCTGCATATCGCGGTAGGCGCAATTGGGCCACACATAGGGGAGGAAGCTCGGCATAAACAGAGCCCCATCGAACCCGCCAGCAGCTTTGAATTTTTCATTGGCGGTTACCGGGGTCTCGTTATAACCAATTCCATTGAGCATCATCGTTACGGATGTAAGCAAACAGCCCCATCCGCCAATGGTTTCCTTGGAATTTCCGAGAGGAGTTGACTTCCACGTTTCGTCGTTCTGGTAAAGATTCTTGGTAACGAACATCGGCTTGCCTCCTGCATCAGCTAAATTGTAGAAATTTGATTGTCGGCAATTTTACTCCATTTCGATTCGTCATGGAGTTGTAATTTTGTTAGGTCTTCAGTGGATGAAAACCCGCTTCGCCCCCAAAACTGATGTCTGGCAGCCCTTAATGGGCAGTTTCTCCCCCTTAGAGTAGACTCATTAAAAACCAATTTCTAATATTGTTGGAGCCACCATTCCGCACTTGGAATGCCGCTGGCAATGACCAGTTCCATCAATTTTTCCGTGTCGAAATACACCCTGCGAAGGTCAACATCCAGGTAATTCTCATTCTGGCTGATGATCGTATATTCTGCCCACGGCAGCAAGCGTGGTGCGTTGCCAGGTGAAAAGGCGAACATGAAAGAATTTCCTACGCTGCCGGAGTTCAAGATAAGCTTATCCCCATGCCGCCGATACATTTGGATGTGCGAATGCCCACCAATGAAAACCGTGGCTTGCTGTCCCTCAAAATATTTATCCAACACTTCCGGCGGAGTTGTCGCCTGAATAATATCGGTGGGCGAAAGGGGAGACCCGTGAAAGCAGAGGATATTTACGCCGTTGGGCAGATTGATTTCGTGTGTGCTTTTAAAAGATTCGATGAAATCGAGATCTTCTTTTGTCAATTTTTCCCTGCACCAATACAGGTCGGGAATAAGATGCTCAGTGATCTCGAATTTTTCGGCTTCCTCGGGGTCAAGAATGGCAGAATCGTGATTCCCTTTGATAATGACACAGTTCAATTCCCGCAGCGTCTCCAAAACCTCCCTGGGTTGAGGGCCGAGGCTGACTGTATCGCCAAGACAGATGATCTCATCAATATTTTGTAATTTAATATCATTAAGAACCGCCTGAAGCGCGGTGAAGTTTCCATGAATGTCCGAGATAAATGCAATTCGCATCGCTAACCTTCCACTATTGTACACGAACAGGTGATAATCCTTACCGATTTGGGTGGAAATAGAACTTATGGGTGATGAATTGTTTTTGAGAATTCTGACGCCGATAACCCTTTAATATCAATTATCCGTGAAAAATGGAGCATAATTGAATTTCTTCATGGTTTTGACATTTTTCATTTGAAGACGAAAGACCGTAATTGTGAGTTGACCGCCATCCCATTCCTGTGACATAATAGCTGGAAATTTGCTCCGCCAGCTACAACAAACTTTCAATTGGAGAAATCATGGCGAACCAAAAATGGTGCGTGATTAACAAGGCTACCCTTTGTAAATTCCCAAAGGGTGAAGTGATTACTGAAATCTATATCGGGTCATTGGTTGAACCCACAGGACGTCAGGAAGATGTGCTCATGCTGGGCAAGGATGGCCAGACTTATAGCACGATATGGGTGGAATGCATTTATCGGAATGCACTGGGCTCACATGTAGGCTGGGTGCGTGACGAATTTTTTGACGACTACGTGGAGAAATTCCCTCCGCCTGTAGTGGAAATTCCCGCTGCATCTGAAGATCAGACTGGCGTTTTCCCCTATGCAACGAAAAATCCAAACGACCCTGCGCAATACCTTGTGCTGGGGAAAAACAGCAAAGGTGAAGAGCAGATCAAATACAATCTGTGCGGAGAATTTTGCGTTGCCTTTGTAATGGGGGTTGGAATAAAACAGTTCCTGAAAGATTGGGAGAACGCCCCGGGTAGCTTATACAAATGGTCCCTGGGCGGTGACAGCGACAAGACCTCGGATGTTTCCCTCATCAAGAATATGTTGAGCGGCTACTCATACAGTGTGGCGAATGGAAATGTCATTGACTTTGCCGTCACGCTGATCGGCCCTGCCTTCGAGGATAAGACCTTAAGCCCGGGTAGATTCCAAAAAATGCTTAAAACACATTCCCTGCTCGCGCAGGTCGTCATCAATAAAAATACAGGCAAGCTGATCCCAAACAACGCAGCCAAACGTGTGAATGGTGGGATCAATCATTGGATCGTTCTTGAAAGCGCAACGCCAAACGGCACCGATGGCGGGCGTGTTGAAATTTACAATCCATACAACAACCAGCGTCAGGAATACAGCTACGATTATTTCATCAGCTCATTTGGCGGAGGGACTTATACAGGCTGTTGGATTCAACGTAGACAGGAAGTGGTCGCTGCTGCGTTCATGGGAGAAGCCGCTTCTTTGAAGAAATGGTGTATCGCTCCCGGAACTTTCCGACAGGTTCCGGATGGCGTAGGCGTGCTCAGTTTTTTGAAAGGCGTAGTGATGGAAGCATCGGGCGTGACCGAAGTCAAAAGCGGCAAGAGTTGGTCACAGGTCAAATATAAAGGCAGGATGGGCTGGGTACGCAATTCCGTTTTGGAGGATTTCGAGGATCGATTTTCGACTCCTGAAGTCCTCATCCCGCATCCCACTCCCGATGAAGATGACGCGGAACAATACATGTTCCTGCCCGGCGAGGATGGTAAAAAACGCAACATGTGCGGACAGTTATGCGCCTCCTTTATTATGAAGATCGATATCGAGAGTTTCGTGCAAGACTGGAAGGTCAAGGCAAAGCCGTATTATCAAGTTTCCATCGCGGGCAAAGCGGATAATGGAACAGGAATCGATTCACTGGAAACCATGTTCAGAGTTTCTCCCTATAATGCCGTGCCCGGTGATGTCTTTCGTTTTGAAGGTGGCATGAAGGATCCCGTGACAGGCGTTCTAATCGTCTCAGCGGGCAGGATGAAGAAAGTGCTCGAAACCCACTACCTGGTAGCTGGTGTGCGAATTCGACAAAGCGACAAACTGACAGGCAGACTAAGCGGACAGGGTATCGGTCACTGGGTGGTGGTGGATAAAATTTTCCCCAATGGAAAGAACAGCGGCAATGGCGGCTGGGTCGAGATCTACAATCCCTACCCGAATCGCCGCCAGGAATATGCTTATGACGAGTTCATGCAGTCATTTGCAGGGACAATGGGTCTTTGGGTACGAAGAAAATAATTATTTCAGTTACTGGACGGAAAATCACCACGCCACATTTCGATGCGGCGAAACGATTCCACATATCCCATTTGATAATACGCAGGCAGGTGTGGATCATTAACCTGAATATTCTCAATGTGTGTATCCAGACGCGGATATTGGGAATGCAAATGAGTAAGCAGAGCGTAGGCGACCGTAGCTGGGTCGCCTGCTTCTGTTTTAATGGCGAAACGCGTGAGTAGGAATTTTTCGCGCTGATATACCAGCCAGCCGCGGCTGCCATCCATCAGCGTAATGCTCAAGCCTGAAACCTCATGGGCGTTGACCAGCGATTCGGATTGATTGGTCCAGGGTTGGGTGCCGCGATCATGACCGACCAGCACTAGTGACTCGGTGCGGTCCATGCGTTGGGCATCCGCCACGATCGGGGCAATGGGAGGAATCAGCGGGGAGCGCCGCATCACCAAAAGCTCTCCGATCTCACGGAATCCATATTTCAAAAAAAGCTGATGGGCTGGCGTATTGTTCTTGATCACTTCGAGCATGACAAAATCAAGGTTGAGTTTTGCCGCATCCTTGATCAGGCCACCCACCAACGCGCTGCCGATTCCATTACGGCGTGTATTTGGAATAACACCGAGGCGTGTAAGCCAGACACGGTTTTTGCGAACGCCCAACATGGCCACCCCAAGCATCTGCCCATCGCGTGTCGCGGCCACCAGCGAATGCTCCAGATCGACATCGTAGATGCGCACGTACTCAGCAAGGCGCGCCGCATTCATTGGCATGGGGATCATGTAATCGACGCGCGTTTGGTTGTAAATGGCTGTGAGTTCGTCGTAGTTGAATCGACTTGCAGGAATCAATTGGATGGAGTCATTCGGATCTGTGTTTTGCATTTATTTGGCTTTGAGAAATGAATTGATCCTGGCAACGAAATCGGCAACCCGCGTGATGGGTTTGCTGATGTATCCGCTGAAACCATAGCTTTTCACCATCTCTTTTGCGTTTTCTTCGGGCCAGGCCGAGAGCGCAATGATGGGTGTGTTTGCAAGTTCGGGTTTTTCGCGCAGCCATCCTGCCAGTGTCTGACCATCATAATCAGGCAGACCAAGATCGAGCAGAATCAGATCGGGAATATTATCCAGCGCGAATTGCAGGCCAGTTTCTGCATCGGATGCGTGGATGATCTTGTGGTCGGTGCCAGAGAGCGCCCGCAACACAAGCTCAAAATTATCATGGATGTCTTCAACGACCAGTATCTTGGCCATGGCGTCACGCTCACTTTTCTTGGATCATGTGCTTGATAGGTTCCAGCCAGTTGACTATAGCATAGTCAACTGGCGAATTGTGGACAAGTGGAGAATGTAATAAAGAATGGCACTTTCTGTAGATGGTTTAGCTCATTTTGCACCACTCCAAAAATTGGACTGTGGCTTTTGTAATTGGTGTACAAGGAATGGGTGAAGCCGAAAAAGAAAAGCTCTGCAAATAGCATAGGGCAAGGGGTTACCACTTCTCGTGGTGAATGTAATCCTGGTCGGCTTTGCGTCCGCGCTTGAGGGATGGAGAGGGGCGGTCGGGCGCACGATAGCCAACGGCGATAACGCCGACGGGCGTCACTTCTTCGGGGATGGATAGCAGAGTGCGAAGTGCTTTTAGATCTTTGGAGCCAACAAGGGCGCTGACCAGACCTTCGTCAATGCTGGCGAGCAGGGCGATCATCACGGCACAGCCGATATCCATGAACCAGTAGGGCACAGGCCAGACGATCTCGTTGCCTTTGTCGTCCACCTTGTCCGCTTCCTGATAACGGCGGTGATACGCCAGCTCACTTGTACAGGGAATCAACAGCACAGGCGCTTTCGAGATGAATGGGTCGAATCCGCTTTTGACGTATTCGCTCTCCTCGCAGGTGTCGGCGATGGCTTTTCTCATTTCAGGCTGGGTGACCACGATGAAGGATTGTCCCTGTGTGAAGCCTGCGCTCGGTGCGTGGCGTGTGAGTTCGAGAATGCGCTCGATGATCTCAGGCGATACAGGTTTATCTGCAAAATTGCGGACCATGCGGCGTTTGAGGACAGTGTCTTTGAGTTCCATGTTTTCTCCATTATTGATTTGCGATGCGCCATTATAGCAAAGCGTAGTATCCATCGAAAGATGGATGGGAAAATCCATCTACAGAGAGATGACCGATCGTAGCAGCCTGCCTATACTTTCATCATTCTCATCTGGCTTACGGAGACTTTATGCCTAAAACAAAATTTGATTTTCTGACCCTGATTGCCATTTCAGCTTTTTCCTTTATGCTTGCCACCGCCGTACATGAACACGCGGGACATGCGTTGGCATGCGTTGCGCTTGGTGGTACTGTAAAAGCGCTCGGCGCGTTCTATGTGGAATGTGATTACGAATCCCTCTCGACTGTGGGAAATCGTCTCGTGGCTCTTGCGGGTCCGTTGGTAAGCCTGTTTACGGGACTCATCGGCATGACCCTTTTTGACCGCACTTCAAAATCGAATCCGCCGCTCAAATTTTTCCATTGGCATTTTGCAACGATAAACCTCATGGTTGCGGCTGGGTACATGCTTTTCTCTGGCATCGCTGGAATTGGAGACCTTGGTACAGAACAGTATGATGTTTTTTATCAGGCGCAGCCAGAGTGGGTTTACCGCACAAGCCTGGCCATTCTTGGGCTTGCCAGTTATTACTGGGTGGTCTACGTCTCCATTCAGAAAATGGATGCATTCATTGGCGGCGAAGGCATGGAACGTGTTAATCGCGCACAGATGATCTCGCTTGTTTCTTATCTAACTGGTGGAGTGACTGCTGTACTGGTCGGCTTGCTAAACCCGTATGGACTCATCATCGTGTTGGTCTCATCTGTTGCGTCCAGCATGGGCGGCACCTCGGGCCTGGCATGGATGATGCAACTGCTCGACCGCAAAAAGAATACAGGGGATGCCGCCCTGTCCATGCCGCGAAGTTGGATGTGGATATTTGCAAGCGTTCTTTTTGTTCTGGCATACGCCGTTTTCTTCGGCCCGTCCATCTATTTCGAGTGATCTGCGCTGATCCAAAAGGATTCAGCGAAATAAACAATATCAAGGAGTAAATAAAATGTACAAAATTACTGTCGCCATGTATCTTGCCGCCATTGGAGCTATTTTCTTCTTTGCCTCACCGTTCAGGATTCTTGAAAATAATATTGCGACCTTTTGGGGGATAGCATTCATGATTCTGTCGGCGATCACCTGGGGATTCTGGCCGACGCCGAAGAAGCAATAACTATCTGATGCCTGCACCAATTGAGAGACTCTATGATGCTTTTACTTAAAACAAAATCTGTAAAAAGAAAATTAGGTCTTCTGACATCCCTTTTCATCTTTGCTGTATTGTCGGCGTGCGCAGCCGCCACCCGGTTGCGGCGCCCACAGTGCCGCCCACCGCCTCAGTTACGCCCACAGTGCCGCCTTCCTTATCCTCTGATCAAGAGGCGCTGCTGAGGGAATTAACCAAAGCCATTCGCGACCATAATGCAGAGGAGGTAAATCGCCTGCTTGAATTGGGAGTGGCGGTGAACGACATCCAGTCTTTCAGGCAGCTTACACCTTTGGCACTGGCCTCTTACGAAGGCGATACGGAAATCATCGCTTTGCTGCTGGAGCATGGTGCAGAGATTGCCATGTACAACAAAAACCAATATGGCACGACCGCGCTGATTGAAGCCGCGCAAAATGGAAAAACAGAAGCTGTGAAATATTTGCTGGAGCACGGCGCTGACATTAATCAGCGTGACCAATTTGGCGACCCTGCTTTGAATTGGGCTACCTATTACGGGCATGTGGATGTGGTCAAGGTTTTGATCGAGTACGATGCAGAATTGACCGTTGTCGGGTCGGGCGGTGGTACCGCATTGAACACCGCCATTGCCCAGGGACACGAAGATATTGAACAAATGCTGCGTGATGCTGGTGCAACCAGATAAATACCTCGCGCAACCCCGCCCGCTTTTTGGTGAGCGGTTATACTTTTAATTATGACGAAGAAATCGGAAATCGGAAATCCGCATGTGTGGGATCGCTGGGATTGGATATTCCATGCCATCTCCTACGGTGTGTTGATTCTCCAGGCGGTCATTTTTGTTGTCAACGATTTGGGGCATACTTCATTTCAGTGGTTCTTTGGGCTGACAAGCATGATCGCAGTTTGGTACTTTCCGCTCATCTTTAATCGTAATGCACTTTGGATCAAGAATCCTCCGCGTACTTTGGCATATCAGATTGTCGGTTGGATTCTTTTGGGTGGGCTTATCTTTTTGAATCCAACAGCGATGATGCTGGGGGCGATGTACTACCCGATCTTGTTCACACGAATGCCGATCCGTTGGGCGATCTCCAGCGCTTCTGTGCTCACTCTGGGTCTGCTGGTTGCTTTCATCGCCATTTTCAACATCGACAGCGAATCGCTGCCAACGATTGTCACAGTAACTGGGTTGATTCTTGGCGGCGCAATTACGATCGGCACCTTTATCAATTCGTTGATCGTCCAAAGCAGTGACCGTCAACGCTTGATCAATGAACTATCCCAAACTCGCGCAAGCCTTTTGAAAGTGGAAAGGGAGGCTGGCATCCTTGCAGAACGTCAACGCCTGGCACGGGAAATTCACGATACGCTCGCGCAGGACTTTACCAGTATCATCGTGCATCTCACCGCCGCGAAACTTGGCGGCTCTGAATCTGCGACGCCTCATATTCAACAGGCCGAGCAGACTGCGCGTGATGGCCTTGATGAGGCGCGGCGCATCGTGTGGGCCATGCGACCCGAGCAACTCGAACATTCCACTTTGGTTGAATCCATTGAGGAATTTGCGGCGCGCTGGTCGGCGGAAAACTCTGTCCGCGTGAATACTGCCATTACTGGCGCACCCAAGCCCCTCGGTCCAGAAAGAGACGCTGCCCTTTTGCGCGTCACACAAGAGGCGTTGAACAATGTCAAGAAGCACGCCAGCGCCCGCCGCGTAGACATCACGCTTTCCTACATGGCTGATCTTGTTGCGTTGGATATTGTGGATGATGGAATCGGTTTCGAAGAAAAGAATCATCGCGGTTTTGGCCTGAAGACCATGCGTGAGCGTGTAGAGGAATTGCTCGGTACGTTGACGATTGAAAGCGGCGATGGCACGGCCATTGCGGTTTCGCTACCTGTGGAGGATGAATGACGATTCGATTGCTCATTGCAGATGATCACCCCGTTGTGCGCAGTGGACTCAAAGCCATCCTCGCTTCACAACCTGACTTTGAACTGTTCGCTGAAGCCGACGATGGATTCGCCGCTGTTGAATCTTCTGTAAAATTCCAGCCCGATGTGATCCTGATGGATCTGCAAATGCCCGTGCTGGACGGCGTGACCGCGATTGCACAGATCCATGCCTCGAATCCGTCGATTCGTATTTTGGTGCTCACTACCTATGACACTGATGTGGATATTCTGCGCGCACTTGATGCAGGCGCAACGGGTTATCTTTTGAAAGATGCGCCGCCCGAGGAATTGTTCCGTTCGATCCGCTCTGCGGCCCGTGGTGAAGTGACTCTTGCCCCAAGCGTCGCCGCAAAATTGACCCGCCGTTTGACTCATCCGCTCGAAAAATCTTTGAGCGGACGCGAGATCGAAGTGCTTTCCCTCGCCGCGCGCGGAGACTCCAATAAGGAGATCGCTGCCAAACTGCATATCACCGAAGCGACGGTCAAATCTCATTTCGTGCATATTTTCAACAAACTTAACGTCACCGACAGAACCGCCGCCGTGACAATGGCGTTGGAGAAAAAGATGATTCGGTTGGAATAAAAAACTTTCAATGTGGGATGATATATTTTTCCAAACTCGTAATCAAGCGCTTCATATCAATATGAAAATCGGGGTCAGACCGAATCTGGATCCCATTTTTGCCGCTTAATTTTTCAAGGCTTGGCGGCAATTTTTCTTTTGACGGCATTGCTGCTCCACGTACCAACAATGGAATGACGGGGATTTCACCAGCCAGCGCCGATTCGATTTCGATTCGTACAAAATCATTGGGTTCATCGAGCCGTGTTTTTCCTGCATCGTTCATCTCCAGCCATTTTTCCCCGATCACGGCAAGCAGGGCGCCAGATTTGCCGATTGCTTCGATAATATATTTTCCAAAATCAGAACCCAGCGGAATTGAATACACGTCTTTGAAAACGTATTGTGCCCCAAAATGTTTTACAAGTTGGTCATAAATGCGCCCGACCACATCGGCGCTGTCTTTTCTGCGATAGGAAATGAAGATGCCGCCCGAAGCAACTTCATTTGATGGCGGGGATTCTGATTCTCCGCTTCGTTGGTCAATGTTGACGGTTTCGGCGTTAACCATCTGATTGACGGATTTTGCATTTATATTGACTTTCATGGCTTCCTTTCAGGAGATGCTGTTCTTTTGAGTCTTAGCTGGAAGCAGGCCCGTCTGCGGTCTGTAAAATCTTTATTTCCTGTCCTATGATCAGGCGGTCGATTTTTTCGGCGTTGATTGAGTATTTTCCTTCGCGGTCTCGATAGTCGGTAATGTCAAATCCCATCGAATCGAACGTGTCGAGAATAGTTCTGCTGATCTGCTGGTAGAGCGTTTTGATCGAAGCAAGCGCCTCTGTACTGCCAAAGAAATCGTTGGTGAAGGTCAGTGAATAATCCTCCCGCCAATTTCCGAGAGAAGTTAATCTTCCTGGCCATACTGTGGTTACTTCCATTAACTCCTTTAGTTCCTTTGCGAACTTTTTCTGCTCGTCTTCTGTTTCGATTGGGTCGAGCTTTTTGAGCTCCCCATAATTCATATTGTTCGATTGGAATTTTTTGCTTGATTGCTTGATGTTTTGTTTTAGTATGCTTGTTTTTTGCGCTGAACTTTGAACCTCCAAAAAAGATGAGGATTGTATTGTGGCACCAATAGGTGCGTCTTTCTGCTCCCTGCGGTGCTGGAGCAGTCTTTCCTGAAAATAGTCGTTTCTGTATACCAACGGCCCGATTGTCGTTAATGCGACCTGGCAGGACATCGAATTACCCGCCATAAACGGCCGTACAAAGAATGTTGCCACGGTATCGTGTTCAGGAAAAAACGATTGAATGACAAAATACCAGCGCGCCGAAGCTCTGCTGTCTATTGAGTTCAGGTTTTTCAGGGTATGCATATCTGCCCAAAGGTGCGGAGACTTGTCCTTATTTAACCATGCGCTATCCATGGATAGGCTGTCTCCATGGATGGCAATCAGATTGCCACAATACACTTCTTTTAGCGGGAATTCCGCGATCTTTCTGTGAATGTTTTCCTGAACTTTTTCGATGATCTCATGGATCGAACCGCCAGGTGTTGTTTGTTCTTTTGGTCTGCAGACGAACAAGTTCTGTGCCTGGAGCCGCCCGTATCCTGGAAAAGGATGCAGGCTGTTTGTAATCACTACGATTGGGATTTTCTTCCCTCCTATGCTTCCATCTCCTATTTCTTTTAACTTGAATTCGTTCTCGATCTTGCGGTCAATATTCGGGTCTGGTTTTGCGGTCCAATTCCCTGCAACCAGCTGGGCAATTGCCCTCGCGCGGATATCTGACACATTTTTCGGGAGTATCTTTAAATTTCCATACGATATGTATGTGAGAAATGCCAGGCCGCCCATGAAGAGGGCTAAAATGCCAAGCTGGGTTGTCCAACCAAGGAGGAGAAATACAAAGATGGCAGTCAATGCTCCGAAAGCTGTACTTTTTTGCAAAATACTTTTGTGAACTTTATATGATGACGATTTTATTTCCCCGATCACCTGCCAGATGATCTTTACCAAAAGTTTGTAGTCGAATAATATATAGTGGCCCAGACTATTGAAGGGTGGCGCATATGGTTTTGGGATCGATTCGATTAGCGGGAAGTCACATTCAGAGATGATGGAAGCTGCGATGTGATAAGTCAGATGCTTTGTGACATTCTGACGTAGTTGGCCGGGACAATCAGTCGCCGCATGGTCCGCAATCAGTCTTTCGGGTATCGTTGCGCTCATTTTGCACTTCCATTTTTTATTTTCACTATACAGGAAAAAAATTGGAAAAGCAAGTTAGGCCCGCGGCCCGGCGAATGATTGGCCCTTCTTCAGGGTGTTTATATTGATTATTTAGCCAGATGCCCGCCGCTCTCGGCCTGATCAAGCACAGCCAGAATGGTGCGGACCAATTCGCGCGCCGCGGATTCGCTCAACTCCACGGCGACACGGGCGGAAGGGCCTTGGGCTTCATTGACGAAGTCAATGTTCAGGGCGTGTTCGTAGGGAGCATCGAAGGGATGGTCGTAGGATACATTTGCTTGTTGCAGAGGGAACCAGCCTTGGGTGCCTTTTCCACTTCCGTCAATTTTTACTTTTTCAACGATCATTGTACACATGATTGAGATTCCTTTTTGTCTTTAAGTGACTCAAGTTTCTAATTTAGGCTTTTATCGCAAAGTCGCTAAGACGCCAAGATTTATTTTTTTCTTTGCGCCTCTGCGCCTTTGCGTTAAAGTTTGTGCAAATTTTGCGAAGCGGCAACTTCGATTAAGTAGTTGGTTGATAACAATTTCACAACCTGTAGCTCAAGGCGGCGTCCCCGCCGCCGAGGACGGCGGTGAGCATGGGGATTGAACGTAAATATTTTTACGCCAGATGCTTTTCGAGAAAGGCAAAGTCTTCTTCCAGCCATCCACGGCTTGTTCCTGGCGGTAGTTGGGACGGTCGTAATAAAAGAATCCATGACCTGCATTCGGGTACATGTGGAATTCGTAATTCTTGCCGTGCTTTTTCAACTCGGCTTCGTGGATATTCACTTGTTCGGGTGTGGGGCTGGAATCATCTTCGCCGAATAACCCGAGGATCGGGCAGGACAGGTCTTTGGTGTAATCGAGTGGGGAGACAGGGAAGTTTGCATTGAGTTGATCGGGGGTCATCACCACACGTCCGCCCCAGCAATCGACAATTGCGTCAAAGCCTTTTTTGCGGCAGGCGGCGAGGTAGGCGTGACGTCCGCCAGAGCAGGTGCCGAAGATGCCGACCTTTCCGTTGACATCTGCCAGCCCGCGGAGGTGTTCCATTGCGCCTGTGAGATCGCCGATGACTTGATCATCGGGCACGCCTCCATCTGCGCGGACTTTTGCTGCGACATCTTCGGGAGTTCCGTGTCCCGAGCGGAAGTATAGATTCGGGGAGATGGTTACGTAACCGTGATGGGCAAACTTGAAGGTGGCTTCGCGATACCACTGATCCCAGCCTGGCATGTGGTGCACCAGCACCATCGCAGGGAAGGGGCCTTTGCCAAGCGGTTTTGCAAGATATGCGTTGATCTGGTCGCCGTTCGCACCTGTCATCGTGACGGTTTCAGCCAGCACGCCTTCGTACATGTCGGTTGTGTACATGTGGAATCTCTCCTTTTGAATTGGTAAATTGGCGCGATTGTACTACGCTGTGCCTTTAACTGTCGGCGCTGGGAATGCTGGTTGTGGGCTGGCAGGTTTCGGTTAGGGGCGAAGCGGGGTGATATCCGCATCAGGCTTGAAATGGGTTCTGAATCGCGCTACAGTAAGGTTGTAAAAGATGTCCCTCAGAAAGGAGTCGAGTTATGGAAATTGCAGTTGGAAGAGTAACTCATTACTTTGATCATCTCAGCGTTGCGGTTTTGGCGCTCAATGAAAATCTGAAAATTGGGGACAAGATTCACATTGTCGGGCACAGCACAGATTTGATCCAGCGGGTTTCATCCATGCAGATCGAACATCATTCGGTGGTTTGGGTGAAGCCAGGGGATCACGTAGCGCTCAAGGTCATCGAGCCCGTTCACGAACACGACGTTGTTTTCAGGATCGTCGAAGAGGTTTTGGAGCCGATTGCCTGATCTCGAAATACAAATAAACAGAGCGGATTTCCATGGAATGGCTCCGCTCTGTTTTCGCGTACTTGTTTTAGATTACACGAGTATAAAAATTATGCCTACCACGGTGATTGGATCATGTCGTATTCGACCTGCGGGGAGGCGAGGGAGTCATTCCAGATCTTCATGTATTCATCGGCCAGTTCGGGCCTGTAGAATGAATGCAGGATTTCTTCGATGTTATAGATGCCGTCTGCAACGACGGGGTCCATGAGAAAGATGTAGGTATAGGTCCCATCCTTGTTCGGCAGGCTTGGATGTAAAACGCGTACCTTGTTATACGTTTCTGGGTGGATGTGGGCAAGGGCAGGCTTGAGGATCTCATGCAGAAAATGAACATATTCCCCGCATTTATCGGCCTTGACATGATTCAGCAATACCCAAACGTCCTCTCCCTGATGGGCGCGGATGGTCTCGCGTTCCCTTGGATCAACATAGGCGAAAGTCATGGCTGCCTCCTTTTAAAAATACTATAGCACGCTCAGGAGGCGGATTCAATGCTTTTTGTATTTACCCTGCAGGGAAGGGCAGAACGTAAAACAGCATAACGAAGAAGAAGGTCGCATTGCCCGCCAGCACACACAGATGCCAGATCTCATGATTGCCGAAATACGGCGGGAATGGATTCGGTTTTCCGTTGGCAAAGATCAGTGCGCCGACTGTGTAGAAAAGCCCGCCTGTGATGAGCAGGGAGATGGCCCCCATGCCGAGTTGGTTGTAAATGGGGCCGATGAGGAAGACGATGATCCAACCCATGAGCAGGAAACTGATGTTCGACATCAGCACGGAGATCTTTGCGAAGAAGATGGATTTGAGGGTGATGAAGAAAACCGCTAGGCTCCAGATGATTCCGAACAGCGCCCAGCCTGTGACACCGCTGAAAATGGTCAGGCAGAAAGGGGTATATGTGCCTGCAATGAGGATGTAGATGGCGTTATGGTCGAGGATGCCGAAGATGCGCAGGTATTTTCCGAAAAGCAGAAAGAAATGCAGCAGACAGCTAAATAGAAACGAGAGGAATAGGCTGACGCCGTAAATGGCGAACCCCACCACGTGGATGGGTTTGTCCGCGATGGCCGCCAGTGAGACGAGCACGGTCAGCGCGGAAATGGAAAGGATCGCGCCGATGAGATGGCTGATGGAATTGAAATATTCGTTGCTGTCTGGTGCGGAGATGAGCGGATCTAGATTGGGCTTTTGTACGGTCATGGTGCGGGAGTATATCCTTTAATCGTAATTTCCTGCGGGTTGACTTCGATGTCGATTACATCGCCATATTGGATGCCTTCGATCTCATAAGTGATGACCTCAATCAGCGATGGATTTTGAAAATGGGTCTTCTTGGTTTCGGGGTGCGGATAATACACCCAGCCCGCATATCCCTTTCCCTGAAACCTGACCTTGCAACGTGAGAATGAAAATGTTTCGGGTGGGTGCAGGTCGGTCCACTCGACGAGGGGAAAGGTGAACTCAGGTTTGGTCATCTCGAATTCTAACGGTGCGATGGAAATGTTCAACGTGCCGTTGAAATAAGGAGAGAGGTCAAGCCCGAGCGATTTGAAGTACGGTTTCTGTTTTTCCAATGAACTGTACGGATAATCTTTGGACGGACGCGAGGCCACTTGATGTCCGCGCATGAGGGTGCCGGGGAGGGATGTCCAATTCATGAGCGAGAGTATACCGTAATGCCAATTTGTATAAACGCGTTGTGTTGCCTATCTATATTCAATATTCGACTTTTAATGTGGAGGCGAAAATATCTAAGGCGATAAGGACGTTGTTCATTCGCCTCCATTTCCATACACATCTACGAGGAGATTAGCCCAGAATATTTTCTGGGAGTATGTAAAAAACGAATTCTATTAGTTTTTCGTCAATAAAATTATTGCGTGATGGCACAGCGGAAACCGACACTGAAATCTTCGGAGTATTCAGGATCTTGGAATCCGCGGATCGCGGAAGGGAGAAAGTCAATGTCCAATATAAAGTTATTGTTTCCTCGAAGACCGCGTGCGCCGCTGGCGGACAGGTCCTCGCGGCCGTCATTGGCCTTATAGGGTAGTTCCATTTCCAGACTCGAAACCCATTCTGAAACATTTGCTGCCATATCCAGTACACCGTAAGGACTAACGTCGCCAAAGCGCTGCCGACTTTAGATGTGGGATTCTTGAACGCATCTTCCGCATTTTTTGGGAAATTCAACATATCGGGGGTTGGGTCATTGTTCCCCCATGGGTAGATACGCGCGTCTGTTCCACGAGCAGCTTTTTCCCATTCTGCCTCAGTGGGCAGGCGGCGACCCGTCCATTCGCAGTAAGCTTTCGCTTGATACCAGGAAATGTAAATGACAGGGTAGTCATCATATTCAGGATTTTGGAAATATTCTGTGCGCATCAAAGCGCTGGCATCCGATGGCGGTTCACACCCCCCTGCATCCACGCAGGCTGCATAGAATTTATTGGTTATTTCAGTCTGGTCCATCCAGAATGCTTCAAGATAAACTGTGTGAATGAGATTTTTTTCCCAGTCAAAGACAGCCTCGCGGCCCATTGTGAATTCTCCGGCGGGCACATAGACCAACGTCATGCCGTCCTCGCCTGTCATGGTTGAACCAATTGTAAGTTCCGGGGTTGGGGTGAATGGTATTGGAGTAGCTGTTGGTATTTTGGTTGGCGTGCTGGGTGGCTTACTTGTTGGTACATCTGTGACTGGTATTTCTGTAGTTTGCGCCTCACCACAGGATACTAGAGCAATCATGGATATGAGAATCCAACATAATGATTGTAAGAGAGCTTTCATGGTATTTCCTTTCTTTTGACACAACTCCTCTTGATAGCATTTGGAAAATCCAAATTAAAATTCTAATGTGGTGTTTCTCACAATCACTATACTTAGTTTGATTCCTGATTTCAATAGGTTGAAATATTTGATAAACATGAGCGAATTAGTGCTTATACCCGTGAAATTTTCCCTAGTTCATACCTTTCGAACTACTTGTTAATCAAAAATATCTCGAGATACTCATAAGTAAAAACTGTAGACAACCGTATCTGTCAGAATTTCCTCCCTCCCCAAAATTCAATGTGGCCTGTATAATCCCAGCCATGAAACAAAACCTCAAGCAAACCACAGCAACTCAAGCCGCCGCCGCTACATGCGCATTCTGGAAACCTGTCACGGCTTGAGACTGAATGAAGAATTTCAAAGTCCCGAACCCACAGGTTCGGGACTTTTTATTTGCTGGCGTTCCCAAATTCATCACTTGGTATAATTCGCCAGCCATTTCAAACTTTCGGAGCTACTCATGAGCAAAAAACTAACAGGCAACCAGATCCGCCAGGACTTCATCGACTTCTTCGTCGAGCACGGACATACCGCCGTGCCGTCCATGTCACTCGTCCCGGGTGGAGATGCTACGCTTCTCTTCACAAACTCGGGCATGGTGCAGTTCAAAGATGTATTCATCGGCACGGACACAAAACCCTACAAACGCGCCGTCGACTCGCAAAAATGTATGCGCGTGGCAGGCAAGCACAACGACCTCGAAGACGTGGGCCGTGACGACACGCATCACACCTTCTTTGAAATGCTCGGCAACTGGTCGTTTGGCGATTACTACAAAAAGGAAGCCATTGCATGGTCGTGGCAATTGCTCACCGAAGTGTGGGGACTTCCCAAAGATAAACTCTATGCCACCTGCTTCAGAGATGACAAAGGCAACGTCCCGCAGGATGATGAAGCTGCCGACATTTGGAAGGCGCAGCCCGGCTTCGACCCTTCGCATGTCCTCTTCTTTGGGCGCAAGGAAAACTTCTGGCAAATGGCTGAGTTCGGTCCCTGCGGACCGTGCTCCGAAATCCACATTGACCTCGGCGAAGAGCGCGACAACCTGCGCGGCACAGACCACGTCTGCGGCGTGAACGGCGAATGCACGCGCTTCCTCGAACTGTGGAACAACGTTTTCATTCAATACAATCTCTTCGAAGATGGCCGCCTCGAACCATTGCCCGCCAAGCACGTTGACACGGGCATGGGCTTCGAGCGCATCGTCTCCGTTTTGCAAGGCGTCGACTCCAACTACAAGACCGACCTCTTCACTGGCTCGCTCGACGTTCTGCGCTCGCTCACGGGTCACACCGAAAAGGAAATGCTCGCCGACTTCACGCCCTACCGCGTCATCTGCGACCACGTCCGCTCTGCCGCATTCCTCATCGCCGACGGCGTCGTCCCTGGCAACGCGGGGCGCAACTACGTCACCCGCATGATCATCCGCCGCGGCGCGCGCTTTGGCACCAAGATCGGTTTGAATGAACCTTTCCTCGCCAAAGTTGCCGAAGCCGTTATTGCGGAATACGGCGATTTTTATCCCGAACTCGAAAAGAACAAGGCGACCATTTTAGATAACCTGACTCGAGAGGAAGTCCGCTTCGCTCGTACCGTTGAAGCTGGTACTGCTCACTTGCAGAATCACCTCGATGACATTCGCGCATCAAATAAAACCTCGCTCGATGGACACATCGCCTTCGACCTGTATGCTACCTACGGCTTGCCCTTCGAAATCAGCCGTGACATCGCCCGCGAACAGGGCCTCGACATTGACGAAGCAGGTTTCACTACTGCAAAAGAAGTCCACGCCAAAGCCTCTGGCGGCGGCAAAGCCATGGGTAAACTCGGCGGCGAAGATTCTGAATACTTCGCCAACATCCTGAAAGACTTGCAAGCCAAAAAGAAACTCGGCGCCGCTGGCGTTGAATATGACCCATACAACAGTCCACGCGTGGAAGGTGAAGTCCTCGCTCTGGTAGTCAACGGCGAATCAGTTTCCTCTGCTTCCCTCGATGATGTCGTTGAAGTCATCCTGCCCAAGACTGGTTTCTACATTGAGTCTGGTGGTCAGGTCAATGACGAAGGCTACATTCGCGGTAATGACTGGGAAATAGAAGTGACTTCCGTCCGCCGTGCTGCGGCTGGTGTCATTGCCCACATTGGGCAGGTCATCTCTGGTCTGCCGAAAGTGGGTGATAAAGTTGTCGCTGAAGTGGACACCGTCCGCCGCCATAACATCATGCGCAATCACACTGCCACACATTTGCTTCACAAGGCATTGCATGAAATTCTCGGCGACCATGCCCGTCAGGCAGGCTCACTTGTCTCACCCAAATACCTGCGCTTCGACTTCACCCAACCCGACGGCATGACCCCCGAACAAATTGAACGCGTCGAGAAAATGGTCAACGAAGCGATTGCGGCAGATATGCCCGTGGTCAAAGTGACCAAGTCTCTCGATGAAGCCAAGAAGGAAGGCGCGATGGCGCTCTTCGGCGAGAAATATGGTGAGACAGTCCGCACCGTTTCCATTCTGGACTCGGACGCTTTGCTTGCAGAAAACGTAGAAGCCAAATACTCCTACGAACTCTGCGGCGGTACGCACATCGACCGCACATCAGACATCGGCGCATTCATCATCGTCAGCGAAGGTTCGGCTGCGGCTGGTATTCGCCGCATTGAAGCGGTTACTGGGCGCGGCGCGTACGAACTCATCAACAAGCGCTTCAAGACCTTGAAGCAAAACGGCTCTCTTGAAATCCAGTGTAGATGAAGTGCCTGCAAAAGTAGAAAGTGGACAAGGATGAAATTGCCGAACTGAAGAAGGAACTTGCCAAACTCCGCGCACAGTCTGCGCTTTCAACTTTCAACGTTCAACTTGCCAACGTTCAAACCGTCAAAGATGCAAACGTTCTCGCGGTTGAAATCCCTGACTCGAACGTGGATACCCTGCGTATGCTGGCCGACAAGTTCCGCGAGAAATATCCCAAAGCGGGAGCGGCTGTCCTCGTAACAGGAGCAACTGTCATCGCGGTGGTGACCGAAGACCTCGTCAAGCGCGGACTCAAGGCTGGCGATCTCATCACCGGCATCGGCGGCAAAGGCGGCGGGCGTCCCAATTTGGCACAGGGCAGCCTTACAGCAGATATCAACGATGCTTTGAGTAAATTGGCAAAAGTAGTGGAAGAGAAATTGAAGTAGAAAAAATGGGACACAGCGATACTGTGTCCCATTTTTGTTTTAATTCAAAAGTACAGAGATGGCGATGATCACCAATTGTGCCATTGGGTAATAACTGGCATTATCAAATAACTTTGCGGCGAGGCGGCCTTCCTGGTTTTTGTAGAGTTCATATCCTGCTTTGAAGAGCAGATAGCCTCCTGCCAGTGCGCTGGCAAGCCGATATGGCCAGCCTAAATTGAGGGGCGAAACGAGCGGCAGGAACATGCTGATTATGATCGTCATTCCCAGTGTGAGTAGGACGATCAATCCCGCTTTTTGTGTCCCCAATTGTAGGGGAATGGTTTTGGCGTTGACGCGCTGATCTTCCACCGTATCGTTCCAGTCGGCTGGGACGTTTTGTCCGCCGATTTCCCAAAAGAAAACCCATGCGAGAATCAGCAGAACAGGTTGAAGCGATGGATGCGGATCCACGACGTAAATAGCGGCGATTGGCCCGCTGGATTTGACCAACCCGCTGACGAAGGTCCGCAAATAGGTGACTTTGAGCAGCAGGCAGTAAATTACTTCTAAAATGGCGGCGGCGATTAAGATGACAACGATTGCAGGGTTAAGTGTGTAAGAACCCATGAGCGCCAATGCGAACCAGCCGAAAAACCAAAGCAAGCCGCTGCGGTAGGGGAGTATGTTCTGTGCCAACGGGTAGCGCATATCAGACGACTCAACGGAATAGCCGGCGTTGATGCCGCCGACGAATTTCTCCTTGTCCATAGCAATGCCGACGAGATCATTGAGGGCATAGATTGCTGTATAGGCAGCAAAGGCAGTGATCAGTGAAACTAAAATAACCTGCCATTGGGGAAAATCTCCCAGCCATAGCAAAGCGACGAAACCGGGCATGGCCAGGTCCAATACTCCGTGTGTGGTTCGAGATAGTGCGAAGAAACGTTTCATACTCGTAGCTCCATGCGGGTCAATTTATTTTGGTAAAGTGTGCCATGTAATTTACATCCTCTTTATCTGCGGCAACTTTGAACTTGCGGGTGAAGGGGTTGTACATCAGGCTGGCGAGGCGTACAAATTCCAACCCGGCTTCGCGGTTCCAATTTTTCAGCTCGATTGGGCGAATGAGTTTTGAATATGTGTGAGTGCCGCGCGGTAAAAGGCGCAAAATATATTCGCCGCCTACAATGGCAAACAGGAAACCTTTCGGTGTGCGGTTGATGGTGGAGAAGAAGGCAAGACCGCCTGGCTTTAGCGCCTGTGAACATGCCGCAATTACCTTGCTCGGCTCCGGCACATGTTCAAGCATTTCCATGCATACCACCACGTCGTACGTCCCGGCCTCTTTTTGCGCAAGGTCTTCGACTCTTTCATAGCGATATTCGATGTTCAGTCCCTGCTGTTGCGCGTGCTGGCGGGCGACTTGAAGAGACGCTTCGGACAAGTCCAGGCCTGTTACCTGTGCCCCGGCTTTTGCCAACGCCTCGGAGAGGATTCCGCCTCCGCAACCCACGTCCAATATTTTGGGGTTCGGTGTGTTGAGCTTTTCCATAATGAAGTTTGTGCGCAGCGGGTTGATGGTATGGAGGGTGCCCATCTCGCCTTTGGGATCCCACCAGATTTGGGATACCCTGTCGAACTTGTCTATTTCTTTGTTGTCGGCATTTTCAAATGTGGTCATATTTCACAGCAATCCAATCTTCCAAATTTTTGACAGCGGATTCGATCTCGTCCGCGTTTATATCGTTTACAAAAATACATTCTCCAATGCCATGCGGCATGGGGACGCGCTGCAACCCGTTGCGGTGGTAGGTGCGCTCCGTCAGAGATTGCCAGAGCAGGCTCGGGTCGAGGATCGAGGCGTTCAGTTCGATTCCCAAATCATTGATCAGGCGGAAGATGCGGCTGGTTTCTTCATCGCACAACAAGTCCCGCGCATTGGCAATCAGTGTGGAGATGACAATATCGAGCAAGACCGCCTCGCCGTGGAACAGATGTGCCTCGTGGCGGGTTTCCAGTCCATAACTAAAAGTGTGCCCGAAATCCACTTTGCGCGCCAGATCTTCTTCGAATAAATTTGGCTGTAATTCTTCCAGCATTCCGCTGATTGCGCGGTCGAGGATCACATCGCCTTCTTCATTTTGGAAATGGACTTCAACGCTTTGCGCTCCCTGTTCTTCCAGCAGACAAAACAATCCAGCATCCTTGATGATGGCGAGCTTGATAATTTCGCATACCCCGTTCAGGATATGGCGTTTGGGCAGAGTCTTTAACAGGGATTTATCCAGCAAAACCTTCTGCGGTGGATGAAACGCTCCCAGCCGATTCTTGCTTCCATTGAAGTTGATCCCGGTCTTGATGCCTATCGAAGCGTCAACATATCCCATTAAGGTTGTCGGCACTTTGATATGCGGAACACCGCGGCGGTAACTGCTGGCTACAAAGCCGACCGCATCGGTGAGAACGCCGCCACCAATGGCAATGATCGGCTCATCCCTGCGGTGGATGGGAAAGGAATCCAACTCCCGCAGAATGGACAAGAAATGTTCAACAGTCTTGTTCTCTTCGCCACCGGGAAAAGTGATGATCTTTGCCTCGATGTGGTGATGCGAAAAATAATTCCGTATTTCGGCGGAATAATGTTTTTCCACATTGCTATCCACTACGACAAAGCGGCGGGCATCTTCGATTCTCCCCGCCGATAGCAGCGCCCAATTCTGCGGATGGAATAGTTGTGAGGTGTTGATGACCTCATATTCAATGGTGTGTTGATAGGTGACGTGTCTTGTAGCCATTCTGTCTCATGCCACCTGCTGCCAATTGGACCTGGCTTCCAGCACTCTTTTTGCAAGCTGTTGGGCAAGCTCCAGGCTGTGATTTTTGTAATTGCCGCACTGCGCGATGTTGGCGTATGGTACTTCTCTGGCAGTCAGGATATCGTTTAGAATTTTTTCGTATACGTCGAAAATGGCTTTGGCATGGCCTTCATTAAATAGGACGAGGTAAAAGCCGGTCTGACAGCCCATCAGGCCGATGGAAATGAAATTCTGCGGCATATATTTTTGAAAACCCCACAACAGAAAATGCTCGAAGGAATGCATTTCCGTGGTAGATAGGAAGATTGAATTGGGTTGATTGATACGCAGGTCCACTGCGTATACCACATCGCCTGCTGGTCCCTGGGTAAATGAGCGCAGTTTTACGTGCGGCGCTTTCAAAATGCGGTGATCCAATTCCCCGACTGTATCGGCCTCCCAACCGAGTTGCATAACGTCTATCATAACTTTCTCCTGTAACTGAATAAATAGCTTGGTGACAGCCACTCAGCGACTGTCACAGTTTTACACAAATTGCGACAAATGCCTGTAACTGTCGTTTAACGCCTTTTCCCATGACTGAACATGGTGATACAACTCAACAGATGCATATCCGGAAAAGCCGTTATCGGTCAGCGCTTTGAAGCTGGCTGCAAAATCCATTGTCCCTTCGCCGGGAATTTCATGAAAATGAACAATGCCTGTCAGGGTATTTGCCACCATTTTGTCCATCAACAATTTTCCGTCTTTATTTTTTGTACTTCTTAAATAAATGATGATGGGTCTTGCCCGTTCCAGCACATCGTATGTCAGCCCCGGCACGGAGATGAGATAAACGAATATTTCGCTCTCAAATGGGGATTGACCTGTATACAACCCGTTATAGTCTACAAAGGCGGGTGGCGTGAAGATGTTCACCGCGCCCAAGATGGACTCGATCCGTTTCTTCTGTTTTGCATCAGGGATTTCATCGTGGAAATAAATAGGATGATCGGGGTCAACCAGCAGGTAGTCTGCAAACTCGGGGAAGTAGATAAGATATTTGGCGAAGTTCAAATCCATCTTGAGATCGTCCGTCATTTTGACCAGTTTCAGGTTGTAGCCCTCCTGTGAATCGGAGACGTGCAGGAATTTCGCGTATGGGGCAGCCTTGCCCAGCGTTTCGAGATAATTCTGTTCCGAACAATAATTGTGATTCAGATCAAGATGTAGTTGGAAACGCGGCGAATTGATTTCATTGACAAGGCTCATGCCCTGTTCCAGTGTCTCAATGTACATACCCGGTTCCGGTTCGATCAATAGGGTAATGTCTTCGTCATCTCTAACAGTTTTCAAGCATTGATGGATACTATCCACCAGAAGTTCGCGCGGATTAACTGAGGGATTGCTCACATGCTCATCGCGGATGAAGCCGCTTCCAAAGGTGACGAGGGAAACGTCCAGCTTTCGAGCGACATCAATCCCGCGACGGACGAGGTCAATGCGGCGCTTCCTGCCTGCCAAATCGGGTGTCATCAGGGAAGGTTCATGCGGTCTGGACGGGGTGAAAAAATGTGATGCGGTTGATACGCAGGCAGCTTTCACATCCAGACTGTCGAGCTGCTTTTTGACTTTTGCGAGATATTCGTCGGTAATATCAAACGGATTGAACTGATCTCGATGAAAGGAAAGTTCGATGCCCGGATACCGCGCCTTGTCCACTTCTTTGATCGAATCCAGAAAGTTCAGGTTGGTTAGCCCAAATGTACTGTAACTAAGCTTGATCATTGTTGCTCCAAAAAACTATTGTATTCCTTGGTGTTTTGTTTCTGGCTGGTTTTATATTAAATATCTGACCGTCTGGCAACTTGCAATTCTACCATGCCGTTATATGTCATCTGACAGGCGAAGGCCTTAGCCCAATGACCATTGGTACCATTAAAACATACGGTGGGTGCATAGGCTTGTCCGATAATGAAGGGGAGCGCCAGCAGGATTCCACTCTGAATTAGAAATTTGTATTTCATATTTTATTCCCCGATCTTAATTAATGAAAAATGAATTTTTGTAGAAGAGGAGTGTGCGTTTTAGACCAATAGGAGGAACCTGTTGAAAATAAACAACACAGGAATGAGTGCAAAACTCGTTTCTGTGTTGTTTATTCAAATCGATGAAAGTGGATTTATCCCGACCCTTGTTTTAGTTATGATCCGCGATCAACGGTGTGATGTATTTTTCGAGCATGGTCATGGTGACTTCGCCTGTCCATGCATAGCGGACGGTGCCAGTGCGGTCGATCACGTAGGAGTTGGGGAGACTCCCGTTGCGAATGGCGTTGATCGATGCGCTCTCAGGGTCGAGCCAGATGGGAAAGGTCAGCCCAAGGCTGTCTGCGAATTCGGTGACCGCATCTTTTGCATCACCTGCCTCCACGGCAATGACCGTGAAGCCTTCGGCGGAGTGGGTATCATGATATTGCTTCAGGATGGGCATCTCTGCCTTGCAGGGCGGGCACCACGTAGCCCAATTGTTGACCAGGACAATGCTGCCCTGATAATCAGCCAGCGATTGCGTATCACCATTGATACTTTCCAGCGCAAGTTGCGGCGCGGGGAAATTCACTTCCGCAGGTACGATGGATAATTCCTCTGCGGCAGGCAGGCTTGTCTTTCCACCGCTGCCTAATAACCACAGAAAGAAGGCGATCCCAAACAGGATCAGCCCAACACCCGTGAGCGTGGATGTGGTGTTCTTTTTTCGTTTTCTGGGATATTTATGTTTGTTTGTGTTTGTCATATCTGGCCTGCAAAGATTTGAAAGCGACAGTTACCTTTCAGGCGGCTGTCGCTTTCAAAATTAATGACTGAGTGCTGACTGTATCTCTGCCAGCAATTGTTGTTCGGGATACGCGCCAACGACGATTCCCTGCCCGGAGTTGATCACGGTTTGGGGTACGCCCTGTACGCTGAAACGCTGTGTCAATTCGGGAAATTCCATTGCATCGACTGCCTCCGCGTGGATCATGGCGGGGTTTTCCATGGCGATCTGGTGTGCGAGCAACACGGCTCGCGGACAATGCGGTCAGGTAGGGGTGACGAAGACCTGTAAATGCAGAGGCTTTGTCAGGGATTTGAGAAATTCCCGTGTCGCCGTGCCCAGTCCGGAGTCCCGTTTGGAGGCGAAGAGAATATCGTTGATCAGGGTGCTGAATTCATATCCAGAAGGAATGCCTGAGAATTGGATTCCGAGGTCGATGACTTTATCCCCATCCCTGCCTGCAATGACGATCACTGGGGCTTTATCCACCCTGTATTGGGTTGCCAAGGCCGCATCGTCGTTAAGGTCATGAATGGAAAGGTTCACCCGTTCGTCTATTTCGCTGATCTCGCGGACCAGCTTTTCTGTTTCGTCGCAATATTCGCAGTTTTCCCTGCTCCCGAAGAAGAGGATCTGCACTGGGTTGGAGATCCCGGCAAAAGCCTGCCGAATCTGTCCAACGATCTGTTCGTTCAATAGTTTTTCCATGTTTTGCTCCAATGGATGGTTTGGGTGTTTCACTACCCTCTTTGGATGCACAGCTTGCCGAAAAGTTGCATGCAATTCTTTGATATACTTTCGGTGCAACTTTTCAGGATAAACTTCATCCAATGAGTATTACAACGACACCCGAGATTTCTATTGATGCCCTGCGTGCGGGAGACCGTGCCGAGTTTGCGCGCATGGTGGATGTTCACTCCGCCCTGATCTATCGGCTGGGGTTGAAGATGCTTGGCAATTCGCAGGATGCCGAGGATGTTCTTCAAAATACGTTTTTGAATGCGCTTATGCACCTCTCTTCTTTTGAGGGCCGCTCGAGCATTTCCACCTGGCTGTATCGCATCGCTTCCAACGAAGCCTTGATGATGCTTCGCAAAAAACAGCCTGTCAGCATCGAAGATATGCAGGCCGAAGATTCAGAGGACGGGCTCATCCCTGCGATATTCACAGATTGGAGCGCCCTGCCTGAAAGTGAATTACTCGCTGGCGAGAGCAAAAGCGCAATCGATGCCGCCATTGCAAAGACTGCCGGAGCAATTGAAGATCGTCTTTGTTCTGCGCGATATCGAAGGCGTTTCGATCAAGGAAACCGCAGAGATACTTTCTCTGACAGAAACCAATGTGAAGACCCGTTTGCTGCGTGCCCGTATGGCTCTTCGTGAACAGTTATCGGTGTATTATGGCGAGCGTATGCCTCGAAAGGAAAAAAATGACTGACCATCTCCACGACAACTGTAAAGCCTTGCTTGGCTCCCTTTCTGAATACATTGACGGTGAATTGCCGTCCGACCTATGCAGAGAGATCGAAAAGCACCTTGAGGGCTGTGATAACTGCCGAGTCGTTTTAAATACAACAAAGCGGACAATTGACCTTGTGCATATCACCCCCGAAGAACAGACCGTGCCCGACGACGTACGCGAACGCCTTTTCAAACGCCTCAAACTAGACGATTACCTGAATCCACAGCCCTAGGCATTTTCTACACCTCATCATTGCGGATCGGGTTTTCAGTCTTATTCCCTCAATATGACCCCGCCAAAGCCATTCAAGCGAATGGCTTTTTCTTTTGCTGTATCTCTGCTTGATAAAGTGAAGATACATTCCGAGAACTCAATTTGGATTTCTTTTTCAAGACCATCGAAATTCAACAGAATGATCAGGCTTTCATCTGCGCTTTTTCGTTTGTATCCCAGAACCCCATTGGGCAGACCGTTCAATATTTCCTGTGAACCTTCTCGCAGAGACGTTTCCTGGTTGCGGATCTTCATCAAGCCCCGAATGGTGTTCAATAAAGAAGCCTTGTCCTGATTTTCTTTTTCCACGTTTATTTCACGGTAATTTCCATGCACAGGCAGCCATGTCTTTTCAGCAGACGAGAAGCCTGCGTTCTTTGTCCCATCCCATTGCATCGGCGTGCGGACTTCGTCGCGGTTGATGAGCAAGCCAAGTAAATCAAAGATAAAGCGTGGAATGAGTTTGAATTTGTGGGGGATCGGGTCAAGCGCGGAGCCGAAAGGCTGCTTTAAATCGGTCATGCCGATCTCTTCGCCGTAGTACATGCACGGCACACCGCGGACAGTGAGTTGCAACATGGCTAGCAGTTTTGCCTTGCGAAGATCATCTCCAAGCCTGTGAATGCTTCGGTGTCTGTCGTGATTGCTGAAGACGTACACGGGCATGAACGGGTCGGGAAAATGCGCTTCGATGCGCTCGATCAACTTGCGGAAATAATCCGCGCTGAATTGGAAGCTGAGCATTTCGAAAGTCAAAGACCAGCCCCAGCCCGTTGTTGACCTCATTCCCAAGGAATTTGCGGATGATGGATCTGTCTCCGCTCACTTCGCCGAGCAGGATTTTTTCGCCGAATTCGTCACATACACTGCGGAGTTCCTTCGCGAATTCGAAACTCTCTGGCTGATTCAGGTTGTATTTTGCTTCTTGAAAGAATCCAGAGGGGTCATCTTCAGTGGGCAGAAGTTTGAACGAGAATGGATTGTTCCGAAATTCCGCATCCTTGTAGATGACGTTGAAAATATCCAGTCGAAAACCGTCCACGCCTTTGTTTAGCCAAAAGCGGACCGTGTCGAACATGGTCTTTTTGACTTCGGGATTGCGATAGTTTAGGTCAGGCTGGAAGGGGAGGAAGCTCGACCAGAAATACTGTCTGCGCTCGGCGGAGTAATGCCAGCCATTACCACCCGTCATGCTTTGCCAATTGTTGGGCTTGTCTCGCCAGATATACCAATCTGCTTTGGGATTGTCTTGTGAAGAGCGCGATTCCTTGAACCACGGATGCTCAATGGAGGTATGGTTCATCACCATGTCAAAGACGATTTTCATGCCGCGTTGGTGAACTTCTTCGATGAGTTGCTGAGTATCGTCCATGCTGCCGTATTCGGGAGCGATGTCAGTGTAGCTGCTGATGTCGTAACCCGTATCAGCTTGCGGCGAGGAAAAGAACGGGGAGATCCACAGCGTTTCGAATCCCAGTTCGTGCAAGTAATCCAGTTTTTGGATAATGCCTTTTAAGTCCCCGATCCCATCGCCGTTTGTATCGTAAAACGAACGCGGGTAGATTTGATAGATGCTTGTTTTGTGATACCAGGGTGTTGACATGTTTGTATTTTATCAACTCATTGTTGAGAAATGTTCTCGAATTAATCGGTTTATGAAAAGATATGACTTTTGACATTATTTATAGGTATGTGCTTGTGCTATATTGATCATGACCCACTCACTGGAGGAAGATAAAAATGAATAATCGTGTTTTATTCAGCATGCTGGTTGTAAGTGTCCTGACCATGGCGTGTGCTTTGTTGTTTCCAGCGCCTGCGCCGACTGCGACCGCCGTTATTCCACCCACGATCCCGCCTGCAACTGCAACTTTGGCCCCGACGGCAACAACTATCCCGACAGATACGCCGATCCCTTTACCAACGCCAACTCTCATCATCGTTCCGCAGCAATGGAATGGCACGTACGCTCAGGCTGGGATCGGCAAGCTGAGAATCACCATCATTCTCGATAAGCTCAAGGGAAATACATTCACAGGCAAAATGCTTTGGACGGGGACGGACAATTTCAGAGGTGCAATGACTGCGATCAGCGGGGAATTTGTAACTGATTTTGGCGATGCGGAGGAACAGGCCCTATGGGGCAATCATCCAGACTATAAAAATGGAGATCGGAGCGGTACCTGGATCAAATGGACAGAAACTACATTTTTGAATGGCGGCGGCTATACTTTGGGCGGCTGGTACTACGGGCACATTCAGGATGGGGATTCGATGACAGGTATTTATTACCTGAACGAGAAGGTTACTTCATTTGCCAGTAGCGATTTTTGGGAGCTCGAAAAAGTTAAGTAGAAAAAATCGCTTCAGGAAACCTGAAGCGATTTGCTGTTTACTGCATTTCAAAAGGCAAAATCTGGATTGAGACCATTTTGAGTTTGTGGGTTTTCATTTCCTGCGAATCCATGTGCATAGGCGTGTAATTCATCCACCGATTCGATCAGCACGTCTGCAAACTCCACCAGATCTCTTGCTGATGAGACGCCTGAAAGCACACCTACGACCATGCCTGCCCCGGCAGAGCGCGCCATTTTCAAATCTGCTGTGGTGTCTCCTACAACCATTACCCGGGTAGGATCGATCTTCATTCTTTCACAAATGGTCAAGACCATATCAGGCGCAGGCTTTGCCTTGATTCCGTCGTCTGCACAGACCATGGTTGATATATATTCTTCAATATCGAATGCCTCGATCATTGCCTGAGTGGGAGCGCGGTCATCGGTGGTGGCAATGCCGATCAGAATTCCCTTGCCATGCAGTTGACCGAAGAGCGCCCGCGTGTCTGTGAATTGTTTTGCGAGGATCACAGGGTCGGGAATGCACCAGCCCGCTTCGACCGCCTTTTCGGCTGCCGCTTCGCTTAGACCGAGAGATTGCATTACTTCGACCGTCAAGCGGTACAGCTGTGACATGGGGGTGGCCGCCAGTTTTCCATGTGCCAGCACTTTTTTGTGATCGTCATCGTAGCCCATGGCGAGACATAAAGGCTCGCGGACATTCAGCCCGCTGACGAGATGCAGCTGCTCCGCCAGATAGACGACCCATCCGCCCCACATGGCGTCAAAGTCGATGAGCGTACCGTCCTTGTCGAAAATAATGGCCTGTGCCTTGAAGTGTTTCAGATCATTCATTCAATTCATCCTGTTCATAATAAGATGACAGTCACATTCGCAAAGCGGGTGACTGTCATCTGGTTTAACTGTCAGTTTAACGTGCGCTATTGTACATGGATTTCAAGTTTTAGTGTCCTGTTCCCTGGGTTCCTATCAAAACTATCAGTTGACTTTTGGACTCGATTCATGCAACAATGGCTCATGTCGTTTTGGTGGGGGAACTTTCCCCCTTGGCGATACGTCCATTCAATATCACAAAACTGGCGATGAGGTGGGACAGCCTTATATGGAAAGGAGGGCTTATGACTTAATAGGTATCTCTGAAGCACAGCGGGACGCCGCCTGCTGGTCTTCTTTATTGTCTGTATTGAAAAATAAAAAAACTAAATAGGAGAAGAAAAATGAAACCCTTACGCAAAGCCATCGGCTTTAGTGTTCTACTGTTGCTGCTGTTTATGTCCGCCTGTGGCGGCGGTGCGCCAGCGGCTACCGAAGCCCCGTCATCGCAAGACTATTCCTACGAGTCGCCCGCTGCAACCGAGGCACCAGCAATGGAAGAACCTGCCGCGGAAGCGCCTGCTTCCAGCCCGCAACAACAACAGAACGGGCAACAACCCCCATCGAACAACGAACCATATGACATGTTCTTCGAAGACTATGGCGTCAATCCATCCATAGATACCGAAGATGACAACCTTTCCACCTTTGCGTTGGATGTGGATACGGGTTCGTATACTGTCATGCGTAATTATTTGCAGGATGGAAATCTTCCACCCCAGGATTCTGTGCGTGTGGAAGAATACGTCAATTACTTTGATCACGGCTACGCATTGCCTCCGCCGCATCAGGCTTTTGGAATTTCCATTGATGGCGGTCCCTCGCCTTTTACCGAAACCGAACGCTACGATATGCTGCGCATCGGTATTCAAGGGTACGAAGTGGCCGATGAAGACCGCAAAGATGCCGCGCTGACTTTCGTGATCGACGTCTCTGGTTCGATGGATATGGACAACCGCCTCGGCCTGGTCAAACGTTCGCTGGAATTGCTCGTCGAACAATTGCATCGAAATGACACGGTCAGCATTGTCGTCTACGGATCAGAAGCCCGCGTCGTTCTCGAACCGACGCCTGGTTCTGATTCTGGACGGATTCTCGACGCGATTTACAGTCTTCAACCCGAAGGGGCCACCAACGCGGAGGCGGGTCTGCGCCTCGGCTACGGCATGGCCATGGAAGCCTTTAATCGCGATGGGATCAATCGGGTGATCCTATGTTCAGATGGCGTGGCAAATGTCGGCTTGACCGGACCCGATGCCATTCTCGGAGAAGTCAGTCACTACGTGGAAGAAGGCATTACGCTCACCACCATCGGCTTCGGCATGGACAATTACAACGATACCCTCATGGAACAACTCGCCGATAACGGCGATGGTTTCTACGCCTACGTAGATGATGTGGACGAGGCCCGCAAATTGTTCATTGACGAAATCACGGGCACCCTGCAAACCATCGCATTGGACGCGAAAGTGCAGGTCGATTTCAATCCGCAGGTCGTGATGCGTTACCGCCTTGTCGGGTACGAAAACCGTGCCGTGGCCGATGACGAATTCCGCGATAACACGGTGGATGCAGGCGAGATTGGCGCGGGGCATTCCGTCACAGCTTTGTATGAGGTCAAGTTGTATCCAGAAGCACGCGGCAGGATTGCCACGGTCCTCATGCGTTGGGAAGACCCCGACACACATCAAGTCGTTGAGATATCAAAGGATTATGACACCAGCCAGATCTCCTCGGATTTCCGCGAGACCGACCCGTACTTCCAGCGCGCGGTTGTTGTGGCTGAGTTTGCTGAAATCTTGAAAGGCAGTTACTGGGCCGAAGAAAGCTCCATGGATGATGTCTACGACGAAGCCCGCCGCATCGCTGATTATCTTTACCGCGATGATGTGATGGATGAATTCGTTGACCTGGTCCGTGAAGCGAGGCGGTTGCTGGATTAAGCGATAATCTTCGCTTCTTAACTCAATGCTTTGGCTTCGTTCGCGAAAAACGCTCAGCGCGATGCAGGTGAATTAATAAAAAAACAAGTGACAGTTGAAGGCAACTGTCACTTGTTTACATATTTACCTGTCTACTTGCTTATTTCAACTTCCAGTTCTGCACGCCCCAACTCATGCTGCCCCAGGTATTGAGCGTATAACCAGTCAGGTTATCTGCAATGCCGTAGTTATCCTGGAAGAGGTAGAGATACACCTGCGGCAGTTCATCGAGCACGGCCTGCCCTACCTTGCAGTAGGCATCCTTGCGGGTTTGAGAATCGAAGCTGGTTCCTGCGGTTTCCAAAGCGGCATCTACTTCAGAATTGACCCAGCGGAAGTAATTTCCGCCTGTGGGGTTCTCGGCAGTGGGGATGCGTGAGGAATGATACGCATCGAAGTTGTAACCCTGAGGTTCGGTCGTGAAGCCACGGTCAAAGATCAGCATATCGTAATCGCCCACGGCACGCGGAGAGTTATCTTCAAAGGTGCCAAAGATGATCGAGAAGTCGTAATTCTGAATGCGGGCTTCGATACCCACGGCCTTCAAATTTTCAACGATGAATTCCTCGGTGAGTTGCAGCGGATCGAAAGCCGTATACCCTTGCAGTTCGAGAGAGAGGCGCGTTCCATCTTCCGCATATTTTGCGCCCTTCGCCACGCGGATTCCGTCATCGCCCATCACCCAGCCAGCTTCATCCAGTAATTTATTGGCGGCTTCAACATCATATCCGTTTTGGCGCGGTAGTTCACACTTGTACCAGCCATATGCAAAGGGGTTGGTCGAATCTCCGACACTGCCCTTCAAAACATCCTGTTGCAACGACTGATAATTAATGGCATGGGCAATCGCCTGACGTACGCGAATGTCACCCAAAATCGGGTGTGGCGCAGAGGCGGTCGGGTCGCCGTCGAACGGCGCGCTCAGGTTGAAATCGATCGCCATGTTCCAAATGCCAGGGATGAGATATTGCTGGGCTTTGCCGGTCAGCAGGGTATCGTAATCGGCCTTGAACTCACCGGGCCACAACTGCATCTGTGCCTCGCCGTTCAACATCATCGCGGTTTGCGCGGCAGGTTCAGGCACGATCTCAAAAACGATTTCATCGAGATACGGCTTGCCCGCTTCGTAATAATTCGGGTTGCGTGTAAAGCTCAGGCTCTTGCCCGATTCCCAACTGCTCAAAACAAATGGGCCTGCAACTACAGGCTTGCGATTCCATTCCCAGCTTGCCATTTCTTCGGGCTTGCCCGTGGCATGGCGCGGAAACAATCCATACGCAAATTGATCAAGATAACCCGGGTATGCTTCCGAGTATGTCAGGACAATGGTTGTGTCATCGGGCGTTTCAGTTTTGGTGATCAAATCAAAACCGCTTGTGCCGACCAATGCGCCTGAATTCGGGTTGGAGAGAACTTCCACGGTGAATTTGACATCATCCGAAGTCAACGCTTCACCGTCTGACCATTTCAAACCTTCCTTGAGTTTCCATGTTACTGTCAAGTAATCGCTTGAAAGGCCGCCATTTTCGGTCGTCGGAATTTCCTGCGCCAGAGTCGGGACGAAGTTTCCCGTCTCATCGATGGTGACCAGCCCGGTCATCGAAGTTGCATCCGCCGCCTGACGTACGATCGCAGCATCGGCCAGATAATAATTCAATGTGGTCGGTTCTTCAGGCAGGATGAGGACAGCGGTTCCGCCTCCGCTTGAGGCTGGTTCTGTTGCTGGGGCATTTCCTCCCCCGGAACATGCGCTCAGCACGAGTCCCAAAATGACAAGCAGGGTGAACATTTTTATTTTCATTCTCTCTTCTCCTTTTATTTTTCTGAATGGATCACATACGGATCAAACGCATCGCGCAGGCCATCGCCGATGTAGTTGATCGCCATAACGGTGATAAAGATCATAAAGCCTGGAAAGAATCCCAGCCACGGCGCGCGGAAAATTTGATTCTGCGCCGTGGAAAGGATGCTGCCCCAGGTGGGCGTGGGCGGCTGTACGCCAAACCCCAAATAGCTTAATCCTGATTCGGTGATGATCGCCGAAGCCATTTGCAATGTGCCGCTGACCAGGATCGGTCCCACACAATTCGGCAGAATATGCTGTACGATGATACGGAAATTGCTCCCGCCCAATGCGCGTGATGCGGTCACGAATTCCTTTTCGCGCAGTACCAGAAAAAGTCCGCGCACGAGACGGGCGGGCCACATCCACGAAAGCGCGGCGATGATGATGATCACCACGAAGATGCTGTTTTGCAAAATGAACAGTTGTTGTTCCCGCAAAAATGCGCCAAGGATGATCAGCACGAAGATGGTGGGGAAGGTCAAAAAGGCGTCGGTCACGCGCATTAAAGTGGAATCCAGCCAGCCGCCGAAATATCCGCTCAACGCGCCGACAGTGATGCCCAGGAAAATAGACAACACCGTGGAAAGCAACCCCACAGCCAGAGATACACGCCCGCCATACATGATGCGCGAAAGTACATCGCGCCCGAGTTCATCGGTTCCGAACCAGTTCGCGGCATTTGGCTTGGCGAAGCTATTGGTCGGATTCTGTTCAGTGGGGCTATATGAATTCAACCCGGCAAAGACCGAAAAAAGCACAAGGACCAACAACACACCAATGGCAATTCCTGCCAGTTTATGCTTGAAAAATCGTCGCAGGACGATGCGTCCCATGCTTTGTTCGCGGGGGAGGGGGGCATCACTCATATTTCACCTGCGGGTCGAGCCAACCATAGGCCAGGTCAGCGAGGATATTACAGACGATGATCAACACGGCGGTGATCATCACCACGCCCAATAGGACGGGATAATCGCGCCCCTTGGCGGCATCCCAAAATAGGCGACCCATGCCCGGCCACGAGAAGATCGTCTCCACGAAAAGCGCGCCTGCGAACAGGCTGGGCAGGTCAAGTGCGATCAAAGTCACCAGCGGCAGAATAGCATTTCGCAAGGCATGCTTGTAATAGACCACGTTATCTTTCAACCCTTTGGCCCGCGCCGTGCGGACGTAATCCTCGTGCAACACATCCAGCATACTTGAGCGTAGAAAACGCGAATACCACGCGATCCAGCCCAAACTCAGCGCGGTGACAGGTAAAACCAGATGCCAGATCGTATCGAGCAATTCACCTTCCTTGCCGCGCGCATTCATCCCGCCGACGGGAAACAATGGCTCGCCTGTGAATGGATTTTTCAAAGCCACATAAAACACCACGATCAATCCCAGCCCCAACCAATACACAGGAATGGATTGCCCGATGAAGGTCACTGTGGTCATGGTGTAATCGAAGAGCGAGTAGGGTTTTCGCGCCGATAATATTCCGATTGGAATGGCGACCATTAAAGTGATCAGGAATGCCACACCGACCAACAAAAGCGTATTCGGGATGCGTTCGCCGATCATTTCAGAAACGGGGCGGCGGAACTTGATCGATTCACCCAGGTTACCGTTAAACATATCGCCCAGCCAGCGCCCGTATTGAACAGGGAGAGGATCGTTCAAACCAAGCTTTTCTTCCAACACTTCGATCTGTTCCTTCGAGATGTTCGGGTTTCGGCGTGCGGCAGTCAACGGCCCACCTGGTGCGCTGCGCACCAAAAAAAACAGCAGGATGCTGATAATGAATAGGATTGGAATGGTTTGCAGGATTCGCCGTAAGGCGTAGGTTTGCATGATTAGGCCTCGAAAACGATTTTTCCGTCCACGATGGTCATGGTTGGTTTGGCGGTCAGGATTTCTTTTGGATCCAGTGCAAACAGGTCGTGTGAGAACAAGACCACGTCGGCCAGATAGCCTTCCTTGATCTGTCCCTTTTCATTTTCCTTGAATTCGGCATAGGCCGCATCGCGGGTGTAGCCGATGATGAGTTCTTCCAGCGAAAGGGTTTGGTCGGGGTCAGTGGGATTCCATTTTTCGCGGTTCAGTCCGACGTGCAGGTTGATCATCGGGTCATAAGGTGCCACGGGCCAGTCACTTCCAAAGGCGATGTTATTGCCTGCTTCTTTCATATTGCGCCATGCAAATGATAATGGCCAGCGTTTTTCCCCGACGCGCGTCGGCCACACATCGCCCTCAGACATGCTGAATGGCGCATGGCTGGTCTGCATGGATGGAAGCACGCCGAGTTGTGTGAAACGCGGAATATCATCGGGATGGATGACCTCGATGTGCTCGACGCGATGACGACTATCACGCTTCCCGTTTGACCTTTGAACTGCCTCGTACCCATCGAGCACTCGTCTCACCGCGCCATCTCCGCAGCAATGGACAAAGATCTGCAAGCCCATTTTGTCGCACAACGCCGCCATGCGGGTGAAATGCTCAAGGGAGTAAATGCCATCGGGCTTTGCCTCGGGGTCATCCGCGTACGGATCCACGTTCAAGGCGGTATACGATTCCCAGACGCCATCCATGAAGAATTTTGCCGCACCGCCGCGTGCAAATTCACCCTGGATTTTCATCATTTCGGCGGCTTCCTTCAGCATTTCTTCCGTGGTTTCGGGCTTGACCCAGTACGGCACATACACGCGCAGATTCAATTCGCCTGTGTCTTCAAGCGCAGCGTAGAACATCATCTCTTCCATCTCGCCGTTCATATTGTGGACGCTGGTGACGCCTGTCGCATTGATCTTCTTGATGGTACTGATGAGCAATTCACGTTTGCGGGCTTCGCTGGGCTCGGGAATTAGGTCCGAGACCATGTTCATGGCGGTTTCACGCAATTCGCCTGTCGCCATTCCATTCTCATCACGGACGATCACGCCATTGCCGGGCGCATCCACACCAGGTTGTAAAATGCCTGCCATTTCCAATGCCTTTGTATTTGCCCATGAAGTGTGACCATCATATGCATTAATATACACGGGCCTGTCTGGAATGATCTTGTCCAGTTCGTCACGACCAGAAATAATATTGTACTTAATTCCGCGTCCTTCCACCCATTCGCTGGTCTTGTTTTCCTTTTCAAAGGATTGCAGGGTGGCTTGCAGATCATCAAAGCCTTTTACTTCGTATAATTGCGCGCCGCCCATCGAAATGGAACCCCATAATAAATGAAAGTGCGAGTCGATGAACCCGGGGGTGATGGTATGTCCCATTCCATTGATGACTCGTGTAGAGGTGTCCTTGTATTGCCCTACATCTTCATTCGCACCTACAAAAACAATACGATTGCCTTTTATAGCCAGCGCTTCCGCGTGCGGCTTGTTTGCATCGCTGGTAAAAATATTTGCGTTCTCAATGATCAGATCCGCCTTGATGGACATTCTTCTCTCCTTAATATCTCGAATAATTGCTTCGAATATACATTAACTAAGGGGCAGATGCAAGTAGTTTATAATCACGTCCATTATGGTTAAGAAAAAAGTTGTTGTCGCCATGTCTGGCGGCGTGGATTCTTCGGTGGCGGCGGCCCTGCTCAAACAGCAGGGCTATGAAGTGACGGGCATGATGCTGCGCCTGTGGTCTGAGCCTGGCAAGGAGGATTCGAATCGCTGCTGCACGCCTGATTCCATGGCGCAGGCGCGACGCGTGGCAGGCATTCTCGACATTCCCTTTTTATGTAATTGATGCGAAGGATGTTTTCCGCGAAACAGTGGTGCAATATTTTCTCGATGGCTACGAGCGCGGCGAAACGCCCAATCCCTGTTTGATGTGCAACCGTCAGATCCGCTGGACGTTTTTGCTTAATCACGCGCTGGCCCTAGGCGCGGAATTCATGGCGACAGGCCATTATGTCAGACGAAAGACTGGGGATGACGGACAGATTGAGTTGCTTCGCGCAGTGGATCACTCGAAGGATCAATCCTATGTTTTGCATGTCTTGAAACAGGAGCAGCTTGCTCATGCGCTTTTTCCAGTGGGGGAGTATCCCAAGCCCGAGATTCGGCGCATCGCCGCGGACTTTGGCCTGCCTACTGCTTCGAGAGCAGACTCTCAGGACTTGTGTTTCCTGGCAGGCGAAGATTATCGTAATTTTTTACAGCGCAATGCCGCTGAAATGTTAAAGCCTGGCAAAATCGAAACCGCGGAAGGCAAAGTGATCGGCGAACATAACGGACTGGCAAACTACACCATCGGTCAGCGCAAGGGACTCGGCGTGGCCTCGCCTGTGCCGTTGTATGTGATGACGAAGCGCGCCGCGAGCAATACGCTCATCGTCGGTGAAGCGCATGAATTGGGCTCCACTGAATTGACCGTTCGCGATGTCAACTGGTTGAACGGTGAAGCGCCGAGCGAACCCTTCCGCGCAGATGTAAAGACTCGCTACACGGCGAAAGAGGTCCCGGCGCTGGTCAGCCCATTGAATGGGGATCAGGCTTCGGTTAAGTTCGATGCGCCCGTGCGGGACGCCACAGCAGGTCAGGCGGCAGTTTTCTATCAAGGTGAGTTGATGCTTGGCGGCGGAATCATCGTCCAATAGAATTTGCGCGTAGTCACAATAAGTGATCAGTTAGGTATTGAGAAAATCATTAATGGCGGAGAACGCAATGACACTTCCCACGATCATCTTTGGTTTGGTGGTTGCCATGCTTTATGGGGCGCTCTATCATTTTATACGCGGCGGAGGCGGCTGGCGTTTGCTGTTATTTTTTGGCCTGAGCATTCTCGGGTTTGCGCTTGGGCAGTTGATCGGTATGTGGCAGGGTTGGGCGTTCCTGATGCTCGGTTCGTTGAATTTGGGTATGGGTAGTGTGGGCAGCCTGCTGGTGCTGGTGGCTGGCGAGTGGCTGAGCAGGATCGATGTCAAAAAAGAAAGCGGTGTATAATCCCCGCCCGTTAAAAACGGCGCTCAAGGTCTCCAGACTTTGAACTCCGATATCTATCGAAAGAGAGAATAAAAAATGGAATTTCTAAAAAGCATAATTGACCTCTTCCTGCATTTGGATGAGTACCTGGCCAAGATCATCTCAGATTATGGCACATGGACATATGGCATCTTGTTCGTCGTGATCTTTGTGGAAACGGGCTTGGTAATCATGCCGATCCTGCCTGGTGATTCGCTGCTCTTTGCGGCGGGCACGTTTGCAGCGCTTGGCGCGTTGAACATATGGTATGTTGTCGGCTTGTTGATCGTGGCGGCTGTGTTGGGTGATGCGGTGAACTATTCCATCGGTCATTATCTGGGCGAACGCGCCTACAACATCAAGTGGATCAAGCGTGAATACCTCGACAAGACCCATGCGTTCTTTGAGAAGCACGGCGGCAAGGCCATCTTCCTTGCGCGTTTTGTGCCCATCGTGCGCACCTTTGCGCCGTTCGTGGCGGGTATTGGCAAAATGTCTTATGCGTATTTTGCCACCTACAATATTGTTGGCGGTATCTCGTGGGTTTTGATCTTCACATTGATGGGTTTCTTCTTTGGAAACATTCCCTTTGTGAAAGAGAATTTCGAGCTGGTGATCATCGCCATCATCCTTGTTTCTGTGGTGCCGATGTTCTATGAGTGGTGGAAAGCCCGCAAGGAAGCGAAGAAATAATTTTGAAATCGTGTGTGCCGCGCCATCTGTTTGGCGCGGCACACTTTTTATGATGAAATACGCTGCTGTTCTTTTTACGATTTTTATTGTTCTTGTCATCATCCTTGCAGACCGCGGATTGCTGGGTCCGCTTCACTTTATTTATGATTTTCCATACGGCGACAAGGCGGGACACTTCATCCTGTACGGACTCCTGAACTTTTTCATCACCCTCGCATCCATACGTTCGCTTCTTCGCTTTGACCCGAAACGGGTGGCGCTTTCAATTGGTCTGATCCTCGCCCTGCTCATCGGCGCGGAGGAGTATTCGCAGAAGTTCTTTGCGAACCGTACGTTTGACCTGATCGATCTGCTGGCCGGTTATATTGGTCTGGTTGCCGGGGGATGGGTGGCGTTGAAAATAAAAAGACCCTAAAGGTTTTCAAAACTCTTTCTTCGTTTGGGGGGGGGAATTCGTTTTTGTTGGTTTCAAGATCAAATGACCTTCGGCGTCACCGATGATGGAGTCTTGATTCCACCACATGGGGTAATACTGAATGCCTGCCCACATGGGAGCCATGTCCGCATAATGCGGATGGTAGGCATGACCCGATTCACCCGTGGTGTGGACGGTGACCGAGTTGTTTAATTCGCCCAGATCCACGATCATGCGCATGGAGGGCAGCCAGTTGGTTTCGTAGCCATCCTTCACCGACCAGCCCGTGGCGTTGACAATGGCTTCGCCGCCGCTCGTGGGGAAGGGTCCGCGGTTGAAGAGGTCTTCGATCAGGAAGACGCCCGATTCGCCGAGGGTGCTGTTGCGGAAAGTGGAGGCATGCATGTCGCCCCATTTCCATTTGGACATGTCCTTGCCGAAGATGTCCTGCAATTCTGCCACACCTTCGGGGAAGGATTTCTTAATCATGTGTTCCATGGTTTCGGTGATGTCGGTGGTGGTCTTGTCATCCCAGAACGGATCATTGGGGTTTTCTGCCATATGACGCATGACCTCGTTCCAACGTGAGCCGCCGTCGGGATAATATCTTTCCTCGGGCATGTCATCGTTGAAGGTGTTTTTTAGGAGGGCGCGCCAGAATGCGTTGAAGACTGCGGCGGAGGTTGAATCTGCCCGGTCTTGATAATCCCAATTCTTTAGCGTATCAAGCGCGGGGTTAAGATCAGATGCGAATTCTTCACTTTCTGCAGAAGCGGTACGAAGACAGGTGCGTTTGCGTCGAAAGAGTCACCGTGCATTTGTTGAATGTAGGCGATGTCGATCTTGCCCGGGGCGCTGGTGATCATTTCAACGATGCGGTTGGCGCGGAAACCATAATCCCAATCGGCTGAGATGAAGTATGGATAGTCGCGTGGATGTACCTGATTGTTGGCTGTGACGATGTAGCCTTCTTCGGGGTTGAGGGTGTAGGGAAGTTCTTCAAACGGAAGGAAGCCCTGCCACTCATATTCATCCGTCCAACCGGGGACAGGCAGTGTGCCATCGCCATTTTTGCGAATGGGAATATCGCCCGGCATTTGATAGCCGATGTTGCCTTCGATATCGGCATAGATGAGGTTTTGCGCGGGCACGTGGAATCCGCTTGCGGCTTTGCGGAATTCCTCCCAATTGCGCGCCCTATCGAATCCCCAAATGGCTTCGAATGGCGTGGAGGGAATCAGCGCCGTCCACGCAAGTGCGATGGCATATTGTTCGGGCAGTTCACTGCTGACGCGGTCTTTGAAGGGGACGAATTCGGTATCTTCAGGATCGCCCACATCTTTGAGCGGACCATATTGATCTGAGATGACAGGTCCGTGGCGTGTGCTGCGCACGGTGATGGTCTGTGTTGTTCCGTCTGACATTTTGATGACTTCTTCGCGTGTGTCGAAATCAACCCAGGTGCCGTTCACATCGTATTGATTCGGGTTTTCAGGATTGATGCGTTCGATGTACAAGTCCATCACATCGGGGCCGACATTGGTGAAGCCCCAGGCAATATCGGCGTTGTGACCGATGATGACACCGGGCACACCCGCAAATGAAAAGCCCGCCACTTCGAAGGGACACGCCGCGCTTTTTTCAACGCAATGCAACCCGATCTGAAACCAGATGGAAGGCATTTGAATGCCGAGGTGCGGATCGTTGGCAAGCAGCGGCATGCCCGTTTCAGAGAGTTCACCAGAGACCGCCCACGAATTCGAGCCGATGCCATCATTCCACGGGCCGAGGAAGGAATCGAGCAGGGCTACATTTTCTGAAATATTTTCAAACGGCACTTGTGAATAATCGAGAGCCGCTTCGCTTCCTGCGTTTGCGGTTACTCCGCCTTCGCCAATGTTGTTGACGATGACAGGATGATCTTCAGGATAGGCAGGGAAAAGCTGGGCCACTTGTTCAGGCGTCAGTGTCTTGAGCAGTACGGCGCGTTCGATCTCTTCGCCCATATTGCCGCGCAGATCCCAGGCCATGGCCTTGCCCCAAGTGAGGCTATGGATGGGAGTCCACGCTTCGATCTCGTAATCGGGGCTGAGCAGTCCCAAAACGGCATATTCGAGGCTGAGGGCTGTATCTGAATGATCTTTGAGATAAGCATTCACGCCTTCGGTGTATGCTTCGAGAATCGCTCTTGAATCTGCATCGAGCTGTGCCCATTCAGTTTCGGCGGTTTGCTTCCAGCCGAGTGTGCGCAGGAAGGCATCGGTTTCGGCCTGTCCGCTGCCGAACATTTCGGAGAGACGGCCTGAGCCGATGTGCCGCCATGAGTCCATCTGCCAGAAACGATCCTGCGCGTGGACATACCCCTGCGCGAAGAACAGGTCATGCGGTGTGGACGCATACACATGCGGAATGCCCATCTGATCGCGGTAAATATCTACCTGACCGTCCAATCCGCTCACGGTGATCTCTCCATCAATTTGCGGAAAAGACTTTGGCGCAACCGTGTTGGGTAAATAACTCTTGAAATAGAACGCGCCTCCTGCGCCCGCAATAAGCGCAAGGATAACGATCCCAATAAATATCCGCCCAATGAACTTGCCTGCTTTTTTCATACTTCCTCCGAGTTGGAAAAATTTGATGGATTATAGCCACCTGTGAATGGATTGCATAGCACGGAAACTTCGAATGGTAGAATTTATCACATGCGATCTGAAATGAAACCCCGTCATGTAGATGAAAACGAGTGGACTTGGACAATCCTCGGGCTGGCGCTCCTCTTTGGGATTTTCGTGCGCTTCATCCCTGGACCTTTGGCTGGGCTGCCCATCAATGACGGTGGGATGTTCGCTGTGATGATTCGCGACTTAAAAGCAAATCAATTTGCGCTCCCCGTTTTCACATCGTACAACCACGCGGAAATTCCTTTTGCGTATCCGCCGTTGGGGCTTTATCTGGGTGGATTTTTCGAGTTGCTCGGTCTCTCTGAATTTCAAATGCTGATCTGGTTACCCGCTTTTCTGACCATTGCAACGGTTCCACTGTTTTATTTGCTGGCATTGGAATTGTTGGGGAATCGTCCGCGTGCAGCAGTGGCGACTGTCTTTTTTGCATTGGCTCCGGGTAATTACGTCTGGTATCTCATGGGTGGCGGTTTGACGCGCGCATTGGGCGCTGTGTTCTTCATCCTGGGTTTGTATTTTGTCCATCGCGCCTATCATGAATCCGATTGGCGTTTGGTGATTTACGCCATCCTTTGTTGTGCGTTGACGATTTTGAGTCACCCGCAGGCTGCTTGGTTGCTGGTCATTGGCTGCGCGGTCTTTTGGCTCTTTAGCGGAATTTCGCCAAGGCTTTTTCGTACCCCTGTTTTGATCGCTTCTGGAACTCTGCTTTTGACGATGCCATGGTGGGCGATGGTCATTTCGCGGCATGGGGCGGATGTGTTTTTGTCCGCCAGCCAATCCGGTGATCTGAATGTTTCGGTATCTGCCTTGATCACCAGCCTGTTGGCACGCCAGACCATTCTTCCGTTTGCAACGTTGTTCTGGCTGTTGGGTCTGCCTTGGGCGATCTACAAACGCAGATACGACCTTCTCGTTTGGGGTTTTCTTCCTTACTTTATTGACCAGCGCAGTTCTCCGCTGGCTTCCGTTTTTTTGTATCCCATGCTGGCGGCGTATGGATTAATGGACGTGGTTCCTGCATTCTTCAACTGGTTCCGCACTCGAAAATGGATTGTCGAGCCAGATGAAGTGTTGTTCAATCGGCGGGGACTATCCATGGGATTGTTGGGGATCGTTTTTTATTTATCGCTTGAATGTTTTGTCCATGCGTATGTGATTCGCAACCTCACCCTGCCATATCCCTCCCAGGATATGATGGCATGGGTTAGACAGAACACACCACCCGAAAGCAAATTTATTATTTTGACGGGTCAGGAAGAGGTAATGACCGATCCTGTTCAAGAGTGGTTCCCTGCGATGGCAGATCGTCACTCCGAAACCACCTTGCAAGGGATGGAATGGGCTTTGCAGGGAGAATTTAATACCCGCTGGGCGCAACTGACGGTACTTCAAGCCTGCCGAGACATGAGTTGCCTCAATGCATGGACGAAAACGATGGACATGCAATTCACACATGTGGTCGTGGATTTGTCCAAGATTCCCGTGGATATGTTCCTGTCGGCAGGGTATTCCGTGATCTTCGATAATGGACGATATGCGGTTTTGAAATAGATAAGAAAAAAATAAAAAAGCCGCAGAAGTCATAGACTTCTGCGGCTTTTAGTTACTTTAAAAGATTATTTGATCGTCCCCAACATGCGCGGAAACCAATACCAAAGAATATCGGCGGTGGGTTTGCTGTGAATGGATGCAGATTTGTCCTGCAAGGCTGCGGGCGGATAATACCCGCGGCTGACAAAGCCCGAAATCCAAGGGCGCGCATTGACCGTGGCGAGCATGGCTTCGTAAATATCTGCCTGGGTTTGCAGGCTCAAGATTGCAGAGCTGATATCGGCATTGGGTCTGTTCAATTCAGTCCAATCGAGGCAGCCGCCCTGTCCATTCGGCACACATCCATTGGCGGAACCTGCGGCAGATGGATAGGCGATGGCGAGAATGAGCGGCTTATTCAACAGCGATACAAGTGTCGCAACTTCGTTATCGAGCAAACGTCCCGCTTCGTTGGCGTAATCCAATTTGGTTGCGCTTGGGTTTGACGATAAGGAGGCAGACCAGAGCAGGTAAATGCCATCCACATCACGCAGGAAATCAAGGGGAACTTCGATCGCGGCTTTTGTAAATGGCAATCCCCACAAGACCTGACCCTTGAAATGGGTCCGCACTTCGGCGATGATCGATCTCCATTGTGCATCTGCATCCGCAGGGACATTGGATGGAGTCCCGTCTGCCAGCTTTCCATTGGGCAGGGCCGGGGCAATCCAGTCACCGCCGAGGATGAGGGTCTGTGCGCCGGTCTGTGTCGCGAGGTCGGCGTAGTTGACCGCGAACGTGCGGTAGCGCGCGAACCATGATTGCCACCACACTGCATCCTTGGGCGCATCTTTCCAGAAGTTCGTGCTGAGTGAGGTCGGGCCATTTAGAGTTTCAAAATTCGGCGTGGGGAAGAGCGAGACGTTCAGCCCCAATGCGCGGGCTTGCGAGATCATGATGGCCGAGTCGATCCACAACGGGTCTATTCCAGGGACAGGTGCAAAGCCCAAGGGGGAGACTCTGGAGAATGTCCAGCTTGGGGTCAGGATGACCATGTTGGCCCCGATGGCCTGCGTGTTGGCAAATCCCTGCGGCGCATAGAACGACCAATTGGGATGGTAGGTGGCTTGGAATTCCACACCGGCGATAAACCCGCCAGCGCGCGGCACAATGTTTGCGCCGACCAGCGAAATGGGTTCAGGGTTTTCGTACCACTTCCATGTGTTCACAGTATCTTGAATATCCTGTCCAATGACGCTGGTGGAAACCTGCCTGCCAGTAGGAGCAGAGCCGACAGTTTGAGCATCGTCTGCACTACCACATTGACCGTTGCGGCAATAGCGATATGAAAAAGAGCCGAGGATATTAAGCGGACCGTATAACTTGTAGGTCCAACGGTTGTTGCCGAGCGGCCACATTGGGATCGGTTCCATCCATCCGAAGGTATTGAACTGAATGTAGATAATATCACCGGGCGGCGTCACAGAGGGGACAGTGACCTCGAACAGAATCGGCGAGTCGCCGAATGACCAGGTTTCAACACTATCTTGAATCGAAAGATCCTGGGCGGGGACGACGAATTCACGCAGCACCCATTGACCATCCGATTTGTGTTCTGCATTCCAGTAGCCGTCACCCAGCGTGTATTTATATTGAATATGTGTGCCAACTGGCAGGGCCATGGTTGCCGAATAACGACCGTCCGCTTGAAGGTTCAAGATGGGCATGCGGTCTGGGTTGGTGCTGACGCCGCCCTGAAGGTCTGCAAAGGTATTTCCCAATTGCAGAATATTCCCTGCAATGCGAACGGGCACACCAGGCACAGTCGATTCTGGTACGACAACCGAGAAGGTCACATTTACCAACGGCATCGGCTTTACACGAAGATTCACAACCGTTGCGTTATTTTCAGCGACCATCGCACCTTGTTGGAAAGGTTGATACAAACCATCAGGGCTGTACACAAGCAGGGTCTGTGTGCCGGTAGGCAGCCCCACGAGTTCGAAACGTCCGCTGGAATCGGTGAACTGTTGCACCCCCGCCGCAGTGACAAGCATATTGGCAAGCGGTGAGCCTGTATCCGTATTGAAAACCTGCCCAAGGATCGAACCGATCGGGCGCACATAAGAACGGTCACCCCAGTCGGAAATGACATCCTGTATTTCGCTGGGGCCTGCCACATAAAACATTCGATAGCGGATCTCTGAACCCAGGCTGGTATCTTCCAACACCTGTGCGGCGCCGCGGCGAATGTAACGATATTTCACAACCGAGTTAAAGGGCAGTGGTAGCACCGCCGTGTAAGTCAGCGAGTCGCGGGCGCTCATCGGGTATTGCAAACTGCTGAATGCAAGACCGGTCACTTCGTCCATGACCGCGATGACGAGGGTTTCATTGGCTTGAAGCGGCTCAGGCAGAATCACCACAAAATTGGTCTGTGCCATTGCCTGTGGTGTGGCAGAAGGTACTGCAACCCCGGGTGTTTGTGTGGATGTGCCTGTTGTAAATGGATTTTCTAACAGTGAAAATGTGCACGCCTGCCCGACAATGGCAAGCATGAGCACCACGACGATCATGCGGCGTGATAGGGTTGACGGCTTTTTCATTCTCTCTCCTGGATAAAAAAACGCTTCGCGCTTAACTTTGGCCTGTCTCCGCTTCATCGGCATGGGTCTGCTCTTCGAGATTGTTGCGCTTTCGCCCGGCGTAGGCGATGTAGCTGAGGCCAATACTGATGAAATACAAGAGGATCATTGGAGCCATGACCAGTCCCTGATTGACCGGATCAATAGTCGGCGTGACCATGGCGGCCACAATGGCGATGACCACAATAGCCAGGCGCCATTGCTGGGCAAGGATCTGCGGTTTGATAATGCCGATCGCAGACAGCACATAAATGATCAGTGGGAATTCAAAAGAAACACCGATCCAGAACATCAAACCGATCACGAACGAGAAATAAGATTCCGGACGCAGCTCGGTCTTGACGCCCATGAAGCTTTCAAGAAATGGCAGCGCGGCGGGCAGCATCAGAAAGAATGTAAAGGCGGCTCCGCTTAAGAATAGAATGGCTGCCATGGGAATTCCCGCCAGCCCCATTTTACGTTCGCGCGGACGAAGCCCCGGCGCGGCAAACCACCAGAATTCAAACGCGATGTATGGGATGGCCAGCGCAATTCCGCACATGAGCGCCACGCGCATGAAAACACCGATGGTCTCGGTGACTTCGATTGCCTTCAAATTATCCAAACCGCCGACGGGGATGGCGAGGAATTCAATGACTTTATTCGTGAATAGAAAGGAAACGCATACCATGATCACCAGTGAAATCACTGCACGCAATAAATGCGTGCGGAGCGCCTCCACCTGCTCCCAGAGCATCTGACGGGTATCTGAACTGCTGATGAGGTCGGCAAAGACCTCCGTCAGAGGATGTTCTTCAGGTTCGGTGTTCAGGAATTGGTTGAATTGACGAATCTTCCGAAATGGGAAGGCAATGATGTTGAAGACAAGGCGAAACGGAAAGGTGATGACCTTCCACACGCCGAAAAGAAAATTACGCATTTTGTTCGGGGTCGCCTTCTTTTTCTTTTACTACTTTGGCTGCGGCACTACCGGGAGGGGCAATCTTGTTAGATGGGAAATCCGAAGGAACAGCCTGAGGATGTGGCGACCTGCCTGGGGTGTTGGACCAGTTTCGGGCGGGGTCGGTGGCGCTGTTTATATCGTTCCCGATCTGATTTAATTCCTCATTCGCCTCGCGGATCAATTTGTTGGGCAGGGTCCGCAATTCGCGCGAGGTTTGCTGAAAGATCTTCCAGCCATCGGAGGTGATGATATTGCGCAGCCATTTGCCGATGGTCTTGCCCGCTTTTTGCATATCCTTTGGACCAAGGATGATGATCGCAATGATCACGATGAAAAGCAATTCAGATGTGCCAATTCCCAGGATTTCCATTTTATGATTCCAACTTTGTCTCGTGGGCGATTCTGTTTTTGATGACCTGCTGGATCTCGTTGACGTTTTCGGCGAGCGTGCCCAGCACACCGTTGATGAAACGCGGCGCAGAGTCGGAGCCAAATAGTTTTGCCAGTTCCACCGCTTCGTTGATCGCAACCTTGACGGGGGTTTCCCGATAGACGGCAAATTCCCAGAAGGCAATGCGCAGGATGTTGCGGTCAATGGCCGCAATTTGATCCAGCGGCCATTCGGGGGCATACTTTGCGATCAATTGGTCGAGATCGTGGGTAAGGGGAAGAACGCCAAAAATGATCTGCCTTGAAAATTCGGCAAGATCTGCTGCAAGCGGTGCTTCATCCAGGCGTGTTCTTAACACGTCACCGGGCAGGTGCTTTTCCGCCATATCTGTTTCGTAAAGTACTTGCAGAGCAATGGAGCGCGCTCTGGTTCGGGGTTTCATGCTTTCAGGCCTCATTATCCTCGTAATCGATATCTTCAATGTGAATATTTACCTGGCCGACATCCATGCCGACCATTTCCTGGATGGCGCGTGCCACGCTTTGTTGAACGTTGCGGCTGACCTCACGGATGTTGACATCTGCCTTGAGGACAAGATGCAGGTCGGCGAAAACAGTGTTGTCTTCCGTTTCAATACGGATGCCGTCGCCTGCTCCGCGTTTGAAGAGGCGGTTGACTCCCCCGGAGATGGGTGCCAGCCTGCTTACGCCGGGCACTTCCAGCGCGGCAAGGCGGGCAATGGTGGTGAGCACATCCGGTGATACGGTCGTTTTGCCTTGTGTGTTTGTTTCTGTCATGAGTACTCCTTGTGTGTAACTTCGCCTTGAGTGGAGTGTGGTCTTTGAGGAACGAAGTCGAAGGGCGAAATCAATGGATTACATCATCGCCATGCCGCCATCCACACCCAGCACCTGACCGGTGATATAAGCGGCTTCGTCTGAAGCGAGGAATGAAACGGCGTATGCGATCTCTTCGGGTTTGCCTTTGCGTCCCAACGGAACCATTTTGAGCGCGGCTGCGAGGGTTTCAGGGGTCATGGCGTCGAGGATTTCCGTATCTACAAAGCCCGGCGCAATAGCGTTGACGGTGATGTTACGGGTGGCTACTTCGCGGGCGAGGGCTTTTGTGAATGCGATCTGTCCGCCTTTGGAGGCCGAGTAGTTCGTTTGCCCGGGGTTGCCCATTTGCCCCGCAACGGAAGCCATGTTGATGATGCGGCCGACGCGCTTGCGCATCATATGTTTGACAGCGGCCTTTGAGCAATTGAAGGTGCTTTTCAGGTTCGTGTTGATGACTGCGTCCCAGTCACTTTCGGGCATCATCATGATCAACTGGTCGCGGGTGATGCCGGCGTTGTTGACGAGAATACTCAAGTCGCCGAAGGTTTCCACAGTGAATTTGACCAGCGCTTCGGCTTGCTTGAAGTCGGATACATCCGCCTGATGTGCGGCGGCTTTCCCGCCTGCGGATTGGATCTGTTTGACCACTTCTTCAGCCGATTCGGGGGATTTGTTGTAATTGACCACAACAGCCGCACCGCGTGCTGCGAATTCGAGGGCAATGGCGCGCCCGATTCCGCGTGAGCCGCCGGTGACAAGCGCTACTTTGTTTTCCAATGATAAGGTGGGTGACATCAGTTGACTCCTGTGTTGAAATTATACATCATGTGCAATAACCCACTGTCTCCTGTTTGGGAACGGCGCCTTTTGTCATTGTCCGGGCAGCGAGTAGAAATCGAAGTCGAATAAATGCAGGAAGCCAAATTGCGAATACAGCGCTGCACCTGCCTTGCTGGCCGTCAATGCCACAATGCGGCTTTCTGAGACGGAGGCTTCGGCGAGCAGGCGGGTGAGGATGGCCTTGCCATAGCCCTTGCGATGTTGATTTGGCAGTGTGGCCATGACGTAAATACCGGGAATGCCTGCACCTTCGATCATTGCGCCGATGGACATGGGTTCCGATTCACTTTCCCCTGCCAGAAACAGACGGGCGGGGCTGGAGTCATCGAGCCAATCGGAGGGCATATCTTCGAAATAGGTCATGGCCTGACCTTCGGCAAAACGAAATGCCAGCCTGCGGATTTTGCTTGCGGCTTGCAGATCCGCGATGGAATTGGCGCGCCAGACGCGGGTGTCTTTGCTGTGAGCGGGAAATGATGTTTCATCCTGCCTGTTCGGCGCGATCATGGCGGGAAGGGGTGGGGAGTCATATTGCAGGCCGCACTTTTCCAATATCTGGCCGATAGCTGGCGGTGACGGTTTTGTGTTCAGCCACCAATACCAGGGGACGTTTCGTTTCGCGAAGAAATCAATAACGGCTCTGACTTCCTCTTCGATCTCTGCTGTGCTGGTGTCTGCGGGAAAATCACAACCGAGGGCGAGGTTTAGCAGGGGAATTTTGAATCCAGTGGACGATGCTTTGATACCTTTTCCATTGAACCTTGCCGCCTGCGGACTGCGCGATGAAAGCCATGCCTGCACGGTCAGTGTGTGCAGGTCTGTGGCTTGAATCAGTTCATTGCGCGGCATTCCGAATTGCGCAATAAGCGTTTCGTCAGATGGGATGGGTCGCATGTTTAGTTCAGGTGGATCATTCTCTGCGGCGAATTCCGAAGGCCAGCCCTGCGCCGCCGCCCAATGCAAGAATCGCCGCCCAGAGGAAGGCATCCTGCCAGAAGCGGATGGGGAAGAGACGGATGAGGGTATCTGAATAATAGAAGAGCCAGGAATCGCCTTCGAAGAAAATGGCATGGAAGAGGGCGAAGAATTCCCAGAACACATCGGGATTGGTGGTGATGCCGATGCCAGCGATGAGACCGAGGGCCACGGCGAGGCCGATCATCCACATGCCGCCGCGGCGCAGACCGTTGAGGTAGTCGGGCATCCATCCGCTGCGCTGGGCGAGAATGGCAAGCAGGATGAGAATGCCGAGCGAGAGGTACCAAACCCGCAGCGCGCCGATGACAACGTTCTTCACATCGGCCATGTGGCTGAGTTCGCGCTCGTTGTAAAGCGGAGCGCCATTTTCGAATTGAAGGTCGCCGAGGTAGGAGATATCCGCACTGTTGACGAGATATTCCACCGCGTAGGGCGCCCATTGCAGGCGTTCCTCTTGTGTCATGCCATATTCGTCAACGGGGAAGTAGGGCATACGATATTCGACGTTGAAGTAGATGGGTGAAAGTAAAATGCGCAATGCCGCGCCGATGAGGGCGATGGGGGTGAGAAGAGAGACGAGATAGGAAAAGAAGGATGGTTTCATTATTGTAAAAATTCCAGACCGCCCTGCAAAACGAAGCTCACGACCATGTCATTGACGATCCATTCGATGGGGGCGAGGTCGTCGGTGAAGACGGTGGTTGTAGTATAGCCTTCGGTGAGATTGGTATAGGTGGCTGCCATGGTGTTGAGGAGTAACGGCTCAACAGATACATCAGAAGACAGGGCAACAAAATTGGCGGCGAAGTCTTCGCGGGTGGTGGGCTGTTTGGTGGCGAAGATCATCGTGTTGAGCGAGCCTGGGATGTCCATGATGTGGATGGATGCAAATTGGGTGGCGATCGTGGTGGCGAGGCCATCGATCAGGCGGCGATCTCCGGGGACCGAACCCACGTTGATGGTCAGCACCCCGTCATCGGTCAGGTGGGAGGCGATGATCTCGAAGAATTCCTGCGTGGTCATGTGCGGGGGAATGTACGGCGGGCGGTAGGCATCCACGGCGATGATGTCATATTTATATGGACTGCGTTCAAGGTTCAAGCGCCCATCGCCGATGTAGATATTTAGATTCGGCAGGTTCAATCCGAAATATTTTTGTCCGACCTCCACGATCTTTCCATCGAGTTCAAAACCATCGATGGGGATATCGCCATACACGGCTGTGGCCTGACGCGCCGCTGTGCCTGCCGCAAGGCCGACGATGGCCATGCGTTCGACATCCTGCGGTTTGCGGTTCGCGTAAAAGAATGGGCCGACCATAAACTGTTCCCACGGGCCGTTGTATTGCAGCGTGTCGGGATGATAGATCGAATGTACACCCTGCCCATCGTTGAGTCGCAGCAATGTGAAACCGTTGATCTCCTGTACTTGAATGTAGTTATAAGCCGACTCGGTTTCGTACACCTGACCCTTGTTGCTTTTGAGCGCCTGACCCGCCGAAAGAATGGCAACGAGCGCAAGCACGACGGGCATCCAGATCAGCTTGAGCATTTCATTTTTGCTGGCGAATTTTCCAAGACCTGCCAGCGCAACGCAAAGCAAAAACAAACCGAAGACCAAAAATGTTTTGGTTGTGCCGATGGTTGGGATGGTGACGAGCGTGGGCAGGAAGGTGCCGATGAACGAGCCGAGCGTGGAGATGGCATAGATCTGCCCTGAAATTTGCCCTGCCTTTGAAGTGTCATCCACAGAGAGGCGGATGGCAAACGGCGAGATCGCGCCAAGCAATGTGATGGGCACACTGAACAGAATCAACACGGCGATGAACGACCCTGCCATGATGCCGACGCTGAGCGCATCGAACGCGGTCGAAGCCGCCCTGAGAACTGGTCCAGCGATATAGGGAACGAGGCCAATTGTGAATGCTCCCCATGCAAGGATGCGATACATCGCGGCGGGAGTCGGGTTTGCATCGGCCCATTTGCCGCCGAGGAAATACCCCGCGGTGAGATAGATGAGGATCAGCCCGATGATGCTGGCCCAAACGAGGTTGCTCGTGCCGAACACGTTGCCGATCAAACGGCCCGCGGCCAACTCGGCGGCGAGTGTGGTCATGCCAGAGACGAAAACAGTGAATAGAAGGTATTTTTTCATTGATCTTCCATGAAATAGGATGGGGCGGATTATAAATGATGAATGATGAAGGATGGATGAGGAAAGAGGCGGGAAGAAGAAAGAAGAAATCCCCGTTTGTGGAGTTGTTCTGTGGGTGGAAATTCTTCGCAGAGGCAATGATTTCAATACTTCACGAAAAATTTTCGTAGTAGCGATCTCAGTCGCTTTTTAGCCGAATGACCAAAGAATCTTCCGGTGCAAAAATACAAAACCTCAACGCAAAGACGCTAGGACGCAAAAAATGTAGCTTTTGCCCCAAAAGCGCGAAAAGGCGAGGTGTCTTTATAATATCCTAGCGCCTTTGCGTTAAAAAATATCCTTTGGCAGTGGTCTTACCAAAACCATTACTACGTTTTCGTAATTTACAGACTGTAGATATTGAGACTACCCAACGTGCGACTCTTTTTTACTAAACCACAGGCTTTTCCATCTTCTTCTCAAGGTAGGCGTCTCCAAAGTCGACGAATAACTCAACCCAGAGCGGCAAATGATCGGACATTTTAAAGGTGCGCCATTGTTTGTATTCGTTAAACGTTTTATTCGGCAGATAGGTCTTCCAATCGGCATCGCGGTATACGTGATCGAAGAATGGAAATGTGCCCGCTCTAGCCAGCCCGAGCTGTTTTTCGACATCGCGCGCCAGAAAGGCGATCTGATCGAATGGTTTATCCCTGTTGGAATTCGTGTATGTGCCTTTAAGCGATGCTGGAACATGGAATTGTTCTTTTTCGATCGCCAGAAAGGTTTCATCATGGAGGGAGAAGACGTTGAAGTCTCCCAATAAGATGGAGTTGCCAGACCAGGCATCTTTGGACTGCATTCGTTTCTTTAGCAATTTGAGAACGGTCTGCGCTTCCTTGAGCCGCTGCGGATCATCGGCTTTGTCTTCGCCATAATAAAAATGCTGGGTGCATAACGTAAACTTAAACCAGCCCGCTTTAAAACCAGCAATGTAGGGTGTGCGCGAGAAAGCGAAATCGGACTTTAGGACTCCGCCCTCCTTTTTCATTTCAGGAACCAGTTCACCGGCCATGCCCCCAAAGGAGATCTTTCGAGTGTCGTAAATATAGGCATGACGTTCGTTATTCCCCTGCGTGCCGAGTGTGACATCTGAAACGATGTATTTCCACCAACTGCCGAGAATTTGTAAAAGTTTATCGAGGGCATCGAGATCGTCGCGCACTTCCTGAACGGCGATAATATCAAAGCGTGACATGATCTCAGCGATATAAAAGAGCGGTTCCTCCTCCCGTCCGCCAGACTTGGTTCCGCCAAACTCGCGAATATTCCAAGTGGCGAGCAGCAGGGTGGGGTCGACTGTTTTGGAAGGGATCATCTTGTCCAACTCGAACTTGAGCAATAGCAGTTTCTCGGCGGTGCGCCTGCCTTCAACGGTTTTGCTGTCAATACTTTTGTAATCTGGCATGGTAATGTATCCTCCATCGGTAAGTGGGTAAGGATTGATAACACTTGAACAAGTATATCCTTTTCACCTCCCCCGTTTCAATAGTTCTCTTGCTTATATACATGGCTTCTCCCGGCGCCCGTTTCGCGCCCCTGGGGGGCGGGTCCCCCCCGCCCGCCGCGGCCTCCCGGCGGCCCCCCCCCCCCCCCCCCCCGCCGGCCCGCGCGCCCCCCCCCCCCCCGGCCGCCTGTTGTGTTTTTTTTCCCTCCCTTGGGAGACCCCCCTGTTTACATAAGCCATCGAACTTTTATCTATGTAACTCTGTATCTCCGCGGTTTTGTTTTCAGACTATTGTATGAGGGTTACTCGAACAGCGGAGCCATCTCCAGGCGTTGACTGAGGTCCTGCATCTGTTCATCAGTGGGGCGGGAGGTGAAGCGATGGGCTGCTTCGAAGATGCGCGGCAACAGATTGATATCGCCTGCGGTGTTGAGGAAGACCTGCGGATTTCCGAAGACCCAGTGCATGGCAAGGTCGATATCGGCCTGTTCTTCGAGCGGACGATACCAGGTGGTGCGATTTTGCTGCACATCTTTCCACGGGGAGCGGGTGATGCCTTTGATGGTTTGCACGGCGATATTCCGCTCTTTGCAAACCGCAAGCACTTTGTTGAAGTTTTCGGCATAGCGCGGATTTTGCATCATGATATGGCTGTACGGCAGCAGCACGGAATCAAAATCGAATTGCGCCAGTGAGCGCAGATGGAATTCGGGCACAGGCACGCCGTGACCTGTCACCCCAATGAAGCGGACCAGCCCTTCATCACGCGCTTGAATCACGGCTTCGATGACGCCGCCTTCGCCGAAGGCTGTGACCCAATCCGCTTCTTCGTGCAATGCGTGGAGTTGGATCATGTCCACTTGGGGAACATGCAACAGGTCGAGCGAGCGGCGGATCTGGTCGTAGGCGGCCTGCTTCGTGCGCTGATCCGTTTTCGTGGCGAGGAAGAACGGTTTGCCGTGGCGGCGAATCCAATCGCCCAGCACTTCTTCGGCTTTGCCATAGCTGGCGGCTGTATCCACATGGTTGACGCCGTTTTGCAGAATGAGGTCCATCGCGGCATCGACATCCTTTTGCGGGGTGTCCCAAAACGCCGCCGCGCCAAAAATAGTCCGCGTGCTTTCGTGGCCCGTGCGGCCAAAGGGGAGGGTGGGGATCATATTTTTCTCCATCGTTCATTTGGTAATTAACGACCATTTATGCAGGAATTGTTAACCATCTGCTCTTACATTTGCACGTGAAATCACTATATGAGTCTCGAGCTCGGAGAACCTTTCCATCAGTCTTCTTAATGAGCCTGCCAGGTCTATTACAGATAAAGTTTATTATTCAACCCAATTAGCTTTTATTGAGTAAATTTTGCATTCACCATAAGGAAATCCACTGGAATCCAATATAAGTGTATCGCCTTCAATCTCGATTGTACTGGTGTAATTTTGAGAAATTTTGACAGTTTTAGTAGTCATGGATGCTTGTACATCACTAAAATAAACTGCGCCTGAATCATCTGCGCCCCACTCTATGGTGAGCATGATTGGGCTGGGGCTGGTATTCTCTACAGTTCCATAGACATCATATGTGGCGTTTGGTCCATACCCGCCTGCACAAGCGAGATTGGGAGATATAAAGTCTGTTGGGTCACCCGAGCCTGGAGGAGGGTTTTGAGGCGGACTTGATGATATGTCAATCGTTTTTGCCGATTTTTCCAGGGCGGCCAGGTCTTCTGACGTGCCGGAGTGATTTGTCATTTCTTCCAGGATGATTTGATCGAGTTGTTGAGCTAAAGCCAATGCAAGTTCAAGCTTTTCGAAGTTGGCTTCAAGTTTGAAGGTTGTGACACCTGCAACCCCAAATATATTGTTGCGGCGAAAATACACAAATGCAGTCCATGCGGAGTTTCCGCATGTGGGCGTTAGAAAGAAGGCGGTATACCCTATATCACCCACTTCAACTTCTCGTTTGGGGTTGGTGGGCGTATCATATAAATTCGAATATGATTCCAGCCCCGCCTGTGCCCCTTTGGCATCTTTATATATAGTTGCAACGATCTGGGCCGAAGGCGCGTCACTTTTTGTATTGCATTCAGGCGTGTACCAATAGTAGGCGTAATTGACAATTCGTCCAGTTTCGTTATGAAAGTCCAACTCTTTTTGCCATTGTTCCTGTTTTTTTATCGGGTCGAAAAAAAGCCCGACATAATCTTCATTGACATAGGCTTCATAACCTTGAAACGGAATGTTATTCAATGCGGAAAAAGAATCGGAGGCAGGAAACCATTCGCTTGGATTTCGCCCCACCAGGCTGTCTGTATCAACTGGTATAGATGTGAATGTTTCAGGTAATGAGGGTGCAGCCACTTCAGGGGCTGAAGATGTGGAAGGCAGGAAATTTGAAACAGCACTACAGGCTAAAGCGAAAATACTTGTAACTGAGAGGATTGCGTATTTGTTCATTTTACTTAACTCCCGTATGAAAACTTACGATAAACATATGAAGATTTTACCATTTTGCCTGGTTCACTGAGCATGTACGGATCATAAAACAGTCTTCTTCGCCCTCTTCGATTATCCCGCTTTTTATTTATATTTCAATGAATTATCGCTGCCTTACAGCACCCTGAAAATTCCCTGCTATACTCGCCCTGCCAAAAGGAGAATCCCATGCACATCCCTAAACTTTACCGCGAAGAAGACCGTGAATTAATCCTGAATTTCCTCAAACAAAATAATTTCCCTGCCATTGTCACCTTTGACGGCGAAAAGCCGATTGCCCCGCACCTGCCCGTGGAAATCGTGCAGACCGAAAATGCGGGGCTGACCATTTACAGCCACATGTCGAAGGCCAATCCGCAGTGGAGGACCTTTGGCGGGCAGGAAATTCTGCTCATTTTTCAAGGCGCGCACACCTATATCTCGCCACGCTGGTACAACCATGTCAACGTGCCGACATGGAATTACATGATGGTGCATGTCTACGGCAAAGTGCGGATGGTGGAAGGGGACGAGTTTTATTCCCTGCTCAGCCGTTTGGTGGGGCATCACGAAGCGCATTCAAACTATCGGCTCGAGTCCCTGCCGCAGGATTTTGTGAAAAAGGAAATGAACGGCACCGTCGGTTTCGCCGTGGATGTCACCCGCATCGACGCGGGCTACAAGCTCAGTCAGAATCGCAACGATGAAGACCACGCGAACATCATCCGCGAGTTGGAAGAGCGGGGAGATGTGAATTCAGTGGAAGTGGCGAATGGGATGAGGGGGAAGAGAGCAGAGAATAGTGAGTAGTGAGAAGTAAAGCCACATCTCATATGGTGGTCGAGTAGCCTTGCGCGATCTTTGAAAGGCGTATCGAGACCACATGCCTAAACTACATTCTCAAAATGAGTCACTACAGGTGTTAAACCTGGTTTGCCTTCCACGGCGATCACGTCAATTTGCCAGTGGTCAATTTCATGCTCAGCGCAGTAATGCTGGGCCGCGTGGAGCATGTGCTCGCGCTTCCGTGCCGTAATCTGTGCTTCGGGGAAAAAATTTGCGCTGGAGGTCAGAGTCTTCACTTCGACGAAGATCGTCACATCGCCCTGCCTGGCTACGATGTCAATTTCACCATACGGCGTGCGGATATTTCTGGCAACGACCTCACGTCCATGCGCGGCGAGCCACTCGGCGGCGATGCCTTCGCCCCATGCGCCGATCTCCTGATTGTGCTTCGTCATTGCGTGATCCGCTCCAGCAGTTTGCGCAGGCGTATCGACCAATGTCCCTTGCGCGGATGCGACTCGCGCACCAGTCTTTCATAATGTTTGAGCATGATATCCGTGGTCCGCTCAATGGCGTAGGCGGAGGATGCCTTTCGCGCTGAGTCGCTGAGTTGGGCACGCAGGTTCGGGTCAAGACAGAGGCGGGTGAGTTTGGCGGTAAACGCTGGCAGGTCATGAGTCGCAAGCAGGCCCGTCACCCCATCCACCACCGTATCCCCAACTCCCACCGAATGGATTCCCATCACGGGCAGTCCCGCGCCCATCGCTTCGATCACCGAAAGCGGATGCACCTCCGTGACCGACGCAGTGACAAAGGCATCGCACATGGCGAGATAGGATGGAAGTTTTTCGTAATCGACTCGGCCCACCATGCGGACTCTACGGGTGAGGTCCATCTCTTCAATGAGGCTGCGGATCTCTTCTTCGTAGGGCTGGATGCCGCTTCCAATAAGCAGCAGTTGTGCGTTGGGGATGGCCTGCGCAACCCCTGCGAATGATCTGAGAAGGAAGGGGAGATTCTTTTCCAGCGCAATGCGCCCCGCATATACCAATAGAATGTCATCGGGCTTGTAGCCAAGCTCAGCGCGTGAAAGCGGACTGGCGTTTTGGAAATTCTTCAAATCCACGCCATTGGGCACCACTTCAACATTGCCATCCACATTGAGTTGACGCAGCACCTTTTCCATTCCCGCCGACGGTGCAACGACCAGGTCCACCGCATTGCAGAAGGAGGGCAGGTAGGCTTGCAAAATTCCCTGGCTCATTTCTTCGGGCATGATCGGCAAATAAGTCTGCGCGTACAGGTCGTAGCGTGTGTGATTGGTGTACACGATGGGAATCTTCAACAAACGGCAATAGCGCAATGCCAACCTTCCGCTTAAGAAGGGATGATGCACATGCACCACGTCCATGGTTTGAAGCAATTGCTTTGCCTCCCGTGAGTAGCGCATGGACAAATAAAATCCAGAATCCGAGAGCGGCACGCCGCGGCTGTAGATCACACGCGGTTCCTGGTTTTGTTGATCCAGATCGCCAAAAGTGAAGACATACACTTCGTGCCCCGCCAGTTCGAGATATTTTTATTGACCTCGACATAATTCGTGATGCCGCTGACGTAGGGTTTGTAACTATCCACCATCATTCCGATTCGCATGTGAATATGCTACGTCATCGAAGATTGAATGTCAAGGATAAATACTGCGCGTGATAAAATCATTTTATGAGCCAAATGATAGCGAAATTGATTTTGCGAAATAAAGTGTATGAAGTAAAGCCTGGCATGGCGCTGGTGGATGCCTTGAAGAAGAGCGATATTGTCCCTGAATCGGTCATTGCCACACGCGATGGTGAGCTGATCACCGATGACGAAATTTTGCGTCCCGGCGATGAGATCAAACTGATCGCAGTGATCTCTGGCGGTTGAGATGAAATGTAAAAAATGCGGTGAAAAAGCCTCGATCCACATGCGTCAGCATAAACTGGCGTTGTGCAAGGAACATTACCTCGAATGGGTTCCCGAGCAGACCGAACGCTTTATCAAAAAATATGAGATGTTCAATCGCGATGAGAAAATCCTCGTGGCGGTTTCAGGCGGCAAGGATTCGCTCTCATTGTGGGATATTCTCGTGCGTCTCGGTTATCAAGTGGATGGTTTGTATCTCGGCCTTGGCATTGATGGCGGGATTAATTACTCGCACGAATCCCAGCGGTTGACCGAGGAATTCGCCCAGCGAATAATCTCAAACTTCACGTGGTGGATATTGAAAAGGAATACGGCCAGTCCATACCCATGCTGGCGCAAAGCAGCCACCGCGGATACGGGAAGCCCTGCGCCGTGTGCGGGCTCGCCAAACGCCACGAAATGAATCGCGTGGCGCGTGACCTCGGCTATGATGTCCTCGCCACAGGTCACAACCTGGATGATGAAGCCGCTGTTCTATTCGGCAATACCCTGCACTGGGCCAGTGACTATCTTCTGCGCCAGGGTCCCGTCCTGCCTGGCACGGATGGACTCTCTCGCAAGGTCAAGCCGTTGTGCCGTTTCTATGAACGCGAAATGACGGCCTACGCCATCATGCGCGGCATTGAATATATTTATGAAGAATGTCCCTTTGCTGAAGGGTCGCAGTCCATTTTTACAAGGGATCCCTGAATCTGCTGGAAACTGCGCGCCCCGGCGCAAAGCTTATTTTCTATTTAAATTTTCTGGAAGCCAAGAAAAGCGGGAATTTATTCATTGAAAAGAATGAATCGCTCAGGCATGTCCATGCCTGCCCCAAGTGCGGACAACCCACGACGACCCCGATTTTTGTTCGTTTTGCAGAATGATCGAAAAAGCCGCGGCGGAAGTGGAATAGGGCTGTGATTTAAGTGTTTCCGTATATCTTAATATTGTAACGATTAAGCCGATCAAGAACAAACCCAGCGCGGTGTAAGCTGCGAGTTGTTCCTGCGGGAGCAGTGAGAAGGCTGGAATGTCAAAGCCTGAACGGCCCGATGTGACATGATCGGGTGTGTCCTTTTGCCGAGCAAGGCTTCACGCAGTTCGATCACATCCTTCGGGCGGTCATCGGGGTGCAGCGACATGGCCCACAGGATGGCTTTTTCCCACGCGGCTGCTGAGGGTAGGATTGATATCTCGAGGCGGTGTCAGGCTGCGGCTATTTAAAGCGTTTGCTGGCTTCGGTGGGCGGTTCGTTCGTGACCAGGTGATACAGGGTGGCACCGAAGGAGAAAATGTCAGCGCGGATATCTGTATGCGTATCGTCGCCGCCGTATTGTTCGAGCGGGGTGTATAGCGCGGTGCCCTGACCTTGAATGATGGTGATGGTCACTTCATTGGGGGCGAGAATTTTTACGAGACCGAAATCCACCAGTTTGATTAATCCGCTTGGGGTGATTTTCAGGTTGCTCGGTTTGATGTCGCGGTGAATGATCGGCGGGTCTTGCTGATGAAGGTAATTCAGCGCATCTGAGATTTGCACTGCCCAGCGCAATACTTCGTTTTCAGAGAGGAAGGTTTTGTTGCGGCGGGCATCGAGCATGCGTTCGCGCAGATCTTTGCCTGGCACGTAATCCATCACCAGATAATCGCGCAGACCTTCGGAGAAGAAGTCTGAAACCTTCGGCAGGTTCGGGTGGTCGAGGCGCGCAAGAACAGAAGCCTCGCGAAAGAATTGTTCGCGTGCCTGTTCTAAAAACTGGGGTGGGAGGGTGCGATTGTGCTCAACTTCCTTAAGAGCGCATAATCTGCCTTCAAGACGATTGTCTTCGGCAAGATAAATACTGCCTGTACCGCCCTGTCCGATCTGTTCACGGATCTTGTAGCGGTCACGCAGAACCTCCCCATTCTGAAGTGACTGGGGCAAATCTTCTCCTTTTTTGGAACGTGCGATTCTGTGTTTACATCAAGGTCAAGGCGGAGCGATGATTTCGGCGTCTATCGTCCGCGTATATCAAGACCATAAAAGAATGATTTGCAAGTATCCACAGAATTACACTTTTCTGCTATATTATAAACGTCTTTGTTGTTATATAGTACTGTGCATGCATTGGCAATCTGGGATCTGATGGAGTGCGATCAGGTACAGGATTTTATTTTTTTGCAAGATGCGATAATTGAGGTAATTATGGAACATGAAGATGAATTTCCCATTCTTGTGGCTCAGGAAGGCCCGCTGAAAGGACAGCGCTGGTCGTTGAGCCATGCATTGATGGTCGGGCGCGACCCCACCTGCGATATCAACGTGCAGGACCGTCAGGTTTCGCGCTTTCATGCACGTATCACGCCCACTACAGAAGGTGTGACCGTTGAAGACCTCGGCAGCAAGAATGGAACGAATCACAATGGCGTTGAGTTGACCGGGCCAGTCATGCTGCAGGATGGTGATTTGTTGGGTATTGCCATTGCCCAGCAGTTTTTGTTTCTCACTTCCGATGCTACCATGCCGCTCGCCGAAGGTGGTATTCGCCCGGGCCGCCTGATGATGGATAACAAATCCCGCCGCGTGTGGGTGAACCAACAGCAGGTCACGCCGCCGCTTTCCGCACAGCAATTCAAGTTGTTATGGCTGTTATATGAAAATCAGGGACAGGTGATCAGCCGCGCCGATCTGGTCGCCACGGTCTGGGGCGAAGATCAAATGGCTGGCGTATCTGATCAGGCTTTGGATGCGCTTATTCGACGCTTGCGCGATCGCATCGCATCCCTTGACCCAACTCATCAATATATTGACTCCGTACGCGGTCATGGCGTACGTTTAGATAACCCCCCCCTCAGGCGGATAAAAGATCATGGACGTTCAATCAGAAAAATTCTCGCTCGTATTCTCTCCACCACCCGCATTGCAGCGCTCGGCACAATACGTGATGAGGAGCCGCGTGTCTCGATGGTGGCCTTTATCGCCGCCCTCGATTATTCGGCGTTTTATGTTCATGTCAGCCGTCTTGCCCAGCACACGGTGGATATGCAAAAGAACAAGCAGGTCAGCCTGCTCATCGCCGAAACCGATGATGGCCGCGCCGATCCGCAAACACTTGCGCGCCTGTCCATCCGCGCCTCGGCTGAATTCATGGAAAATGGTGAACCTGGTTATGCCCCCGTGAAGAAAATGTATATCGAGACTTTCCCTGAATCAGAGCAGTTGTTCCAGCTGGCTGATTTCGGTTTGTGGCGTATCAAGCCGAAAGGCGCACGATACGTCGCTGGTTTTGCGAAAGCCTTTAATCTCACGCCCGAAACGCTTCAGAAGGTTTCTCAAAAATAAATTCGTTCACATCCCGCATTCGCTTGCGGGAGTTTTTATTTAATCAGGAGAAATCATGGAATCATTAAAACTGCTTGCTGTTTTTGCACATCCGGATGATGAATCCATGGGAATGGGCGGTACGCTGGCGAAGTATTCCGCCGAAGGAGTGGATACACACCTTGTCTGCGCTTCACGCGGCGAGGTGGGCTGGTTCGGTCCCGAGGAGCAGAATCCAGGCACGGAAAGACTCGGCCAACTCCGCGAAAAGGAATTATCCAACGCTGTCAAAGAACTTGGCATGAAAAGCCTGCACTTCCTCAATTACATTGACGGCAGTGTGGATAAGGCCGTCCACGCCGAGGCCATCGGCAGGATCGTCACGTACATTCGCCGGATCAAGCCGCAGGTCGTTGTGACTTTTCCTCCCGATGGAAATTATGGCCATCCCGATCACATCGCGGTTGGGCAATTCACCTCTGCGGCCATCGTTTGTGCAGCAGATTCTAGCTATCAGGATGCAGAGAATTTACCCGCTCACCGTGTTTCGAAACTGTATTATATGGTGGATGGCGAAAACTTCATCAATCTCATTGCGCCCTTCATGGGGACATGACCTTCCCTGTAGATGACCAGGTCCGCGGAGAGATCGCCTGGAAGGAATGGATGGTCACCACGCTCTGGAAGGCCATTCAATGCCATCAAAGCCAATTGCCCACTCTGGGCGCGCTCGCAGAAATGGATGCCGATGCCGCAGCATCCGTTCTTGCCATGCAGGGCACGTTTTATCGCGTATTCAGTTTGGTCAACGGCGGCAGGGGAATTGAAGCGGATTTGTTCGAAGGATTGCGATAGTCAGATCAAAAAAGAAGAAAGAGGAAAGAAGCTTCTTTCCTCTTTCTTCTTTTGGTTTAATTACTTCACGATTTTCCATGCCGCAGGCAAAGCCACGGCAGCTGCCAGCAACTTAATCACATCCCCGATCAAAAATGGGACCATGCCCAAGGCAACGGCTTTGCTGAAACTTCCCAGCACAACCGATAGCCATGTGATGCCACAGGCATAGATGATCACTGTGCCTGCCAAAAACGGAATGAATGAAGTGCGAGCGTTTCGTTCCAGACCTCGTTCTGCCAGCAGGCCGATGATATAAGCCGCAGCGATAAAGCCGATTAAATATCCGCCTGTCGCGCCGATGACGACGCTTAGTCCATGTGCGCCGCCAGCAAAGAAGGGCAGACCGATGATCCCTTCCGCAAGATACAACGCAAGCGATAATGCGCCGCGTTTCGATCCCAGCGCCGCGCCGATGATCAATACGCCGAAGGTTTGACCTGTGATCGGTACAGGCGTGAACGGCAGGGGAATTTCAACCTGCGCCAATGCAGCAACGAACAAGGATCCGAAAACAATAAGAAACAGATCACGAATCCATGTTGCTGTGCGGGGAAAATAACGGACGGAAAGTGTGGGGGCAAGAGTTGTCATATAAGGTTTCCTTTTTCTGGATTATAGTTTATCGAGCGCAGACAGAGTGTCATGCATTTAGCCTTACTCATTGAGTAGAAAGACACCTAATTTGAGCGGCGTATTATTACCTTTGTTTGCGGGGAAAATCAAGTAAAATAACAAAGTATATTCATTTCCCATTTTTGTTTCAATTCAACCCTGACCTCGCATGAAGATTTTCTTCAGTCAAGTACAAGAGTTTCCCGAAAACACCTCCCAGATTGCGGCGGAGAGTTATTTTCGCGAACAAGACTCCAGTGGCTTGATCGAGAAACAGCTCAATGCAGGCAAATCTGCCATTCTGCTTTTTTCGAATGGGTCACCTAATGCAGCCTATCTGGTCGAAAACGGACGGGGTACTCCGTCCTCCATGAGTGAGTTCGCCTCACTGCGTGATGAAGTTGCCCGCATACGTGCCGTCAAACTGCCAGATATTGCCGGGCGCTTGACACTGTTGGCGCTTGAATCCCAAATTGCAAATGAATTCAAGATCGCCGATCCAAAATCCTGGATGTTGCAAGTTGAACAATGGAAACAGGAACAGTGGAGCGGCTTGGCCGAAGTAGTTTCAGACAAATTGCAAGGCTTTGCGCTTTTTTGGCAGGGCGAGTTGCAAAAATCAGATCGTATCTTTTCTACTGCCGATGGATTTGTTTCCGATATCCCTGGTTTGGAAAATGGTGGGGATTTCTTGTGGGAAGTCACCACTTATTCGCCCACACCAGCCACACAGGGATATCAATGCGCGGTGCTGCGACTCGGTGCAATGAACTGGAGCCGTAAGATCCTGGACCGTTATCAACAATTGGTCGGGCAGAAATTACTGCAAACCATGGACCGCGAGTTGAATCGCCAGATCCAACCCTGGCGTTGGCACATCGCCTTGAACGACAGCAACATGCTGGACGCGCACTTTTTCCCTTATTTGATGGATGCGGCCCATGCCTATCGCGCTTTGTTCATGGCAATGGGCGCGCAAATGAACTTCGTCATTGGCGGCAACCTCACCCTGCGTTTATTGAGTGAGACCTTCGAACAGATCCATCCCGATGAACGTGCCATCTTAAAATCCCAGCGGTTGATTCCTGCCGCATTTTCGGAATGAACCTTATGAGTGAACTATCCAATCAAACCGCTAATAGGATTTCCCCCAGGAAAATTTTGCAGCTCTGCAGGGCAGGCTCTGCAATTATATTGATCCTGGTCATTTGGACCTACTATGCTGAACCGCTTGCCGAAGCAGTTTCCCCGTTTTGGAATGACAAACTTCTCGATATCCTTATCCTGATTCCCGCAATTGGCGCGGCAATTGCAGGCACACTGGTCATGCGCCAGTTCGGTGCAGGCGAACAGCCTCATCGTGTTTGGCAGGCTTTTGCCATTGGTTTGTGGTTTTGGGTCGGTGGGGAAATTAGCGGGATCGTGTACGACGCGATCTACATCGACACGCCTTATCCCGATTTTCGATTGGTGGATATATTTTGGCTGCTTGGATATTTTTATCTTGGGCTTTCTCTTTATTATCAAGCCAGGCTGGTGTACGGAGCACAGAAACGAAAAGGCAGGCTCCTGTATATGGGTCTGGTTGGGCTGGCATTTTTAGTTGCAGCCGGGCTTACCCAATTGGCATCAAAGGCTGGCTTGGGTGGCGAATCCGCGTGGGTCATATTATTCATTACGGTTCTATACCCGGTGTTCGATCTCACCGAAGGCACGATCGCCATCTGGCTCTCCTTCCTCTTCGGGCGCGGACAATGGAGTCGCCCCTGGTGGGGTCTCATTCTCTTTGCACTTGCTGACAGCGTCAACACTTTTTACTGGCTTGGCGGTTATGATCTCATTCCTGCCGCGGCCCAGTCTGCAATGGATTTCGTCTCATTGGCGGCCTATCCCGCAAGCTACATGGTTGCGGGGCTGGCGCTTCTCTCGAATTACTTTATTTTGCAATACGGGGCTGAAAGTGGTTTGTTGGAAACGGCGAGAAAAAATAACCCTGTGTGAGATGTAACTTTTGTCACTTGACTTGTCGCTGGTAAAGACTAGACTTAAGAATAACAGTTCGGTGGAAATGATTTATTGTTGAAATCATCGGGCGCTTGTTTATTGAAAACTCCGACCGCCTGCACGCAGCCCGCATTTTCGACTGCATAATTTGTTGGCCATTTTTAGTGTCCAGAAGATAGAGAATGATTTTGAAAAGATCTCCTCTGAAAGACAAGATCAGCAAGGATAGGGACAGGATAGAATTTCAAAGACTTTTTGGAGATCACCCTGCTCCTGTTTGGGTTCATAACCGGGAAACATTTGCCTTTCTCGCAGTGAATCACGCGTTGAATTCCCTGCTGGGATATTCCCCATCCGACTTCGAAAAACTTACGCTTGAAGATATTTTTCCTGCAGAGGAAATACCGCCTCTTTACGCCGACCTGAAGCAGGCTCGCCATATTGGGCATTATCCACGCGAATGGCATCTTCGTACTAAAAACGTACAATTGATCAGCATCACCCTGACTTTTAGTTCGATCGATCACGATGGTCATGAGGCCTCTCTCGTAATCGTTCATGTCAGGCAGGATCAGACCATGGAGAGCCGCATTTTTGGGGCACGTCTGCGGATCAGTGAATTTGCCCACTCCCATTCATTGGATGATTTACTTCAGAAAACATTAGACGAAGCCGAGTTGCTAACTCAAAGCAATATTGGCTTTTTTCACTTCGTTGAAAAAGATCAAAAGACCCTTTCATTGCAGAATTGGTCAACCCATACCCTGAAAAGCATGTGTACCGCCGATGGAAAGTGGTCTCATTACCCGATTGACGAGGCGGGCGTGTGGGTGGATTGTGTCCGTCAAAATGGGCCGGTGATTTACAATGATTACCCCAGCCTGACACATCGCAAGGGAATGCCGCCGGGCCATGCACTAGTTTCACGTTTGTTGACCATTCCTGTCATGCGCGGTGGTGTGGCAGTCGCTATTCTGGGGGTTGGGAACAAGCCCGATGAATATACCGAAGCTGATGTCGCCACTGTTAACCTGATGGCCGACCTCGCATGGGATATCGCTGAGGGCAAACGTGCGGAAAATGAACTACGTCAAAGCGAGGAACGTCTGAGGCAGTTGTTCGACAAGATTTCCAACATCGCAGTTCAAGGATATGGTCCCGATGGAACGGTACGTTTGTGGAATCAAGCCAGTGAGAAAATTTATGGCTATACAAAAGAAGAGGCATTGGGGAGGAATTTAGTCGACCTGATCATCCCTCCCGAAATAAAGGCAGCGGTAAAGGCAGATATTCAACAAATGATCGAATCCGGGCAGGGACATCCATCAGAGGAGTTATCCCTGATGCGCAAGGATGGTTCGCGGGTATCCGTTTATTCAAATCACACCGTCATCGAAACCTTCGGCGTAGGCAAGGAATTGTATTGCATCGATATCGACCTGTCCGAACGAAAGTTGTTCGAGGATGCCCTGCGCGACAGCGAAGAAAAACACCGCCAGCTCTTTGAAGCAGAATCCGATGCGATCTTCCTGATCGACAACGAAACCGGGCATATCTATGAGGTAAATTCAGCCGCATCCAGGATCTATGGATATTCACGCGAAGAACTGCTGAGTTTGCGTAACGTTGACCTTTCTGCAGAGCCAGACCATACACGTAAAGCCATGCAGGAACAGGTTGTAAAAATCCCAACACGCTGGCATCGAAAAAAGGATGGCACCGTGTTTCCAGTGGAGATCAGTGCCAGCCACCTTACATGGAAGGGACGCCCGATTCATATTGCTGCGATTCGCGACATTACAGAGCGCAAAAAGATAGAAGACGCCTTGCAGGAATCAGAAGTGCAATACCGTCTCATGTTCCAAAACAATCCACATCCCATGTGGGTGTACGACCTCGAAACCCTTGTGTTCCTTGAAGTCAACGATGCAGCCATCACATACTACGGATATTCGCGTGAAGAATTTCTGCGAATGACCATCATGGACATTCGCCCGGTTGAAGAGGCGGATTCCTTGCAGAAGCACTTAATGAATACTGATTTACAGGATTTTAGAGCGGGTGTTTGGAAACATTGTAAAAAGGACGGCACACTGATTGATGTTGAGATTACGCGCCACGACACTGTCTTCAATGGCAGGTCGGCACGGCTGATTTTGGTCAACGATGTTACGGAACGGAAAAAAGCCGAAGATGCGCTGCGCGAAAACGAGTTGCGATATCGCATTGTCGCCAACAACACGGCTGATTGGGAATTCTGGCAGGCTCCGGACGGCAAGTTTATTTATTCCTCGCCCTCCTGCAAGGAGGTAACAGGCCATACCGCTGAGGAGTTTTTCGATGATGATGGTCTGTTGGAGCGGATCATTCACCCCGATGACCTGGTCAAATTCAGCAGCCACAGGCATTTCGCGTTGACGTCAAAAATGGTCGACGAGATCGAGTTCCGCATCATCCTTCCAGATGGCTGGGTGCAGTGGATCGGTCATGTCTGCCAGCCGGTCTTTGACGACCAAAACCGCTATCTCGGCGTTCGCGGCAGCAACCGCAATATCACCGCCCGCAAACAGGCCGAAAGGGAATTGCAGCGTGCCAAGGAATCGCTCGAAGAAGTTAACCACACCCTGCTGGTCGCCATCGAGCGCGAACAGCGCATCTCGCGGATTGACAGCTTGACAGAAGTTTACAATCGCCGCTATTTCTTCGAGATCGCCGCACACGAGTGCTCGGTGGCTGAACGCTACAAGCAGCCCCTGTCGTTGATCATGTTCGATATTGATAACTTCAAAATTCAACGACCGCTATGGACATCAAGTGGGCGATGAGATCTTGAAAAATATCACACAGATCGCACGCGAGCAATTAAGGTCAGCCGATATTCTTGGACGTTATGGCGGCGAGGAATTTACCATCCTGCTGCCGAATAGCAATGCCCAGGAATCATTAATCGTTGCAGAGAATTCGGGATAGAGTCGGCGCATACAAACTGGATATCGGAAGCGGGCTGGTCAGTGTCACCATCAGTGTCGGTGTTGCCGAATATTGCCCGGAAACTCAGGCTTTAGACGATCTCCTTCGAAATGCCGACAAAGCCATGTATGCCGCGAAAGAATCAGGACGGAATTGCGTATCCGTATATCCAGCGATCGATACGGTATAATCGCAAAAAGGAATTCAACGATTTAAAATATAAAGTTCAAAGTGCAGATTGCTGAGTGTGGAATCGAAGTCCCTTGGTTCGTAAGAATGGGGTCATGCATTGCAACATCCACCCGAAAGAAAACAGGATGGCGTCAAAAAAAACATCTTTGCGTTCCCAAAATGGTTTTAGGAATAAGGTTGATGAGGCTCTGCAGCTTGCCTTGAAATTTTCCCCGTCGCCCATGTGGATCCTTGATCGCGAGAGCCTGGCGTTTCTCGAGATCAATAAAGCCGCGCAAACGCAGTTGGGTTACGGGGCTGCCAAACTAAAGGGGATGACGATCGTCGATGTTTTTTCTGAAGATGAAAAGATGCGTCTCTTTCCGAACCTGAAGCGGGTCGGTCGTATCGGGCTTTTTTCTGGCAAATGGCATATCCTCCCCAAAAACGGACAATTTCTCAGCGTTACACTCACCTCCCGCCCATTGACATACAAAGGCGGCAAAGCCCTGTTGATCACAGCCTCGCAGTTGACCCCGGCGGAAGCCGTGTCTCCCGTTGAAGGTAATCACGATGATGAAAAATGCGCTATCTTGCCTTCGTCATGAACAGGATCTCCAGTCCGGTCATTTCCACAGATACAACTTTGCGGATCACTCAATGGAACAAAGCCGCAGAAAATCTTTATGGCTGGGAGGAGGCGGAGGTCATCGGTCAATTGATCGATGAAATTTGCCAGACTGAATTCAACGCAGAACAGCAGACCCAGGCGCATTCCACTCTTCTGACGGAAAGACGCTGGCATGGTGAACTGAAACAGCACCACCGCAATGGACGGGAAATATGGGTATCTGCTTCTGTCACATTGCTTGACGATGCAGATGGCAGATTTATTGGCGGCGTGACGATCAATCACGACATCACGGAAAGAAAGCAGGTGGAAGATGACCTGCGCCGTACAAAGCGTGACATGGAAGAGGTCAACCTGGTTCTGCAAAATGCCTTCGAGCGTGAACAACTGGCATCCCGCACCGATGCTCTTACCGGGGTTTTCAATCGGCGCTATTTTTTTGAATTCATCGAATACGAAGTTGCCCTGTCAAAGCGTTATCGAAATTCCTTTTCCCTTATTATGTTCGATGTGGATCATCTGAAACTTGTAAATGATACAGCCGGGCATCAGGCAGGCGACGAGGTTCTTAAGCAGGTGGCCCACCTTGTGCATATGGAACTGCGCAACGTGGATATTCTGACCCGTTACGGCGGAGATGAATTCGTCATCCTGCTCCCAAACAGCAGCCGTCAAGATGCGCTGATTCTTGCCGAGCGAATCCGCGAACAGGTTGTTGCCGCCAACTTGAAGATCGAAGGGGATATTCCACGGGTTACCATTAGTATTGGGATCGCAGACTTTCATACAGGAATTGAAAATTCAGCAGAATTGATCCGACATGCAGATGAGGCCTTGTATTCGGCCAAGCAGTCAGGGCGGAATTGTATTGCGGTTTATTCACCCAATTAATATTCCACTTTGTATTTTCACCGCCAGGATATGGAAAGCACGGCGGCAAATTAGTATTGCTTGCTTAATTTGTATTCCAATGATTGCTTCACCACAGGCCATTCCAAATTAATAATGGAAAATACAACGGTGTCGCGGTAAACCCCGTTTGCAGATTTGGTGTGATTCCTCAGCACGCCATCCTGTTTCGCTCCCAGCCGCGCGATCGCCGCACGCGACTTGTGGTTGTGCCAGTGGGTGCGGAATTCCACCGCGATGGCTTCCAGTTTCTCGAAGGCGTGAGTGAGGAGCAGATACTTGCACTCGGTGTTAACCGCCGAACGCTGATAGCTTTCCGCGTACCAGGTGTAGCCGATCTCCAGCCGCTGGTTGGTTTCGTCCACGTTGCAGTAGCGGGTGCTGCCGATGAACTTATTCGTCGCCTTCTCGCGGACGACAAACGCCATCCAGCCCGCATTCTCGCGCAACTCCAACGCAGAGCGGATATAAGCCTCTACCGTTTCTGGTGATGGAATGGAAGTGAACCACAGTTTCCAAAGCTCTCCGTCTAACACGGCTTCTTTGATCCCATCCAGATGGTCAAGAGAAAGAGGTTCTAGAACGACATGCGTTCCCATGAGGGTAACAGGTTGAATCCAGCGAGTTTTCATTGATTATCCTTTTTGTCAGATATCCAGTCTATGTGACGAAATAATTCTATCGCCCGGCCTTCGATATTGCGCCTGCTATAATTCCCACACTATGAACTGGCACAAAACCACCATCGAAATCGCCACATCGGGCAAGGGACTGCGAGACATCACTCCAACCATCCGCGCGCAGTTGAAAGAGTGGGAGGTTCAGGAAGGTATGTGCTTTTTGTTTTTACAGCACACCAGCGCCTCTCTCATCATCAGCGAAAACTGGGACCCGACCGCCCGCGCCGACCTGGAGACCTTCATGGAGCGCCTCGTCCCCGAACGGGATAGTTGGTACACCCACGATCTGGAAGGCCCCGATGATGCGACCTCCCATATCCGCTCCATGCTGACGGATTCCAGCCTCACCATTCCGGTGGATGATGGTGACCTTTCGCTGGGCACCTGGCAGGGAATTTACATCTTCGAGCACCGCGCCCGTCCGCACAGGCGGAAGTTGTTAATGCGGGTGTTATCGGTTGAATAACAGAAACGGCTTGCCAAAAACAAGCCGTTTCTGTTTTGCCTTACCCTTCTTCAATATAAAAGCGGATTCGGTTCAAGGTCGTCCACTCCGTGGAGCCGTCGTCGAATTCGACCTCGACTTTTTCACCGTCTGTACTTAGTACGGTCACATCATAGTACTGGTCATCTTTTGCTGATTTGCACTCCACCTCTTCATCTGCCGCCGTGGCATATTCTTCAAGGTAGTCCGCTTGTGTCCACTCTTCCTCGCCCGTATCAAAGCGGATGTAGATATCTTCCTCTTCAATGCTCAAGATGGTGGCGGGGTAAAAATAATCATCATCGTCCCAGTACGCAAATACACGATCGCCTATGTCCCAATATTCCATTTTATGTCCTTTTTGTGAGTTGTTTGTTTCAAAGATTATAACAAAGAGAAATTAAATAATTAGGAAGCCGAATGACTTTTGCCACCCGACTTCCTAATCTCAAATTTCTATTCCCTAATCTCTTACTTCTTCTTCCCAAACTTCTTCATCAAAACATCCTGCAAGGTCGGCTGACCGATCTCCTGCAGTTCGTAGCGCACACGCTGGTGCGGCTTCGTGATCTTCATCACGCGGGAAAGATCAATCGGTGTGCCGATGATGACGAGGTCAACATCCGAGGCGTTGATGGTTTCTTCGAGGTCTTTGGTCTGCGCATCGCCGTAGCCCATCGCAGGAAGGATCGGGCCAGTCTTCGGGTACTTGGCGTAGGTTGCGGCGATTGACTTCACAGCAAACGGACGCGGGTCAACGATTTCTTTTGCGCCGAATCTGCGGGCGGCGATATAGCCAGCGCCGTAGGCCATCTCACCGTGAGTGAGGGTCGGGCCGTCTTCGATCACCAAAACGCGCTTGCCCTGAATTGCATCGGGATCATCCACGAAGAGGGGAGAAGCGGCTTCGATCTGGATCGCATTCGGGTTCAGCTTGCGGAGGTTCTCACGCAGCTTGATCACGTTCTCTGCATCGGCAGTGTCCACCTTGTTGATGACGAACACATCCGCCATGCGCACGTTGGTCTCACCGGGGTAGTAAGTTGACTCATGTCCAGTGCGGTGCGGGTCAGCGACCACGATCTGCAAGTCAGGTACATAGAATGGGAAGTCGTTGTTGCCGCCGTCCCACAAAATAATATCAGCTTCGGCTTCCGCCTGACGAATGATCTTTTCGTAATCCACGCCCGCGTAAATGATCACGCCGCAATCGATGTGAGGTTCGTATTCCTCACGCTCTTCAATGGTGCAATCAAACTCATCGAGGTCGTCATAACTTGCGTAGCGCTGAACTTCCTGCGCGACGAGATTTCCATAAGGCATCGGGTGACGAATGGCCGCGACTTTGTATCCCATCTCTTTGAGAAGTAAAGCCACGCGTCTCGTTGTCTGACTTTTGCCTGATCCCGTCCGAACAGCACTGATCGACACGACAGGCTTGGTGCTCTTGATCTGAGTGTGATGCGTGCCCATGATGCGGAAGTCTGCACCTGCGGCATTGACCATGCTGGCCTTGTGCATCACATATTCGTGCGGCACATCACTGTAGGAAAACACAACCTGTTCCACGTTGTACTTCTTGATCAGGTCGAGCAATTCCTCTTCAGCGTGAATCGGAATTCCCTTCGGGTATTGCGCACCCGCCAACTCAGTTGGGTACACGCGGCCTTCGATGTCTGGAATTTGAGTCGCTGTGAAGGCGACCACTTCGTAATCCTTGTTCCCGCGGAAGAAGGTGTTGAAATTGTGGAAGTCGCGGCCTGCGGCTCCCATGATGAGGGTTTTGATTGGCATAGGAATCTCCTATCTTACTCACCGCACTGGGGACGCGTCCCGCTTTGCGGGGCAGTGTCCGAAAAAACTCGGGGTGGGTTTTGAGTCGTTTCGTTTTTACCCAATGCGGTCTTTATAAGTGGATTAAACAGGAAAACAGGTCAAAAGCATAGATAACTTTCAGCCTGTTTTTGACATGACAGTTTTCAGACCAATTTGTCCCTTTTTTGACCGCAAGCCGTTTAACTTCTGGAATGCATTCACAACTTCCGCCTCATGAGAGAAAGGAATTGCATGATAGGATTTGGCGAAAACCGAAAAACGAGAACAATGGAACGACAAGACGATAACCCTGCTTTAATCTCTGCCGCGCTGGAAGACCCAGCCGCATTTGGAATGCTGTATGACCGCTATGTACAGCATATCTACCGCTACGCTTACAGCCGCGTGGAAAACACCCGCGTTGCAGAAGACATCACATCGCAGACATTTATGGCGGCATACGAGTCACTGGGGAGGTATCGCGAGCGGGGATACTTTTCAGCCTGGCTGTTCCGAATCGCTCAAAGCGAGATCAATAATCATTTTCGTAGGAGCAGGCGCGAGGTCGGGTTGGATGCGACGAAGCGGCTTGCCGAAGCGGATGATGCGCTTGGTTCGGTCATCCAGGATGAGGAGTTGGGACGTCTCCAATTCCTGATCAAAAAATTAGATAACGATGAGCGGGAGTTGATCCGCTTGCGATATGTGGCGGAACTGTCTTTTGCTGAAATGGCAGACTTGCTTGGAAAGCGCGAAGATGCCGTGAAGAAGTCGGTTTATCGCTTGCTGGAGCGGTTGAAAGGACAGATGGAGTAGATATGAACGACTTTAATCCCTCTCCCGAATTTGAAGAGAAGGTTCGCAAAGCGGTGGATGTGCCGAGTGCGAAACCTGAATTTGTAAACAAATTACGCAATGAGCTGGCGAGGAGGCCAGTGAAAATGAAACCTCGATTTAAATTGAAACCTGTTTGGGCGTTTGCTTTTGTGATCGTTGCTCTGACATTGATCGCAAGCGCGCCTGCGGCAGTGAATGCTTTGAAAAAATTATTTGGTTATGTGCCAGGCGTGGGTTTGGTGGAGAACAGTAGTGGTTTGCGAATGTTGGTAGAACCTGCTTCGTTGACACATGATGGCGTGACGCTGACGATCACGAACGTGTTCGTTTATCAAGACCGCGTGGAGTTGATCTATAGCGTGCAGGGCATTGCCTCCGAAAATGATGGAACGCAAGCAGAAGATGGCATATCCAATCCTACTGCTTTCTGCGGTGGTGTAAATCCGGGTGAGTTCATGATCACAGACGGTGATGTGCGCTTACGACTGCCGGATGGAACGATTCTCGAGCGTGATTACACGGGGAAATATCCACAGAATATTTTTGCGATGCAGCCTGTGTATGAAGCCGCCATCCCTGCGGATGTAACCGAGATGACCTTTGTGCTCAAATGTATTCCGTGGGCGCGGCTGGGCGCTACCCCTGAAAATTGGGAATTGCCATTCAGCCTTGTGACCGTGCCAGCTGGAACCATTGTAGGTGAACCAGTCATCGAAGTGACTCAACCTGTGGATGAAGAACCTCGCTTCTTCATCCACAACCGAGCCTGTTTCTTCTCCCAAAGTGACAATGATCCTTGAGCGGATCGTTCCCACCGATTCCAATACGGTATTGTACGTGCACTTCAACATGGAAAACGCCGACCCTTCGCTGATTTCCATCATGCCGCAAAGCGCCTACGTCATCGACTCGCTGGGACAGAAAATTCCACTGCGTGGAGGTTTTATCTGGCAGCCATTTGAACACAAAGTTGGAAACGCTTTTGAGTTCGTGACCGAATCCAAGCCCGCCGATGGCCCCTTGACCATAATAGTGGATCAGGCAATTGCCTATTACATGCCGCTCTACACAGACCCGCCTCAAGCCACATCTGAGGAATTGTCTTTCACTTTTGATGTCGGTGATAATCCACAGCATGGCCAGGTTTGGAACTTGAATAAAATATTCACCATTGCAGGTTATGAATTCGAGATTACCTCTGCTCAAGCTGTGACCTTCTCTGACATTGAAACTCCCTCCTTCATAGATGGTTCACAAGGCTATGACTACGGTTATCAATTTGCCGTCGAATCAGACCCCTCCCTCGGCTTGAGCGTGGAAATGGATATTCATGCCGATAAGTGCTGGCTGTCGGATGTAAAGACAATATCTCCTTCTCCGCTGCTCTATACCCAACTATGCAGAGACGAATACCCGAAAGGGTTGGTCACCGTGACGGTCCGCGAGATGTCTGTGACTTTGGAAGATGATCTGCAAGTAGAGTGGATACCTTAGATTAGCTGAAATAAAAACCAGGTCGCGCTTAGTCCGTGACCTGGTTTTTTCGCCTCACTGGTGCTGTCAAACAGTGGACGGCACCATAACCGTCTACTAATTTCGTCAGCTCTGCATATTTTACAGTGAAGCCGCGCTTCTCCAATTCCGCATTCACACGCGGGTTGGAAGATAGCGCGGCGATCACTCTTTTATCTCCCAAATTCAATAAATTCGTGGCGAAGTTTTTCTGTTCGGCTTCGTTCACTTCGAAGATTTCGATCTCGCGGGAGCGCAAAAACTCGCGGAAACTTCCCAGCTTTTCGGTGATGATACGTCCCTTTTCCTGTGTGACCAGCACGGCATCGCGTTGGTCCATTTCGTAGGTGTAGGCCATTACCAGATCAGGCGCGAGCGGAATCCAGAACATATCCAAATGCATCACTTGCATGTGTTCGCTGGTGGGGCTGATGAAGAAATTGCTTTCCTCCTCCTGCCGTTTGTTGACCACCGCGATCAGTTGGATATTCTTCTCTTTTAGCGAATCGCCGATCTGGCGGCAGACTTCTTTCACCGCGCTCAAACTGGTCCGCGCGCCGACGCCGATGAAACAGCAGCCATCGAACATGGCAATGTCACCGCCTTCAATGGTCCCTTCGCGGATGTCGGTGATGGCGGAACCGAAACCGAGGGCATGGAGTGCGTCTTTGAAAATGCGGACTTCGGGTTTGCGAATGTTCCAACGCAGGGACGAAAGCACCACACGATCACCTATGACTTGTGACTGGTCACGCCCATAAAAGATATTCGACATCGGCCAGGGTTTTGACAGGCTTAATAAATAATTCAGTCGAAGCGCGCCCTGTTCACCGTATTGGGAAATATCCTGTTCGAGGATCATATCCATGTCGCGATTGACCTCGTTGTACACATCCTCGGGTGTGATTTCAAAGAGACTGTCTTTGGTGAGGTCGTTTTGTTTGGCGTGGCGGTAAATGTCAAAGTACGAATCGGCCCGTTGGCGCAGGGCCAGCTTCAGGTCATGAATGGAAGCGGGGAGCGAGGGAATGAATCTATCCTGGAGCAGTTCCGCAGTCGCATCCTTCGCGCGGACGATCTTGATCCCCTCGTTTTTGATCAGCGCCGACATGCAGGCAAATTCGCCGCGTGCTCTTGGTACTTCATAATAACTGCGGAACAAACTGCGCGATTGCGGAAGCAGTTGACCGAGCAGGGCTTCGATGCCAGGCTCGCCCCAAACCAAAACTTCCTCTAATGGATGTGTTTCATCGAGTATATGTGCATTCATTTTTCACCAATAAAAAAACAGACCAAACATAAAAGGTTCAGTCTGTTTTCGTGTGTTCTACATCACGTCGGGAGCTTGAATATCCAGCAGGTGGAGCGCATTTGCAAGGGTTTGCTTTGCGGCAGCGACCAGTCGCAGGCGGGCGTTCCGTGTGTTTTCATCTTCAGTCTGCATGACGTTCACCGCGTGATAAAACGAGTGGAAGGTGTTCGCCAGTTCGTAGGTATACGATGCCATCACCAGCGGACGATATTCCTCAGCCGCCTGTTGTACGGCCTGCGGGAAGCGGGATATCTGCTCAATGAGTTCAATCTCGTTTTTAGTGAGGTCGTAGTTGAAAATTGGCAGGTGATCAGGTTGGAAGGTTTGCGAACCTGCTTTTTTCAAGATCGAATTTGCCCTCACGTGAGCGTTCTGAATGTACGGACCTGTGCGTCCATCAAATGACAATGCTTCGTTGATATCGAAGACGATGTCTTTGTTATTATCCACTGAAAGCATCGAGTAAACCAATGCACCCAGCCCGATCTGTGAAGCGATCTTTTCCCGCTCACTCGCGGGAATGTCTGCGCTTCTTTCGGTTTCGAGCGAAAGTACACGCTTTACGGCTTCATCGGCTACATCTTTGAAAAGTACAACACGTCCGCGCCGTGCAGACATGGCGCCTTCTGGCAGGCTGATGAAACCATAGCCCAGGTGATAGCATTTCTCGGCCTGCGGAAAGCCCCACAGTTTGAGAATGGCAAAGGCCTGCTGAAAGTGCATTGACTGGCGCACATCCACAACATAGATGGATCGGTCAACGTGATATTGCTCGAACTTTACTTTTGCCAGCGCGAGGTCTTTGGTGAGGTAAAGGGTGGTGCCGTCGCTGCGCAGAATGACATTTGTGCGGTATTTTTCCTTGGTCAGCCCGAGCTTTTCGTCGATCTTCACGATGACAGCGCCGCCTTGCGGGCGTTCATCGGTGGCGATATCCTTGGCGATCAGTTCGTCAACGATGGCTTTGGATGGTTCGTCCACTTCGCTTTCGTAGAACCAAACATCCATTTTGACATCAAGCATTTGCAGCACGTCGCGCAGTTCTTCCAAACTCCACTCGCGAGTCTCGTGCCATAATTTCCGCACATAATCATCCCCTGCATCCCATTTGCGATACATCTCGCGGCGTTCGGCTTCGTAACCTTCGCGCTTCGCAGTTTCTTCGGGAGTCTCGTTATCCTTTTTTTCAAGCAGGGACGTGGCTTCCACATAAAGTTTCGCCAGCCATTGTCCGCGCTCGTGAATGCCCGCAGGCTCCTGGCCTTTATAAAACTTTTCGTAGATCCACATCACGGTGATGACGCCAAGTCCAAGGTCGCCGGGGTATGCGGCACGGATCGTTTCAAAGCCTGCATATTCAACCAGCCGTGCAAGCGATTCGCCCAATACGGTATTCCGCGCGTGCCCAATGTGGAAGGAATGGTGGGTGTTTGGCTGGGCATATTCCACCATCACTTTTTCCGATTTCTTTGCGCCGCGGCCAAAATCCTCACCTGAGTTGATCACTTCATCCACAACGCGGCGGGCGTAATCGGATGTCTTGAAGTAGACATTGAGATAACCTTTGACCGCTTCGATATGACTGATGCCGTCCACGCTTCCCAACTGCGCCTTGACCTGCTCGGCAATTTCCTGAGCCTTTTGCGGCACTGGAAGTTTGTTCCCTTTGCCGAGTTTCGCTTCGTTGGCGGCCGTCTGGAAAAATGACGTGGCAAAACCCCACTCGCCCGAAAAGGGGATGGGCTGCCATTTGAGTTCTGCCAGCGCAATATCATTGGCTTTGCAGAAGGCTTTGATTTTTTCTTCGATGAGTTGTTGTTCTTTTGTAAACATTGGTTGGATTATAGACGCCATCCCCAAATTTAGGGGAGAAATTGAGGTAACAAAAACGGGAGCGCCAGTTGAGAGGCGTTCCCGTTTTACGTTCTTTGGAAGAAAGGACTACTTCTTTTTCTTTGCGACAGCTTCTTCGGTCTTGGGAGGAGCTGAAAGAAATGCGGCAAGTCGCTTCATCAAGCGGCCCTTGCGGCGGGACGCATTGTTCGGGTGGATTACGCCTTTTTGGGCAGCCTTATCGAGCGCGCTAATCGCAAGCATCACGGCTTCTTTTGTCTCGGGATCGTTCTCTGCAAAAGAGCCGCGGGCGGCAGTGATAGCGGTACGGGCTGCGCCACGGAAAGTACGGTTGTGAATGCGACGCTTTTCATTTTGACGATTGCGTTTGATTTGTGAAATAATGTTAGCCAAGGTTATTCTCCAGATGTTGCTTCTTCTTTTTTGACAGCGCCGTATTTTACATTAGTGAGGTGTATTTGTCCAGTACTTTGACCGAAAACTCCTGCCGTTTTACGGGGTGCCGGTGGGGGTGACAGGCTGGGCATTGATCGGCGTAAAGGTGACTGTCGGCAGAAGCGTGCCAGGTCCCGGGGTGATCGGGGTGCTTGTAGGCGGGCGTGTGGCGGTTGGGGTGACGATGTTGACAGGGATCAACAGCAAGTCGCCGACCTTAATTGCGTTTGGATCGGTGATATTGTTCTCTTTGATAATCTCATCAATGGTGCTGTTAAAGAGCGCCGCAATACTCCCCAGCGAGTCGCCGGATTGCACCACATATTCCAGCTTGGTGCCAGGCGCTATGTTGGCCGGTATGGATGTGGCGGTTGGCAGTGGCATCCCCGGGTAGGGCAAAACGATGGATTGTCCCGGCAGAATGTTTTGCGTAGCCGGATCCACTCCGATGGGGAAGCCCGAGTCGGCAATTCCGCCATAGGGATTGAGAAGCAGGATCAAAGCGATGCCGTCATCTCCCAAGCTGAATTTTTCAACAATGGAGAACAGGGAATCGCCAGCCTCTACCGTATAGTTGAAAATTGTGGAAAAAGTCGCCGTTGGAGTAATGGTAGGCGTCTCAGTGGCGGTTGCTGTGGAGGTTGGAGTGGATGTGCTGGTTGGTGTGAAGGTCATGGTTGGGGTGGGCGTTTCAGTTGCGAAGATCGCGTCGAGAGGTTTGCTCGGCCCCGTCAGCCAGACAACCAAAAGGATAATTCCGCCCAGCACCAACAGGCCGGCGGCGATATAGATGATATTTGGGCCGTTGCGCCTGCGCTTACGAAGCAGGCTGATGGTGCCCGGGTTTGGAGAGGATGAAATAGGGGGTCTGTTGTTCATGAATTGTTCCTTTTTATAAAGCGCCTTCTGTCATGTCGAGTTCCCATTGGCACAATATAAAATAATTCTACCTGAAAACAGGAATCACGTAATGAGGAAACAAGCAGACGGGTAAACAGGCTGTGCTATTGCCTGTTTACCCGTCTGCTGCATGGCTGTTATCTCATGTGCGCTTTTAGATATTTCCCTGTGTAAGAATCTTTTACTTTCATCACCTGTTCGGGCGTACCCTCGGCGATCAACTCGCCGCCGCGGTCTCCGCCTTCAGGACCGAGGTCTACCAGCCAGTCGGCGATCTTGATAATATCGAGATTGTGCTCGATGATCACGACCGAATTGCCTGTATCCACGAGTCTTTGCAGAACTTCGATCAGCTTATGCACATCTGCTGTGTGCAAACCAACAGAGGGCTCGTCCAGTACATACAGTGTGCGCCCTGTTGCCCTGCGCGAGAGTTCTTTCGAAAGTTTCACGCGCTGTGCTTCACCACCCGAAAGTGTCGTTGCGGGCTGACCGACACGTACATAGCCAAGCCCCACTTCCTGCAGCAGTTTCAGCTTGCTTTGCATCGGCGGATAATTCTTGAATTCTTCGAGCGCATGATCGACGGTCATATCGAGGATGTCGGAGATGCTGTATTTGTCGTGGAAAAGCACCTGTAGAGTTTCGCGGTTGAAACGTTTGCCGTGGCAGACATCACAGGGTACGTATACATCGGGCAGGAATTGCATTTCGATGCGCAATTCGCCCTGTCCCTGACAAGCTTCACAGCGCCCGCCATGTACGTTGAAAGAGAAACGCCCGGGCTTGTAACCGCGGATCTTGCTCTCTGGCAGTTCCGCAAACAGCTTGCGGATTTCATCGAACAATCCCGTGTATGTCCCCGGATTCGAGCGTGGTGTGCGCCCGATAGGCGACTGGTCAATGTTGATGATCTTATCGAGGTGTTCGATACCCTCAATGCGCTCGTGTTCCCCCGCGCTCGTGCGGGCAAGCATCAGCTTCGCCGCCAGCGAGTTGTACAGGATGTCGCTCATCAAAGTGGATTTGCCCGAGCCTGACACCCCGGTGATACAAACCATCTTTCCCAAGGGGATCGAGACATCAATGCCCTTCAAGTTGTTCGCCGTTGCATTGACAACTTTCAGCACCTTGCCACTTCCTTCGCGCCTCTTTTTCGGGACCTCGATCCGCTTACGCCCCGAGAGGTAGGCTCCTGTCAATGACTTTGGGTGCGCCAAAATCTGTTTCGGTGTGCCTTCTGCAATGACCTCGCCGCCATGCTCGCCAGCCGCAGGGCCAAGGTCAATGATCCAATCTGCTTCGCGGATGGTTTCGTCATCATGTTCAACCACCAAAACTGTATTGCCTAGATCGCGCAGGCCTTTCAGGGTTTCCAATAATCTCGCATTGTCGCGCGGATGCAGCCCGATGGAAGGTTCATCTAAAACATACAAAACGCCGACGAGCCTTGATCCAACCTGGGTTGCAAGACGAATGCGTTGTGCCTCGCCGCCCGATAACGTGGCAGCGGAACGATTCAAGGTCAAATAATCCAGACCGACATTGACGAGGAAGTTCAAGCGTTCATGGATCTCTTTGATGACTCTTTCAGCGATGGCTTTTTGTTTTGAAGTCAACGGTGAAGATTTTCCTGCGATCTTTTTAGCCCATTCAAGAGTTTTCAGCACAGGCCAGGAATTTGCTTCCACAATATTCACACCATCCACAGTGACGGCCAGCGCGGCGGGGTTTAGTCTTTTACCGCCACAGGTGGGGCAGGGGCGATCCGACATGAACTCGCTGATCTTCTCGCGGATCCACTCGGAGTTGGTTTCGCGGTAACGTCGTTCGAGGTTTGTGATCACGCCTTCGAAGGCGCGGGTAAATTTAAATTCATTGCCGTTTGAGTTTTTGTAACTCATCTGGATCTGCTTTTCGCCGGTGCCGTACAGGACGATCTTCATCTGTTCTTTTGTCAACTCGCGCACCGGCTTGTTGAGGTCAATCTTGTAGGCGCGGGCGGCGGCTTCGAGTCCCTGCCAGTAGTAGCCGCCTTCTTCTTTAGGGCCGCTCCACTCCATGCTGGAGATCGCTCCCTCGTTCAGTGACCGGTCCGGGTCCGGAATGATGCGTTCTGGGTCAATTTCCAGTTTCGAGCCGAGGCCCTGACAATCCTGACATGCGCCTTGCGGCGTGTTGAAGGAGAAGGTGCGTGGTTCGATCTCAGAAATGCTGACGCCGTGCTCGGGGCAGGCAAGGTGTTCCGAGAATTGAATGTCTTCGCTTTTGTCCACGAGGCTGACAGTGATGTAGCCTTCGCCGAATTTCAGCGCGGTTTCCACTGAATCGGTCAGGCGGGTGCGCGCGGATTTTCTTTCCTCTTTGTCGCCTTCCTGTGAAATGACGAGACGGTCGACAACGGCTTCGATGGTGTGTTGTTTGTAGCGGTCGAGTTCGATTTCGTCGTCGAGGGAATGAGCGACCCCGTCTACGCGGGCACGGGTGAAGCCTGCCTTGCGAATCTCCTCGAAGACAGCTTGATACGTACCCTTGCGTGCGCGTACCAACGGAGAAAGAATTAAGACACGCGAGCCTTCAGGAAGTTTCTCGATCTTGTCCACGATCTCCTGTGCCGATTGCTTGACCACTTCACGTCCGCAGACCGGGCAGTGCGGAATGCCTGCGCGCGCAAATAGCAGACGCATGTAGTCATAGATCTCGGTAACCGTACCCACTGTCGAGCGGGGATTGTGCGAAGTCGATTTCTGGTCGATGGAAACAGCAGGGGACAGGCCGTCGATGTAATCCACATCAGGTTTGTCCATCTGACCAATGAACTGGCGCGCATATGCGGATAGTGACTCAACATAGCGCCGCTGGCCTTCTGCAAAGATCGTATCGAACGCAAGTGATGATTTGCCGGAGCCCGACAAGCCTGTGATCACCACAAACTTATCGCGCGGAATTTCCACCGTGATGTTTTTTAAGTTGTGGACTCGGGCGCCCACGACGCGAATGACATTTGCTGACATAGTTCTCCTTGGATGGGAAACAATTGTAGCACAAATGTTTTATTTTTTGCATATTTTTTTCGCCCTTCATCCTTTATCGTTCAACCTTATATTTCGCGTTATACTCAGTGCAACTTCTCAAATCCGGCGGTGTTATTTTAGTAAACCCGCCGGTAAGGTTTTAAACTTGCCGGACATGGAATACAACGAAGAAGAGATTCTCCAACACGCATCGCAGGGTGACCGTGATTCTTTTGGTCAGCTGTATGCGCATTATGTGGAGCGCATCTTCAATTATGTGTATTATCGGACTGGGAATACTCACGACGCTGAGGATCTCACTGCCCGTGTATTTCAGCGGGCAATGAAGCACATCGTGAACTACACCGACCGAGGTGTCCCTTTTTCAGCCTGGTTGTATCGCATTGCCCATAACCTCGTGGCGAACTGGCATCGTGACCGCAGCCGCAAGCAGGAAATTCCATTGGATGACCTGCCGATCCTGCCGACCAAGGGCGATCACCCGGAGAGGAACCTCGTTCGTTCACAGGAACAGGATGTGCTGTTGAAGATGATCCGCACTTTGCCTGCCGAGCGGCAGAATTTGTTGATTTTGAAGTTTGTCGAGAATATGTCCAACGCCGAGATTGGCGCAATCATGGGAAGAAGTGAAGGCGCAGTCAAGAGTCTTTATCATCGTACGCTTCTTGCTCTGCGTGATCAATTGGAAGATCAAAATCTTAATCTTGAAGGAGAGTAATCCATGTTGAGAATTGTGACTGACGGCGCAGCAGACATCCTCCCGGAATGGGCGCAGGAATTTGGCATCGATGTTATTCCTGTGAATATACTTTTTGGGGAAAAATCATATCTTCAAGGCACCGAATTGGACAATGAAGGTTTTTACAAATTGGTGGATGAAACCAAACGCATTCCAAAAACATCCCAGCCTTCACCGCATCAATTCGTGGAGTTTTATCGTAAGATCGCCCAAAAAGGCGACACGATCCTTTCCATCCATATCACGGCCAAGTTATCCGGTACTTATGCTTCCGCCATTGCCGCTGCGGAGGAATTAAAGGATGAATTCAAGGTTATTCCCGTTGACTCGGCGGTTGGTTCGCTGGGCATCGGCTTGATGTGCCGCGAGGCCCGCAAGCTGGAACGCGCCGGCAAAAGCATTGACGAGATCGTCAAATATCTCGAAGATGTCAAATATAAGATTCGAGTCATTCTTACCCTTGATACATTGGAATATGCAAAGATGTCTGGCCGCGTGAAGACCTTACAGGCGGCGCTGGCCTCTCTTCTCAATGTAAAACCGATCGCGATCCTGCGGAACGGCGATTTGAACATGGCCGAAAGAGTGCGTACCCGCAAGGCAGCACTTGACCGTGTGATCGAGATCGCAAAAGAAGAGTTTGGAAAAGATCCAGTTTACCTTGCTGTTGTACATGCCCGCGACCTTAAGTCTGGCGAAGGGTTGTTGAATGACGCCAAGGCTCACTTCAATCACAAGGAAACATTGATCAGCGAACTGTCCATTTCCATTGCCGCAAATCTCGGGCCTGGCACGGTTGGGTTGATCCTGTATCCCACTAAATAGGTACAAATGGCGAAACGTAAGCAGACTCATACCCCTGAAGAAGATATCCAATTCCTCGAAGCGCATCTGGCTGGGACCTTGAGGCCGATCTCGCCTCCGAAGGAACTTGTCCAGCGTTTGGGCGCGCGCATCCGCATGCCCAGCCGCAGCGAAATCACTTTGCGCTTCACAGACTGGCGCAGGGTGTTTCTGATATTCGGTGGTGTGGTTTCGGGGATGCTCGTTCTCGTCACCGTTGCGCGCGCATTGTATTATCTGGCTGGGCGCAAGATGTAGTTGGAAAAGAATTCGTTTTGGTACATAAAAATTGGAGGCGTTCAAGCCTCCAATTTTTTAATTACTCAGCAGCCAGTTGCTTAATTTGCGCGCTTCGGCGATCAAATCTGCATCGACGGGGAGGGTGAATTCTTCAGTGACGCGCACTGTCAAATTGTCAGCGGCCAGTTTCAGGTCGGGGGGAAGATTCGTGTCATCCTTAAGCAGATTCAACAGATCGTAGGCGCTCATGCTTGGGATCTTGTTCCCTTTGCGGGTGAGATAATCCCGAATGGCGATGCCAGCCGCGCGGCGGGCACAGACTCGCGCCTGTCCTTCGTTTTTGTTGATGCGGGCCTGCTGGGCCTTTTCGAATTCTTTTTGCAATTGGGCGGTTACAGTATCCATGCTGAAAATTATAATCCACGTCTTAACCATAAGGCTATAATTGCAGGACCTGACCTCAAAGGAGAAAAAATGAAGTCTACGTTGTTTCGAATATTTGGAATGTTGATCATGGCAAGCCTCGTGCTTTCAGCCTGTGCTCCGAAAGCCGCGCCGACGGCAGTGGATGCACTGTTGCCAGCATCTTCCCAGCCTTATCAGCTTACTGGTACGTATACCGTGACCAATGATTTTGTGCTTACAACCTATTATGTGGAAAATGCCGTTGCTTTGATCGACATGCACGGATTTGTCCTGCGCGACCTCGAGTGGGAAATTCCCGTCGATTCACAAACGCTCGGATTTATGACCTTCGATGCAGATGCCCTTGGCGGCACTTATGAATTGAGTCTGCCAGCCAGGCCGCTGGGTGAATTCAATGACGTGGATAACGATGGCAGTGCGGATGCGGGCGTGCAAATTTTCTCTGTGGCGTATTCGCCCAATGTGTATGGCGGCCCGTTCGCAGAAGGGGATGACCGTTCCCGCGGCTGGCCTTCCTATCTTGCCTCTGTGAAAACCGACTCCGAAAACAAGGATGAAGTCATTGGCGGAAAACTCGTGGTCTGGGCCGAGGATGCCGACCAGCAATTCCCAACAGGCTTCGGCGAAGATGGTTTGCTCTTTACTGCCGACGATCCCATCGGTGCGATTCCCGAAGGATATTCGATCGTGGATCTCGACCAAAGCCCCTTTTCAGTTTCGCAGGATCAGATTGAAGATTTGACTCTTTACGAACCTCAGGATATTGCCGTGAAGGATTATTCGGCCATGTCCTATACCGAATCGTTCAACAGGATGTTCGAGACGATCCGCAAGGAATATGCCTTCGCCGACATTGAAGGCGAGGCTCCCGATTGGGATGCCTTGTACGCCGAATTGAAACCAAGAGTGGAACAAGCTGAAAAGGATAGCGACCCGAATGCCTTCTATCTGGCTTTGCGTGATTTCACCTGGGCGTTCAATGACGGCCATGTGAGCATCAGTGGCGGCGATTATTTCCAGCGGGATTTTGCAACTGCGATCTCCGGTGGGTACGGTTTTGCCATTCGTGAATTGGACGATGGACGTGTGATCGTTATTTTTGTCGTGGAAGGTGGACCCGCTCAAGCGGCTGGCATTCAAGTTGGCGCGGAGGTGACTGAGTTCAACGGCCAGCCGATCGGCGATGCGATTTCTGCGGCGCAGACCTATTCCAACCAGTCATCCGATTTTGCGATCCGATATCAGAAATCGCGTTATTTACTGCGTGCCCTGCCTGGCACAGAGGCGTCGGTCAAGTTTGCAAATGCTGATGGCATTCCGCAGTTGGTCAATTTGGTCGCGATCGAGGAACGTCAGAGCTTTAGCCGCACATCGCTGTATTTCGGTGTGGATACCAGTTCGCTGCTGCCTGTGGATTCCAAGATCATCCCTGTCAACAATGAAAATGTTGGTTACATCCGCATCAACAGCAATTACGATGATCTCAATCTCGTGATCCGCCTTTTTGAACGCGCGCTCAAACAATTCGAAGCCAATACCGTGGCAGGCATCGTGATCGATATGCGCTTCAACAATGGCGGCGCTCCGCTTGGGCTGGCTGGTTTCTTTACCGATCAGGAAATCCTTTTAGGTCAATTGGAATATTACAGCGACAAGACGGGCAAATTTGAGCCTGAAGGCTTGCGTCAGAAATTCCTGCCCAATCAAAACCAGTATCGTTTTGAAAAGATGGTGCTGCTTGTCGGCCCCGCCTGTTTCAGCGCCTGCGAGATCGAGGCCTATGGTTTCAGCCAGGTGCCAGGCATGATCGTCGTCGGCCTCACCCCAACCAGTGGCGTCGAAGCCGAGACCGCGCGCGGCACCTTCAATTTGCCAGATGGATTCAGCGTGACGGTTCCGACTGGACGCTTTGTTCTACCCGATGGAACCATCTTCCTCGAAGGGCAGGGGGTTCAGCCCACACTGCGCATCCCCGTTGACGAGAAAACTGCTACGGCTATCGAAGACATTGTCCTGCAGGCAGGCATTGACGCAGTGCTGCAGCCGCTCGGAGCAGGCGTCACGCCGAGTGCCGCGCCGAAGGTCGCCTCGCCATCAGAAGCCGAAGCCGCGCTTTCTTCGGGCGCTCCATTTCTCGAAGACCTTGCCCGCGAAAGCTACGACCCTGCTGTAACCTTTGCCCAACCTGGCACAGCGACATATTCCGTTTCAATGACGGATCCGCAGCCCGTTGTTTGGGGCTATTCATGGTGTGCCGCTGATGCAGCCATGATCGCATCCAACTTTGAGAATATCGAACTGAAATTTGTGCTGGATGGCAAGAATGTACCTGCCGATTCATTCAGCACCTTTGAGATCGAAACAGGAGGAAAAGTCTGCCGCCTCGTATATACCTCCCTTAGCGAGTGGACCGCTGGTGAGCATCACCTTTCCACGACCGCTGTATTTACTTCCGCGATCAACGACGGCACATCCGATTTCGAGCCCGGTGATTACATTATCGAATACACGGTCTATGTAAAACCGTAAACTGTAGTAACGATTTCAGTCGTTCTCTCGAATTTACAATCTTTTTACAACCGTGCCATATACGCATAACCCGCTCCGCCTAGAATTTCATCTGTAACCTGAAAGGAGGCTTACGATGAAAAACATATTCAAGAAAACAATTTTGGTGGCAATGGTCGCCGCCCTCGCTTTCGCCGCGTTTCCCTTTGCAAATGCCTTTGCATTGAGCGCGAATCCCGAGGGTGAAGTGAACAACGAAAAGCTGGAGCAGTTGTGGGCGCGCCAGTTGCAAGCCTACGAACGGCTGGGCAAGGCTTTTGATGACGACGACGAACACCTCTCCAAATTGCAGGAGCGGATCGATAAGGCCGCCGCAAACGGCAAGGATGTCGCTGCCCTGCAAGCGGCACTCGATGCCTATGAAGCCGCACTGAAAAGCGCCCGCCCAGCCTATGAAAGCATCAACGGGGTCGTCAGTTCCCATCAAGGCTTCGACGTAAATGGCAAAGTGACTGATGCTGAGAAGGCAAAAGCCACAGTGCAGGAGATGCGCACCAAATTGCAAGAAGTCAAGTCTTCGATGAATGGCACGTTCAAGGCTTTGCGTGAGGCAATGAAAGCCTTCCGCGAAGCGAACAAACCCGCCGAAGGCACCACCACCGAACGCGATTCGTAATGATTTCTTTGATGGGTGGTGTGAGGCACACTCACACCACCCTGATTTGTTTTATAGAGGGTAAATAATGGCCCCTTTTTTATAGATCAGCCTGTAAAGCCAATTCTGTATTAAAATCATCGGGTTCGATCATTCGCTGTTAATGCGAAATGAAATTTTCAAAAAGAGGTTATTTATGAGAAAGAAAGTTATCCACACAGAAAAGGCTCCAAAGGCGATCGGTCCATACTCACAGGCCATTCGTACAGATTCGTTTATCTTCACTGCCGGGCAGATCGGCCTTGACCCAACCACAGGGGAGTTGGTTGCAGGCGCGGTGGAAGAGCAGACGCGTCAGGCTCTAAATAATTTGCGCAATGTCATTGAAGCCGCTGGCTCCAGCATGGATAATGTGGTCAAGACCACGGTCTTTTTGAAAGACATGGCTGATTTCCCGAAGATGAATTCCATTTATGCGGAATACTTCGGCGAGAATCCGCCTGCGCGCAGTACCGTGGCAGTGGCGGGTTTGCCCAAGGGCGGCCTGGTCGAAGTTGAAGCTGTTGTAATCGCGATGTAACATGTCCTCCGAACTCATCCTGCTTGTTGACGACGAACCATCCATTATTCAACTCTCGCGCATGTATTTCGAGCGGGATGGTTTTCGTGTACAGGAGGTTGGGGACGGTGAATCTGCGCTCGAGGCAGTTACGAAGTATCGTCCCGCGTTGATCGTGTTGGATGTGATGCTGCCCAAGCTGGACGGTTTTGAAGTCTGTCGCTCGTTGCGCATAAAAGGCGACCAGACGCCCATCATCATGCTCACCGCGCGGGATGAAGATATCGATAAAATTCTCGGCCTCGAACTCGGCGCGGATGATTACCTCACCAAACCATTTAATCCGCGTGAATTGATCGCGCGTGTCAAAGCGATCCTGCGCAGGAGCGATGGCAAAAAACAAGCGGATGGAAAACCGCTTCATCGCGGCGACCTGACCATTGATCCTGCCTCCCGTGAAGTTTCCGTCGCCTCACAGACCCTCGATCTGCGTACGCAGGAATTTGACCTTTTGCTTACTTTGGCAGAGCAGCCCGGCCGTGTCTTCACCCGCGAGCAATTGCTTCAACTTGCGTGGGGATTCGATTTCTACGGCCAGACCCGCACAGTGGATGTTCACATTGCGCATCTTCGAAAAAAGCTGGAAGGCTCCACTGTGAAAATAGAAACGGTCACAGGTGTTGGATATAAGCTGGTCACGTAACCATCCATGTTTTCTTCGCTGCGTTCCCGTCTTTGGTTGAGTTATGCACTTCTTATCGTCACGGCATTGGGTGTCGTGGCGATAATTCTGTTTTCATACCTTATCACCAATCCATTGTTATATCGCCAGACCCTGGAGCGGCTGCGTGCCGTGCAGGGCGTTGTACTGGAAAATTCACGGACATCGAATTCCCAGCCTATTTCCATTTCAGCGCAAAAAGCATCGTTGATTTTCGATGTGCGGGTGATCCTGTATTCACAGGATAAGCAAACGACCCTGGATACATACTCAGGTAAAGAAGCCGCATTGCCGTTTCCTGAAAAGAGAGTGTTTGCCCGCGATATGCCGTTGATCCGCGACGCGAACGGCAAGGCCTGGCTGTATTCGATCGAGCTTCTTCCCTGATAAAACGTATTTGCTCGTTGCCTCCCCACGTCCGAAACTTTCCATTTCAAATGTGTTCACCGATGATTTTCTCCCGCTCATTCTGCGAAGCGGATTATTCGCGCTGCTCCTGTCGCTGGTGGTGGCTTTCCTGTTTGCGCGCTGGATCGCCGACCCATTGCAGCGGGTGGTGACCACGGCGCGTGAAATGCCGTCAGCGGATGTGAAGCCTGTCGATATCCGCGGCCCGCACGAGGTCCAGGAATTGACGCGGGCGTTCAATGCGATGATGATGCGTACGCAGGCGAGTCAAAGGTCGCAGCGTGATTTTGTCGCCAATGTCTCGCATGAATTGAAGACGCCGCTCACATCCATTCAGGGATTTGCGCAGGCGATCCTGGATGGTACAGCGGATTCAGATGAAGCTCGCCAGAAGGCTGCGCAGGTGATTTATGATGAATCGGGGCGTATGCATCGCATGGTGCTGGACCTGCTCGATCTGGCGCGGCTCGATTCGGGCACGGCGGATATTACGATGTCTCCCGTGAAAATGACTGCTCTGCTGAATGCGGTTGCAGAAAAATTTTCTCCGCAATTGCAGCGGACAGGCGTACAGATTAAGGTGGAAGGCGCTGAGAACCTGCCTGCTGTCACTGCCGATGGCGACCGACTCGCGCAAGTCTTCACCAATCTGGTGGATAATGCACTCAAGTTCACACCGCAAGGCGGGTCGATTTTGCTGCACGTATCTGTTGTAAATGGAGAAATGCGAGTCGCGGTCTCAGACACGGGTATGGGTATCTCTGCTGAAGTGCAGAAACATATTTTCGAGCGTTTCTATCAAGCGGACCCTGCCCGCAAGGGCGGAGAGAAGCATGGCGCGGGGCTGGGGCTGGCAATCGCAAGTGAGATCGTACAGGCGCATGGTGGTAGAATAAGCGTCCGCAGTAGGCAGGGGGAGGGTGCCACCTTTGAGGTGTTCCTGCCGCTGGGCAAAAAATAAACGCTCATTTGGGATCTACTCCTTAAAATGCCACCCTTTGTCTCGATCATTGTCCCCTGCTATAACGAAGAATCCACCATTCGTCATTTACTTGATGCCGTCCTCGCGCAGACCTATCCGCGCGCGCAGATGGAACTGATCATTTCAGATGGAATGTCCACCGATAACACACGGTCCGTGATCGAGTCGTTTCAAAAGGAACACGCTGATCTGGAGATACGGGTGGTGGATAATACGGTGAAGGCAATTCCTTCGGCGCTGAATCAGGCCATTCGTCAGGGGCGAGGCGATGTTTTCGTCCGCCTTGATGCACATTCCATGCCGATTCCCGAATATGTGGAGCGGTGTGTGGCTGCGCATGAAGCGGGAAAAGGAGAGAATATCGGCGGCGTGTGGGAGATTCGCCCGGGCGCGGATACCCTGATCGCGAAGTCGATCTCGTTTGCGGCGGCGCATCCGCTGGGTGTGGGCGATGCGATGTATCGGCTCAATGCGAAAGCGGGCGCGGTGGATACGGTGCCATTTGGTTCGTTTCGCCGCACGCTGATCGAGAAGATCGGTGCTTTTGATGAAACCCTGCTGGCGAATGAAGATTACGAATTCAACACACGTGTGCGCGAATCGGGCGGGACAGTCTGGCTTGACCCTTCGATCCGTTCGGTGTATTTTTCGAGAAGCACGCTCGGCAGGCTTGCGGCGCAATACTGGCGTTACGGTTTTTGGAAGTTGAAAATGCTCAAGCGTTATCCGCATACATTGCGCTGGAGACAGGCGCTTCCACCGTTGTTTGTATTGTCCGTGATCGTTTTTATTGTGTTATCCTTGTTTTTTGGGCTTGCGCGTTATGCCCTTGCCGCCCAATTGGCGATCTATTTTTTTGTCCTTGGCCTGGCTGGTTTGAAACTGGCAGTTGAAAAACGAAATGGTTTTCTGTTTTTCGGTCTGCCGCTTGCCATAACGACCATGCACCTTTCATGGGGTGCAGGTTTTTTGTGGAGTTTTATTTCAAGTCCCGCTTCGGCTCGTAATCATGGCTGATATTATTAGACCCCCCCTTCGATTAAGACCCAGCGAACAGCGTACGATTCTGTTGGCGGGAGATCTTGTCGCATCTGTCGGTGCGATGTTTGCGGCTTTGTTCACCTGGTATCAGTTCTCGCTTGTGCGCGAGGTCGCGCGGTTGGTCGAGCGTGGATTTTCCGAATCCCGAGCTGAGCGTCTGGCTGCAACCATTATTGAACTGAAGATCCCCGTTTGGTTTTATCTCCTTCCGCTTGTCTGGCTTTTGCTGATGGTGGATTCGTATGAGACGCATACCGCCGCAAGCTGGAGAAAAACCCTGCGTGGAATTGCTGTTGCGCCGATCGTCGGGCTGTTGGGATACTCACTGCTTTTTACATTTAATCAAGACCCTGAGTCGCTTCCGCGTATCGGCGTGGGTGCATTCCTCATTTTCGCATCCATCCTAACCCTGGCCTGGCGCGCCATCTATATACGACTCTACACCTCATCAGGGTTGATGCGCCGTGTGCTCATCGTGGGTGCCGGCAAGGCGGGACATTCACTGGCAGATATTTACCGCAAGTTCAGCCCGCCGCCGTTCATTTTGATTGGCTACATTGACGATGACCTGCGCAAGCAAGCCAAGTCCTATCATGGCTTTGCGGTGCTGGGGAGCAGCCAGAAACTGCTCGAAATGATAGAAACCCATCGTATTTCAGATATTGTGGTCGCCATCAACGGCGAAATAAAGGGTGAGACGTTTCAAACCATTTTGGATGCACAGGAACAGGGTGTGGAAGTGACGCGCATGCCCATCATGTATGAAGAGATGACCCAGCGTGTGCCTGTCGAACATCTTGAATCAGATTGGGTCATCCGCTCGTTCGTGGATCAGGTCCGCGTGAGCGGGGTGTACGAATTGTTCAAGCGCCTGATGGATATTTTTGGCGGCCTGCTGGGATTGTTGATCTTTGCGATTATTTTTCCATTCACGGCAATTGCCATTGTCGTGGAAAGCGGATTTCCCATTTTCTATTCACAGGAAAGACTTGGCAAGGGTGGTAGATTATTCAGGATTTATAAATTCCGCTCCATGATGCAAGACGCCGAAGCGGATGGCGAGGCACGGCCTGCAACTGTTAATGATCCACGCGTAACCCGTGTGGGTAATTTTTTGCGCCGTACCCGCCTCGATGAAATGCCACAATTCCTGAGCGTGTTGACGGGTGAAATGAGTCTCGTCGGTCCGCGTGCAGAACGCCCCGAGTTGGTGGCGCAATTCCAAAAGCAGATCCCCTTTTACCGCGCGCGTTTGCTGGTAAAACCAGGGCTCACTGGCTGGGCACAGATCAATTATGGCTACGTGGCCAGCGTAAAAGAGACTGTGGTCAAGCTCGAATATGACCTGTATTACATCAAGCACCGCACACTGAACATGGATTTCAACATCGTGTTGCGGACCATCGGAACCGTATTAAGAAGAACAGGAAGGTAAAAATGAATTATTTGGTAACAGGCGGCGCGGGTTTTATTGGCTCTCACATTGTACAGGCTCTGCTAAAGCAGGGAGATAAAGTCCGCGTATTGGATAACTTCTCCTCAGGTAAACGTGATAATTTGAAGGGTCTCGACGTCGAGATCATCGAAGGTGATCTGCGTGATGCTTCCCAAGTGGCGGAAGCCGTGCGCGGCATGGATATCATTTTTCACGAGGCGGCCTTCGTTTCTGTTCCTGAGTCAATGGAAAAACCACAGGAATGTTTCGATGTGAACGTGACCGGCACTTCCATCCTTTTTGAAGCGGCACGCAAGGCGGGCGTCAAACGTGCCGTGATCGCATCCAGTGCGGCTGTGTACGGCGATTCGACCGCCATGCCGCTTGTGGAAGATACTCCGTTAAAACAGCTTTCACCCTACGCTACTTCCAAGCGCGTGGATGAAAAGTACGCGCAATTATTTACCGATTATTTTGGCTTTGAAGTGGCTGCACTCCGCTATTTCAATGTCTACGGTCCGCGCCAGCGACCTGATTCCATGTATGCCGCCGCCGTTCCGATCTTTATCCGCCGTATGTTGGATAACAAACCCATTACCATCTATGGCGATGGCGGCCAAAGCCGTGACCTGGTCAACGTGCGCGATGTGGTGCAGGCCAACCTGCTCGCATCCCAGCATCCAGCCGCACCTGGACAAATCTTCAACGTCTGTACCGGTGTGGAAACCCGCCTGCTCGACCTGCTTGATATTCTCTACGAACTCTTCCCGAATGCGCCTAAACATGTCCATGCTGAGCCTCGCGCTGGCGACATTTACCGCTCCATCGGTACCCCGAAGAAGATCATGGAAACTCTCGGTTTCAAACCACAAGTCACACTGGCGGATGGGCTTTATGAAGCCGTGGAAGAAATGCGCGGGGCGTAGAGAAATAGAGTAATAGGTAAAAAGTAAAAGGCAAAGTGTAGTCAGCTTCTCACCTTTTACTTCTCGCCCTTCATCCCTCATCCTTTTCCCCATGTCTTCCCGTCCTCATATTCGCAACCGCTTCGTCTTAATTGGCGACCTTGCCCTCATCATCGTTTCGGTGCTGGGCAGTTTTGCGTTGCGTCTGGATGTGAGCGAGTTGCCTTTTTATTTTCCCGCTGCGTTGTTGATGTGCGTGGTGGCTCTGCTGGTCAAAGTCCCAGTATATTTTTCCTTCGGCCTCTATCGTCGATTGTGGGTTTATGCCAGCACCAGCGAGCTGCGACTCATCACCGTAGCTGTGACTGCCGCGTCAGTGCTCACTTCGGGAGTCATGCTTTTGTTCAGCAGCATCGGCTTCATCCAGCCTGGCATGCCTCGTTCCGCTCTCGGCATTGATTGGCTCTTCTCGCTCGTTCTCATCGGCGGCTCGCGGTTTGCTTTGCGAATCCTAGCCGAGCAATCGTCGGCTTCGCGCGCCGCGCTTCGTGAGAACAGGCGCGCACTTATCATCGGCGCAGGCGACGCAGGCGCGCTGGTTGTGCGTGAATTGCAAAAATCGTCCCAGTTGAATCTTTTCCCTGTCGGCTTTTTGGATGACGACCCCGCCAAACAGAATCACCAGATCTACGGTGTGTCTGTGATCGGAAAGGTCAGCAAACTTCCTGAAGTCCTCGAAAATCAACGTATCGACGAAGTCATCATCGCCATTCCGTCCGCGCCTGGAAAGATCATCCGCGCAGTTAATGACGCTTGCCGCAAAAAAGGAATCCTTTCGCGCACCATGCCCGGTATTTACGAATTGCTCGGCGGCAAGGTCAGCGTTAATCGCCTGCGCGAAGTGGATATCACCGATCTCCTCCGCCGCGACCATGTCCGCGTGAATGATGAACAGGTGGGGCAGGCGCTCGAAGGCAAGTGCGTGCTGGTCACTGGCGCGGGCGGTTCCATTGGCCGCGAGTTGTGCCGCCAGATCGCGCGCCGTAACCCTTCACAGCTTGATCTTGCTCGGTCACGGCGAAAACAGCATCTTCGAGATCTTGCTCGAATTGCAAAACGATTATTCCGCGCTGAAATTGATTCCCATCATTGCCGATATCCGTAACGAACAGCGGCTTGATTCTGTTTTTGCACAGCACCATCCGCAGGTTGTTTTTCACGCCGCCGCACACAAGCATGTCCCATTGATGGAAGCCAATCCTGTTGAGGCGATCACCAACAATGTGCTTGGCACACGCAATGTTGTTCAAGCTGCGCTCGATCACAACGTTGAGCGGTTCGTGTTGATCTCCACCGATAAAGCCGTGCATCCCTCCAGCATTTATGGCGCAACCAAACGCCTTGCTGAAGCCATCGTCCTCGACGCCGCGCACAAGCCTGCCCGTGCAGGCGGTACCAAAGAGAACAAACGCGCCTTCACCGTGGTCCGCTTTGGCAATGTGCTGGGCAGTCGCGGCAGCATCATTCCCATTTTCAAAAATCAGATCGCCAATGGCGGCCCCATCACCATTACGCATCCTGACATGTTCCGTTTTTTCATGACCATCCCCGAAGCCGTGTATCTCGTTTTGCAGGCTTCATCCATGAACAACGGCGGCGAAGTCTTCGTCCTCAATATGGGTGAACCCGTCCGCATTCTCGATCTCGCCGAAGACCTGATCAAACTTTCGGGACTCGAACCGCAAAAAGATATCGAGATCGCCTTCACGGGCATCCGCCCCGGCGAAAAACTTACCGAAGAACTTTGGGATGAAGGCACCTCTCTCATTCAGACTTCGCACCCCGATATTTTTCGACTCGACCAAGACGCCGCATCCTCTCTTAACCTTGACCTGACTCAGGCCATCGAGCAGTTATCCACCCTCAGCCTCTCTGCTGACGCGCAATCCATCGCCAAACTTCTCGATCAACTGATCCCCGGCTCCACCATTTTCAACGCCCCGCACGACTACCTCGAAGTCTGACATGCCCGAAGTCACCCTCTCCGCTTGGAATCAATTCATAGCCGAACATCCAGACGCGCATCTATTGCAGATGGGCGAATGGGGTGAGCTCAAAAATGATTTTGGATGGAAACCCGTTCGCCTCCTTCTTGACCGTGAAACGGGTGCCCAGATCCTCTTCCGCCGCCTGCCTTTGGGGTTGACTCTCGGCTACATGCCGAAACCAGTTGATAGTGGACGGTTGATGGTTGACAACGAATCGTTTTGGCGTGAAGTAGATTCGATCTGTAAAAAGAATCACGCCATCTTCCTGAAAATTGAAACCGATACCTGGGAAGAAACTTTCCAACCTTCCAACCTTCAAGCTTTCAAACTTTCCCCCCACAACATCCAACCCCCGCGCACGATCACTATTGACATTAAAGATAGTGAAGAAACCATTCTCGCGCGGATGAAACCGAAATGCCGCTACAACATCCGCCTCGCCGAGAAAAAGGGTATCACCGTCCGATCATGGGACGATATTCCCGCCTTCCATGAAATGATGACCGTCACAGGCGGGCGCGATAACTTTGGCGTGCATTCAAAGGAATATTATCAACGTGCCTATGAGTTGTTCCACCCGAAAGGGACTTGTGAATTGCTCGTCGCGGAATTCGAAGGCAAACCGCTGGCTTCGTTGATGGTTTTCTCCAATGCGAAACGTGCCTGGTATGTGTATGGCGCCTCGAACGATCAGGAACGCAACCGCATGCCCACTTATCTTTTGCAGTGGGAAGCCATCCGCTGGGCGAAAGCGCGCGGCTGTGACGAATATGATTTGTGGGGCGTCCCTGACGAAAACGAGGAAACCCTCGAAGCCAATTTCGAAACCCGTCACGATGGGTTGTGGGGCGTTTACCGTTTCAAGCGCGGATTTGGTGGTCAACTCAAACGCGCCGCCCAAGCCGTGGACAGAGTGTACAATCCGCTGTTGTATTGGGCGTATGTGAAGTACATAGGAAATAGAGAGTAGTGAAAAGTAATTTTTGGAATCAAATCATTTCCACTCTTCCCAACCCGCACTTCCTCCAAACCTATGAATGGGGGCAGGTGAAAGCGAAATATGGGTGGGTGCCGATCTACGCTGTTTGGACAGAGGATGGAAAGTGGAAAGTGGAAAGCGATCCGCAAGCACTTTCCACTTTCCACTCACCAGTTGTAGCCGCCTGCCTTATTCTCAAACGCACCATCCTCAACCGCGGATTTGCTGCGCGGCTGTCTGTGTTGTACGCGCCGAAAGGTCCGCTCATGGATTGGGATAATGTGCCTCTGCGTACTCGTGTGTTGAACGACTTGCAATCCTTTGCGAAGAAACAAGGTGCGATCTTCCTGAAAATTGACCCTGATGTTGTCCTCGGGCGCGGAGTCCCTCACAGCGAAGGGGATGTTCTCGATAACGGCGGCCAGACCGTTATGTCCGAATTGAAGCGCAGAGGGTGGGGAATTTCGTCGGAGCAGATCCAATTCCAAAATACGGTCTTGATCGATCTATCCGCATCGGAAGATGAAATGCTCATGCGTATGAAGCCGAAGACTCGTTACAACGTGCGCCTCGCAGAGAAGAAGGGCGTTACGGTGCGGGCTGGCAAACTGGATGAGTTGGGGATGCTGTATCGCATGTACGCCGAGACAAGTGTGCGCGATGGATTTGTGATCCGCGATGAAAATTATTACCTGACGGTTTGGAAATTGTTCATGGAGAATCATTCGTCTGCAGCGCAGGGCACGCAGCCTTTTGCCATCCCGCTCGTTGCCGAAGTTGACGGTGTTCCTGTTGCGGCGATTTTCCTGTTTATGTTCGCGGGGCGGGCGTATTATGTGTATGGCATGTCGCGCAATTTGCACCGCGAGAAAATGCCGACCTATCTTTTGCAATGGGAGGCCATGAAGCGCGCAAAGGCGGCGGGTTGTTCTCTGTATGACCTGTGGGGCGCGCCCGAGGTGTTCGACGAGAGCGATTCGATGTGGGGTGTGTATCGCTTCAAGGAAGGCCTCGGCGGTGAAGTGGTGCGGACACTCGGCGCGTATGACTTTGCCCCGAACAAACTTTGGTACAAACTCTATGCAGATATCATGCCGCGCGTGCTGGATGTGATGCGTTCCAGAGGAAAAGAGAAAACGAAGCAGGGACTGGAATAGAATCCGCGAAGTGCTAATTTTTTGGAGGCATAATGACTGAGACGAATTACACCGAAGAAGTGCTTGCGATCATAAAAGTGGCGACGGAAGTGCATCGCGAGTTGGGTTCAGGGTTTTTGGAGGCGGCTTATCAGGAGGCGATGGAGATCGAGGCTGACTTCATGGACGTTCCCTTTGTTCCGCAGCAAAACCTGCAGGTTCAATACAAACAGCATCGCCTGAAAAAGAAATACGTCGCAGATATGATCTGCTTTGACAAAATCGTTGTCGAATTCAAGGTTCTGGATAAATTGACCGACAAGGAAGAATCCCAGATGCTTCACTATCTGAAAACTTCTGGCTACAAAGTTGGTGTGCTGATCAACTTCGGCAGTCATCCCGAACTTGAGTGGAAACAATTTGTGGATGCCTAAAGGAGCCCAATGAAAACCATTCCCCGATTGAATTTTGCCCATCTCCCCACACCGATCGAAGACCTTCCGCGTTTGACGCAGGCGCTCGGTGGTCCGCGCATCCTCGTCAAACGCGATGACCAGACGGGGCTGGCTTTTGGCGGGAACAAGACCCGCAAGCTGGAATTCCTGGTTGCGGAGGCGCAGGAGCAGGGCGCAACGATGCTGATCTCTGCGGGCGCGATCCAATCGAATCATTGCCGACAGACCGTGGCCGCCGCCGCCCGTTTTGGTTTTGACTGTACGCTGGTGTTGACAGGCGAAAAACCGAAACAAGCTTCCGCGAATTTTCTGCTTGACCAACTCTTCGGCGCGGAGATCGTCACCGTGGAAGACCGCAAAGACCGCGACCGTATTTTACAGGAGACCTTTGACAAAGCCGTTGCCGCTGGGAAGCGGCCATATCTCGTTCCTTACGGTGGATCAAGCCCCACGGGCACAATGGGCTATACCTTCGCGATGGAAGAATTCATGAACCAGAACAGGAAAGTGGATTGGATCGTGTTCGGCACGTCCTCGGGCGGGACGCATGCAGGGCTTGTGCTGGGACAGCGTGTGTTTGGCTTCAAAGGGATGGTGCTGGGAATCAGCATTGACGAGCCTGAGGCGCAGATCAAGGCACATGTCTCTGAGTTGGCTACGCAGGCAAGTGAAAAACTCAGCGAACAGATTCAGTTTACGAGTGACGATGTTCTGGTAAATGAAAATTATTGTCAGGCAGGCTATGGTGTTTTCGGAGAAGGGGAGCGCGAGGCGATTAAATTATTTGCCAGCACCGAAGGCCTGCTGCTTGACCCCGTCTACACAGGCCGCGCCGCCGCAGGGATGATCGATCTGATTCGCAAGGGGTTTTTCAAAAAAGACGAAACCATCCTGTTCTGGCACACAGGCGGCCAGCCCGCGCTGTTTGCGGATAAATATTCTCAAGACATTATTCGAGAATAGAAAGTAGAGAAATAGTAAAGGCAGTCGCTGGTGGCTGCCTCTTTTTTACTTCTGACTATTCTCTACTCTCTATATTATTTTCCACACACCCTCGTCAACGAACTGCCTGCATCCAGTTCACAGCCTTCGGGGTTGATCTGCTCGCGCAGGTAATCGTCGTAGAGTTTGCTCATCGTTACCAATTCCCAGTTGTTTTCTTTCAACCACGGAAACACCTGCACGCTGGATGTGTAATCCTGTGTGCGGATGTGCATTTGCACAATGTCGCCGCCTTTGCCTTTTTGAATCGCGCGGGTGACGATATCGGGCTCACCGCCGCCGCCGATGGAGAACATCGCCGCCACCAGTCCGCGCTCCTGACAGAGCACATCCATGGTGTAGCTGATGATGTCGTAAGGCGGGCGCACAAACCGCACCGTGTATTCCATGCCAAGCACCTGATTCAACGCTGCGTGCCATTTGTCGTAATCCATCAACGCAGTGGCAGGTGACATGACGCCGAGGTTGACATGGTCAAAGGTGTGATAGCCGATCTCGTGTCCCTTTTCGACGAGGCGCTTCCAGATACCCGCGTCCTGCTCTTCCAAATTGAGCAGTTTCGACCCGACGGGAAAGAAGGTCACCTTGAAGTCGGGGAATTCATTCAGCAATTCTTCAAGGTCCTGCATTTTGTTCAGCAAATAGCAATCGTCATAAGTGAATGCCATGCGTTTGAACCTGCGGCTGCCGTTCCAGACGAGCGGCGCAGTGAAATTGGGTTCATCCTCCTGCGCAGGGATGAACTTGCTTGCCGAGACGCCGAGCAAAGCCGCGCCGCCGAGTTTCAAAAAATCCCTGCGTGAAATGCTAGTCATGCGAAGCATTCATCCATACCTTGCGGCCTAAAGTCACAAAAGCGATTCCGACCCAGGCAATGTTCAAGCCTGCCGATGGATAGGCACGCAAATAAAACGTGTTGATGATCAGGAACGTGCCCGCGATGATATTCAAGCCCTGATACCACCACGAATCGCCCTCCACCTTTTTTGCGGAGATCAATCCGTAGGCGATGAGATATAAAATTGTCCCAGCCCAGCCGAGAATATCGATAAAAGTTTTTTCCATGTTTCCATTCATTCGGTGCACTCTTGCATGCTATTCCAAAACTTCCACGCTCATGCCAACCCTAACCACGCCTTCATTCAACGGGATGATATTCATGCCGAAGATGACGCCCAGTTCCTGCTTGCGGTAGGTGCTTAAGGTCTTGAGCGGTTCCTTGCTTTTGGCGAGGGTGTCTTTGTCGATGGTCGTCACCATACAGCGGGCACAGGGCTTCACGAGCGCCATTTCCACGCCGCCGATGCGGATGCGCTTCCAGGTCTCTTCTGCGAACGGGTCACAACCTTTGACCACAATGTTCGGGCGGAAGCGATTCATCGGGACTGCTGAGTCAAGCCGCGAGTTTAAGTCCAGAAGCGATTCTTCAGAGATGATCAGGATCGGGTACCCGTCGGCAAATCCAGTGTGGTCATCAGCGTTGATGGCATAGGCTGGATTTAGTTTTCTTTTGAAACCATCCGCCACATGCGCGAGCCGCACCGAAACGCCGAGCCAGTCTGAAAGCCACTGCGCAGATTCGTCGCCCTGATCGATGGCGCTCACGTCTTTGCTTTTCCAGATGTTGACGGAGGTCGGCGTGCCTGTGCTTTGAATTCCAAATTGCAGCGAATCAAAATTCGGCGCAGAGAGCGTGACCATGCCGTTTTTTACAGCGGGCGTCACCAGCGCCAGGCGCGGATACTCGCGTTGGGTGAGAAATTCGCCCGCAGGTGTGACCACCATCATGCGGCGGTCGTTGGCAAGCCCCATGCGTTCCACCTGCGATTCGGCAACATCGAATCCGCGGCAGGCTTTGATGGGGTAATACGTGAGATTGGAGAGTTGGATCATGCGCGCAATTTTACTCGAACATCCACAGCCACCGCGCCTTTGGCCAGCACACGCAACGGGTTGATCTCGATCTCGTCCACGGTTTCATGATCCATCGCGAGATGCGAAAGTTTGATGAGGACATCGATGGCAGACTCTTCGTCAACGGCTGGAATGCTGCGAAAGCCTTTCAGCTTTCTACCTGCCCAGGTTTTGCGGATCATGCTTCCGCGCCTCGGCCTGATTCAGCGGTGCTAAAGCAAACGCCACATCTTTGAGACCTTCCACCTCGATGCCGCCTGAGCCGAACATCATCAGCGGCCCGAACAGCGGATCGCGCACCATGCCAATGATGACTTCCTGCCCCTCGGGAGCCTGTCGTTGCAAATGGACTCCGTCAATTTGCGCCGTGGGCATGGCGGATTTAATTCGCTCCGTCATTTGCGTGTAGGCACTTAAAAGCGTTTGGGCATCTGTGAGGTTGAGCAGCACACCGCCCACATCGGATTTGTGCAAAATATCGGGCGAGGCGATCTTCATCACAAGCGGATAGCCGAGTTCATTTGCAATGGCGGTGACTTCGCTTTTGTCACGCGCGAGTTTGATGGGAACGGTTTGGATTCCGTATGCGGTGAGCAGTTCGTCAAGATCTGCCAAAGATGCCACAGCCCGGAGATTCTTTTTTGAGTCTCTGTGCTCTCCGTGTGCTCTGTGGTGAGATGCTTTGCTCGCCTGGCAAGCGCCCCCAATGCCGATGCCGCTCTTTCTGGAAATGGATAGGTTGGAATGTTTGCACGTTGAAATGTTTTTCTGGCTTCTTCAACCAGGGTGGAACCCATTAACGCGATCACAACGGGTTTTTCAAATTTACTGATTACCTCAATCATTGCTTTTGCCGCTTCTTCTGTTTTGTACATTGGCGGCGGAGGCAGGATGACGAGCGCGCCATCTACGTTTTCATCTTGCAGGAGAAGATTCAGGCAGGTGGCGTAGGCATCGGGAGAGGCGGAGGCGAGCATATCTACAGGGTTGTGGACACTGGCGGAGGGGGGCAGGTAGTTCGTCAAAGCCTTCAGCGTGGACTCTGTCAATTGAGACAGGAGCAGGCCGTTCGTTTCGAGTGAATCGGCGGCGATGACGCCAGGTCCGCCTGCGTTGGTCAAGATCGCCATGCGCTTCCCGCGCGGCAATGGACAATTTTCCAAGGCCCGCGCCCAGTCGAACATTTGCTCGGCGGTATCGGCGCGGAGGATGCCTGCTTTGGCAAAGGCCGCATCGAAGGCGGCTTCGGAGCCAGCCAGCGCGCCCGTGTGAGAGGCCGCGGCTTTTTGTCCCGCTTCGAAGCGGCCGACCTTCAGTGCGATGACGGGTTTGTGTTTGGTGACCTCGCTTGCGGCTTGCACGAATTTCACGCCGTTTGAAACGCTTTCCATGTACAACGCGATGACTTTGGTGTGCTCATCTTTTGCGACTTCGGGCAGCACATCGGTCTCGTTGACATCGGCTTGATTGCCGAGGCTGACGATCTGCGAAAAGCCGAAGCCCTGTTCGCGCGCCCAATCAATGATCGCGGCGCAAAACGCGCCCGAATGTGAGACAAAAGCAATGCCGCCCTGTGCAGGCATGGGCGGCTGGAGAAAAGTTGTGTCGAGCGGAAGATGGGTATCGAGGGTGCCGATGCAGTTGGGGCCGAGCAAACGCACGCCGTGTTTGCGGGCGAGTTCCACGCATTGCGCTTCGAGCGCGGCACCTTCTGCGCCGACTTCACGAAAACCCGATGACACAATGATGGCGGCCTTGATTCCGCGTTTGGCGCAATCTTCGATCGTCTGCGGCGTGGACTGGGTTGGGACGATGAGGATCGCAAGGTCCACGGGGTCGGGAACATCATCGAGATTCGTATACAGCGGACGGTCAAATAACGCGCCGCTTTTCTGACTCACAAAATGGATCGCGCCGCGATATCCGCTTTGAATCAAATTGCGCGCCACGCCATATCCCAATTTTTCTGGTGATGTGGATGCGCCGATGACGACGACGCCTTTGGGGGAGAAGAACGGGGTGATGGATGATGTCATGTTTATGTTTCGTTTTGTTCTTTCAATGAATCCCAAATCACGGTTAGGACTGAATCTGTGTTGTTCATTACTTCATGATTCCAAAAGCGGAGAATTCGATAGCCTTTTGATTTCAGGAAAACACTTCTTTCTTCATCGTATTCTTTTTGTTCAAGGTGCTGACTTCCATCCAATTCGATGATGAGTTTCTTTCGGGGTGCACAGAAGTCAACGATGTAGTTGCCAATGGCATGCTGATTTCTAAAATGGACATCACCCATTCTGTGTGCCCGCAGGTGTGCCCAGAGTTTACTCTCGGGTTCGGTCATTTCGCGGTGAAGTCTTTTTGCGCGCGCGAAGATTTTTGGTGTGGTGCGTTTATGCATTGGGCTTTTGACCCCCTCTGCCCTTCGGACATCTCCCCCAATTGAAGTGCGCAATTGGGGGAGGAAAAACCGAGTGATGGGAAAATTTTAGTGTTCATAAATACAGTATGTTCACCTTCCCCCATTCATGGTTTTGAATGGGGGAAGGCCGGGATGGGGGTCACAGCCCTCCGCAGTTACACACCCCTTCCTTCCACCGCAACGCGGACATCTTTCAGAATATTATCCTCA